>NZ_JBIBFR010000020.1:0-154463 GCF_042956125.1 Streptomyces sp. NPDC008313
CCACCCCCCAGGTCATTCCTTCGACAGGGGGACACAGTCATGCCGAGCCCGGAGGCCAGCGGCCCCGTTGCAGGACCGCGAAAAAGATAACGGGGAGGGCCCGGACCGCCGCTCTCGGGCGAGTCTCTTCCCGGCGGTACCGGAAGCTCGGCGGCCCCGGCGGCCCCGGCGGTCCCGGAGTCTCGGCGACCCGATGTTCCCTCACTCGTGCGAGGGTGGGCCTGGACCGTTCGGCGCCAGGGCGGTCGGGAAGGTGCGGAGCGCGGACGGACGCGCCGCCAGTCGGCCGAGGAGAGCAGGGCATGGAAGGACCGGACACGGAGAAGGCTCGCGGGCAGCGGCCCCTGACGACAGCGGCCGCGCTCGGCGACGCGCTGGAGGCGATCGGGGCCGGCGCCTACGTCGTCGACGAGCAGGGCCGCATCCTCGCCGTCAACTCCCGCGCCGGGCAACTCCTGGACCGGCCCGCCGACGACCTCGTCGGCCACGACGCGCACGATCTGCTGCACCGGGACCCTCACGGCCAGCCCCTGCCGAGGAGCCAGTGCCGTATGCGGCAGCCCTTCCACGCCGGGCGCGCGGCGCAGGCGGAGGAGGACCACTTCGCACGCGGCGACGGCTCCGTGCTGCCCATTTCGTGGCTGATAGCCCCCTTCGAGTTCACCGGCCACCGGCGCGGCACACTCGTCGTCTTCCACCCGTGGCAGCCACGGGAGACCGGCGCGCGGCCGGAGCCGGATGCCTCGCTGCTGACGGAATTCGAACGGCTCGCGCTGCTGGCCGCGACCACCACCCAGCTGACCTCCACGCTCGACGTCGAGGAGGCGCTGCGGCGGCTGGTGTCCCTGGTGGTGCCCAGGCTGGCGGACTGGGTCGTCATCGACCTGATCACGGAGCGCGACGAGGTGTGGCGCCACGTCGTCGTCGAGGCGGACGGCGGCGCCCTGGTGAGCCACGAGGAACTCCAGGGACCGATGCCACCCGTCCCCGCGGAATCCCCGATGCCCCTGTCCAGAGCCCTGCGCGGGGTCGCCTCGACCGTGGCCGGCCCGCAGACCTACCAGGGACCCCCGGACTCCGGCATCGCGGTCGAACAGCGCCGCATGTTCGAAGCCACCGGCATTCACTCCGCGGCCATCGCCCCCATCCGCAGCACGCGCCAGGTCCTCGGAGCCCTGACCCTGGGCCGCGCCAAGCAGAAGGGCGACTACCGCGCCGCCGACCTCCCCCTGATCGAGGACATCGCCCGCCGCGCCGGCCTCGCCCTGGACAACGCCCGCCTCTACCAGCGCCAGCGCAAGGTCGCCGAGACCATGCAGAACCACCTGCTGCCCCAGATGCCGCGCGTGCCCGGTCTGCAGATGACGGTCCGCTACCTGCCCGCGCCCCACGCCTCGCAGGTGGGAGGCGACTGGTACGACGCCTTCTCCCTTTCCGACGGCGCCACCGCGCTGGCCGTCGGCGACGTCGTCGGGCACGACCTGGAGGCCGCGGCCGGCATGGCACAGGTGCGCAACATGCTCCGTGCCTACGCCTGGGCCCTGCAGGAGCCCCCGAGCAGGATCGTCGAACGCCTCGACGAGGCGCTCATGCACATCACCGACGTCACCATGGCCACCATGATCTTCGCCCGGCTGGAGGAGACGGCCGACGGCCCGTGGAAACTGACCTGGACCGACGCCGGCCACCCGCCGCCCCTCCTGATCAGCCACGACGGGCTGGCGGAGTACCTCACCGACGGCCACGGCATCCTCCTCGGCACCGGGGTCCGTACGCCGCGCACCGACGGCACCTTCCTGTTGCCGCCCGGGTCCACCCTCGTGCTGTACACCGACGGCTTGATCGAAGAATCCGGCCACACACTCGACGAGGGCCTGGGACGACTGCGCCGGCACGCCGCCGCCCTCGCCCACCGCCCACTGGCCTCCTTCACCGACCAACTGCTGCGCCGCGTCCGCCCCGCCGCCAACGACGACGACGTCGCGATCCTCGCCCTCAGGACACCGGCCGCACCCTGACGTTCACCTGGCGGAGGACGCGGAGGCGCACCACCATCCCGCCGGGGTCCTCGTACCGCGTGGAGTACCGGGGACGAGCACGCCCGCACGACCTCCACTGAGCCGCGGCGTCCGCCGACGGCCACCGCCGCCTCGACGGCAGGCCGCGTTGTCAGTGGCGGATGCGAGGCTTCGGGGCATGGATGAGCTGGAGTTCTTGCGCGGCCGGGTCTACGGCGCCGACCACGACGACGCCGGTCCCCGGCCAGGGCGCAGCTACGCGCAACTGGTGGGCGGCCCGCTGGACGGCCTTCTCCTGGACGTCACGGACCGGCCCGGCCACGAGACGCGGGAGGCCGTGGGACTGCCCACCGAGATGGGTCACTACGGCCCCGGCGGCCGCGCCCTGTACGCGCCCCGGCCGGGGGACGGGCGCAGGTACGACTGGCGCGGCGACGCGCCTTGACCCACGCCCTTCCGCCCCGTGCCCGTCGGCCCGGCGTGCCCCTCGGCCCGCCCATCCGGCCGGCGGCTCGGCGCCGTCGCGTGAGAAGCGGAGCTGTGAAGGTCTGAGTGAAGGTCTGCGCAGGAAGCGGCGGATTTGCCGACGGTGCCTTGCGCGCGGCGTGGAGCGTTGAGTAACTACGTGTTCCATGAACCTTTTCAGCCGTAGCTCGGCACCCCGGCGCGCGGCGGCACAGAGTCCTTCCCCGTCCGTGGCTCCGGCGGCATCCGCCGCCGGAGCCGTGCTCGATCCGGCGCTGGCGGCCCTTACCGGAGAGTGGATGGTCGACCCCGCCCACAGCAGGATCGGGTTCTCCGTGCGTCACGCCATGGTGACGACGGTGCGCGGTGCCTTCGCACAGTACGAGAGCCGTCTTTTCTTCGACGGCCGCAATCCCGCCCGGTCACGGGCCGAGATCGTGCTGTCCACCGCCAGCGTCGAGACGGGGGTGGAGCAGCGCGACGCCCACCTGGTCGGCCGCGACTTCCTGGACGCGGCGCGGTTTCCGAAGATGACCTTCACCAGTACCGCGGTGCAGCTCGCCGGCAAGGACGTCTACCGCATGATCGGTGACCTCACCATCAAGAACGTCACCCGGCCGGTGGTCCTGGAACTCACCTACATCGGTCACGTCACCGACCCGTTCGGCTACGAGCGGGCGGGCTTCGACGGCACCACCACCATCAACCGGTCCGACTGGGGACTGACCTACAACGCCCGGCTGGCCGAGGGCGGAGCCATGGTGAGCGAGAAGGTCCGCCTCCAGTTCGACATCGCCGCCATCCGTACCCCCTCCGCCCCCTGACGGGGCGACCGGCCCGCCGCGCACCGGCGATCCGCGCTTGACGGGGCGTGCGGCGGGAGGCGAGGCTGTGCCTGCCTGCGGGGGAGCGGGCACTTCACAGGGGGACGCATGACTGAGCGGCATATGACTGATCTCGATCTCTGGGCGCACGGGGCCTTCCTGATCGCCCTTCTCGGATTCGTCGCGGCGTTGTTCACCGGCCTGCCGCTGTGGCTCCTGCTCCCGTCGTTCCTCGTCATGGTGCCGAGCGTCGTCGTGATGTGGATCGAGAAGCCGAAGCGGCGCCCGTGACGCCTGACTCGCCCACGTCGTAGGGAGACCTGCGGGCCGGCGCCTCAAGGCCCTGGCCCGCGGTCCGTACGCCGCGGTCTGCCGGGTCAGCTCGCGTCGAGGAACGCGGCGACCATGGCGGCGAACTCGTCCGGCGTGGCCAGCCGGACGCCGAGGGTCTCGGCCTTCGCGCGCTTGGAACCGGCGTTCTCGCCCGCGACGACGAGCGCGGTCCTCTTGGAAACGCTGGAGGAGGAACGGCCCCCGGCGCGCTCGATCAGTTCGTTGACCTGATTGCGGGTCAGCTTCTCCAGCGGGCCCGTCATCGCGCCCGTGACCACCACGGTCATCCCCTCCAGCGGGCCGCCCGGCGCCACTCCGGGCGCGCCGGCGGGCGCGCCGTCCGCGGGGATGCCGTCATCGGCCGGGGGAGGAGTGGCGCCCGGCTCGGTCATGTTGACACCCGCGGCGGCAAGCCTGTCGATCAGCGGGGCCAGCTCGGCGAGTTCGGCCACGACGGAGGGGGCCTTCTCGGTGCCGATGCCCTCGACCCGCTGCATCGCCTCGGCGTCGGCGGCGCGGACGTTGTCCATGGTGGCGAAGCACCGCGCGATCCGGCGCGACATGGACCGGCCCGTGCCACGCACACCCAGGGCGCACAGCACCCGGGAGAGGGGCTGCCTCTTGGCGGCGCCGATCGCGGCCAGCAGATTGTCGGTACTGGTCTCGCCCATCCGCTCCAGGCCGAGCAACTGCTCGCGCGTGAGCGTGAACACGTCCGCGAGGTCGGCGACGAGACCGGCCTCGACCAGCTGTACGACGCGCGTGCCGCCCAGCCCCTCGATGTCGAGCTGATCGCGGCCGACGGCGTACGCGAGGGACGCCACGAGATGGCAGTTGCGGCCCTGCTCGCAGCGCCAGCGCTCCTGGGACGCGTCGATGCCCGAACCGCAGCGCGGGCACGCCTCGGGGAACACGATCGGCTGCTCGTCGCCGGTGCGCAGATGCGCGACCGGGGCCTCGACGCGCGGGATCACGTCACCGGCGCGATGGACCATGACGGGGTCACCCAGGCGCAGATCACGGCGGGTGATGTCGGCCGGGTTGTGCAGGGTGGCGTACGTGATGGTGGAGCCGTCGATCTCGACCGGTTCGAGCACGGCGCGCGGGGCGATGATGCCGGTCCGCCCGACGTTCCACTCCACCTCCAGCAGGCGGGTGATCTTCTCCACGGCAGGGAGCTTGTACGCGATCGCCCACCGCGGCGCCCTGGAACCGGATCCCGCCGCCCGCTGGTCGGCGGCCAGATCCGCCTTGACGACGATTCCGTCGATCCCGAACGGCAGCTCGGCGCGGAGCCGGCCGATCTCCTCGATCCGGGCGACGACCTGCTCGGCGGTGGCTGCGGTGGTGCCGGGCACGGCGGTCGTCGCGGGGGTGTTCACGCCGAGGGCGGCGGATCTCCGCATCAGCTCACTGTGCGGGAGTTCGCCCAGTTCCCCGGCGAGTACGGGATCGGTGTCAGGGGTGGGCAGCAGACCGTATCCGAAGAACGTCATCGGCACCGTGTAGGCGCGCTCCTTGGCCCGCAGGGTGCCGGCGGCCGCGTTGCGCGGGTTGGCGAACGGCTGCCCGCCGTGGGCGGTGCGGACCTCGTTGGCGTGCTCGAACTGGGCCGTCGTCATGAGGACTTCGCCGCGGACCTCCACCGTGACGGGTTCGGCCAGCGTGTCCGGCAGGCCCTCGACGGTGCCGATGGCGTGGGAGACGTCCTCCCCCGCCGTCCCGTCCCCGCGGGTGATCAGCCGGGTCAGGCGGCCGTTGCTGTAGCGGGCGGCGATCGCGAGGCCGTCCAGCTTCGGCTCGACGCTGAACCGCTCCACGTCGTGGCCGATCCGCCGGGCCACCGACGCCGTCCACGCCGCGAACTCCTCGGCGGAGAACACGTTGTCGAGGCTGAGCATCGCGACCGTGTGCGGCACGTCGCCCTCGGCGGCCCCGCCGGCGACCTTCCCCGTCGGCGAGTCGGGCCGTATCCCGTCGGGATGCCGGGACTCCCACTCGGCGATCGCGCGCACCAGCCGGTCGTAGGTGTCGTCGTCCAGCGGCGAGGTGCCGCCCGCGTAGTAGGCGGCACAGGCCCGCACGGCGTCCTCGACGGCCTGCGCGTAGGCGGTGGCGTCCACGATCACGGCTGCGTGTGTTGTCATGACGAGCATCCTGCCTGTCACCACTGACAACGGACCGGGACGGCGGCGGGAGGGGGCGGCGCGTGGGCGTCTCCCGCCGGTGCCGCGGGTCCCGTCAGCCGCCGAGAAGGCCGGTGACCTGTCCGCGTACCGCCTCTCGCGCGGCAGCGGGCAGCGCGCCGAGGTCCGTACGCCCGAGGGTGGCGAGAACCTCGCCGACGCCGGTGCCGGCGTCGAGGACGGTGCTCTCGCCGATCACCTCGTAGCCGTCGCGGACCGCGACCCGCAGGCGGCTTCGTCCGCCGCCCTCGGCGTGCACCGCGGCGGCGACGACCAGCGGCGGCGGGCCGCCCGGGTCGCCGGGCAGCTTGCGGTACGCGCTCGCGAGCGGCCGGCGCCAGCGGAGGCTGAGCAGGAGGTGGTTCTTGGCCAGCAGCTCGGCCAGGTCGGTCTCGTGGACGCCGTCGGCCTCCAGGACCGTGGCCCGGGCGTCCAGGACGAGCGCGGCGGGCAGCAGGCAGCGCAGGGTGCTGCCGACGAGGTTGCCGCCCACGGTGGCGGCCCTGCGGACGGCTCCGGTGCCGACGGAGGCCGCCGCTCGGTGCAGCACCTCCGGCACGCGATCGTCGATCCGGTTCAGCACCACGGCCGCGCCGAGCGTCTCACGCCCGAGGACGTTGGCCTCCGGCAGGTCGCGCAGTGACATGGCCTGTTCGGGGAACCCGTCGCGCTGCCAGGTGGCCCAGACGAGCGTCGCCCCGCCGATCGGCAGGGCTCCGTCCGTCAGGTACGTCTGGGCTTCGGACACGGACGTGGGCAGGCGCAACAGCACGGCACCGACCTGCTTTCCGGGGGAGGGGGCGGTGGGGAGCGGTGTTTCAGCCGCATGGCCGCTGACGGTGGAGGATTCTCCCGAGTCCCGTGGGGGCGCGTACAGGGCTCACCCCCGCACTGCGTGCGCTCCTCACGCGCCGGATCGCGGGCCGCCCCGCACCCGCGCGGCCCGGCCTTGTCGCCCGCGCCCCGCCACGGTCCCGGGCCTCGCTCCCGGCCCGTGTCCCGACGCCGTCCCCGGCCTCGCTCCCGGCCCGTGCCCCGGCCCCGGACCCGGCCGGGAGGCCGCCCAACCCGCTCTAGAATGCGAGGCGTCCACTTCCCCGGCGTGCGCGCGCAGTGCGTACCGCTCATGATGAAGCAGGTTCCCCGAATGACGCAGCGGTCCGGTCTCACGACGCCTTGGGTCCTCGCCCGCCTCGCCCAGGGCGCGGTCGCGGTGGCCGCCGTCGCCGACGTGTTCCGGGCCGTGGAGCTCCGCGACCAGCACGCGCACCGCACCGACGCGTCGTCGAGCGGCTCCGGGTTCGCGTCGATGGTGTTCGTGTACGTCATGACGGTGACGGTCGTGCTCTTCCTGATGTGGTTCACCCGCTGCCGCCGCATCGCGCGGGCTCTCGCCCCGGGTGCCGTGACCGGATCCGAACCGTGGGCCGTCGCCTCGTGGTTGATCCCCGTGATCAACCTCTGGGCGCCGCGGCGGCTCGTCCTCGAGGTCCGGGACGCGAGCGCGGGCGGAGCGTCCGGGAGGAGACGTGACGGGATCCTGGTGAACTGCTGGTGGGCGGCCTGGGCCGGGCACGCGGTGGTGACCGCGGTGACCCAGGCGGGCGACGGCGTCTCGATGCCCGCCCTGCTGCTGTCGGAGGCGCTGATGCTCACCGCCGCGGTGCTCGCGATCCTCGTCGTCCAGCGCGTCACGGGTCTGCAGAGCGCCGCGCTCTCCGCGGTCGCCGCCGGGGAGCCGGCCACCCTCGTCCGGCCGCCGCTGCCGGCACCTCAGGATGCGGACGGACCGCGCCCCTCGGCCGACGCCTCGACGTCGTCGTAGACGAGGAGACCGTCCTCGCGCAGGCGGGCGCCCGGGGTCGGGGTGTGGGCGGGGGTCCGGCCGTCGTGCATGAGGTGGCGGGCCGGCACCGAACGGGCGAGTACCGCGAAGTCCGCGATGAGACGGCGGTGACAGCGCCACCAGACCGCCTCGCCGCACATGACGGTCGTAGGGGCCGAGGCCGCCTCGCTCAGCAGCCGGCCCATGGCGGCGACGAACTCGTCGGTGCGGGTGTGCGCGGCGTAGCCGCGGAAGGAAGCGTTGCGCCACACGACGTCCGGGCTGTCGGGCGCGGGCCTGCGGAACCCGCCGAGCGCGGGCTCCCAGCGGTAGGCGATCCCGTACGAGGGCAGCCATTCCGTCAGCCGCTGCCGGGACACCTCGGGGTCGCGCCGGCTGCCGGGAGCGGTGCGCACGTCCACCACGGCCTCGATACCGGCGTCCCGCAGCAGACCGGCGATCTCCTCACGGGTCGCCGTGCCGTGCCCGAAGGTCCACAGTGACGTTTCCAAGGTCTCGGACCTCCCGCCGGTCGACGGAACTCGTGGTGCGGGGTTCCCGGTCCCGCCCATTGTCCCGGCCCGGCGGCGGGACCGCAGTCCGGGCCGGAGTCCGGGCCGCGGCCCGGGGCCGCGGACCGAGCGCGGCCGGAATGCGTTCCGCCTTCCGCATGTCGGCAGCGACGCGGGCCGGTACGCTGCCGGGCCCCGCACAGGTGTTCGCGGGGCGGGGGAGGGAGTATCCAGGGCATGAACGACGCCCGGGAAGTGACCTGCCGCCCTCCGCTGAAGGCGCCCTTGTGGTCCCTCGCCGCGTCGGGCGCCGCCGGTGCGGCCGTGGCCGTCGCGGGTGTGGTGCGCGGCGCCGGGATGCCGGGCGTGTGGCTCGGTGCCGGCCTCCTGTCGGCCCTGGTGGGCGTCCTGTCGCTCGACGCGGCCGTCGCCGCCGTGGACGCGGACGCCCGCGGACTGCGGGTCCGCAGGCTGTGGCGCCGGCGGACCGTGCCCTGGCACGACGTCACCGGCCTCGGCGTCCGGCTCGTGCACGCGCACCTGTCCCGGGCCCCGGCGAGCCGCCGCGTGAGCGTGCTGCTGCGCGACGGGCACCGGCTCACGCTGCCCCTTCCGGTGGGCAGGCCGCCGCGGGACACGGACTTCGACCGCACGCTGGACGGACTGCGTGAGCTGCACAGCCGTTTCGTGGAGCGCGTGCCGGATCACCTCCCCGTCGTCTCGTACCGCACCGCCGGGCACGGCTGGGCCGGGGCGGTGATCTGGTGCGTCCTGCTGCTCGCGTCCTCGGGCGTGGCCGCGTCGTTCGTCCCGGACGCGGCGTCCGACGAGCGGGCGTGGAAGTCGGCCGCTCCCTGCGCCGTCGCGGGGGGCGGGCCGCAGCCGGGGGGAGAGTGTCTGGCCACCCGGTCCGCCGTCATCGCGCGCACCGAGGCCAACCGGCCGAAGAAGTTCAGCTGGCTCTACTTCACCGACGGCCGGCCGCTGGAGCGGCTCGCGGTCGACCGCGACGCCGCTCTGGAGTTCCAGCCGGGCGACAGGGTCGAACTGACCGTGTGGCGCGGCGAGGTGAGGAAGGTCGCCGGTGCGGGGCACGTCTGGCGCCGGCACCGGGCCGGCGCGGGGGACGTCGCGGCACTCGCGGCCGCGCTGGCCCTGGCCGCCGGCTTCCCCGCCGCTCAGGTGCTGCTGCGGCTGCGCGGAAGGCGGCTGCCCGACGACGAGGTCCTGCCGTCCGTGCTCCCGTTCGCGGGCGTGCTCGTGGCCACGGCCCTGTGGCTGCTCCCGCTCCGCTACCTCCACCCCACCTCCCTCACCGGCTCTCCCGGCACGGTCGTCTGGCTGACCGCGGGTTCACTGGTCACCCTGGGGCTCCTCGCCGCGGCCTGGCACGCCACCCGGGTCCGCACACCCACCGGGTCCGAGGCGACCGAGGGGACGGCGGAGGCGGGAACGGACGTGTTCGTCACCGCGCGGTTCCTCGAACACACCGACTACAACCCGCACGGCTTCGGCACCCACGTCGTCCTCGGCGGCGGCCCGCCCGCCGTCACGCCGCACGCCGGCCCGGGACGGTTCGCGCAGAAGCGGATCCCGGTGGAGCGGCTGACCGTGACGCACGTGCGGCGTGCCCGGGGCGACGACGGCGACAGCGTGCCCAGGAGCTGGCACATCGCCGAACTCGACGACGCCGGTGAACCGGTCCGTCTCGCGGCGGCCCCGGACGACCTGACCCGCGTCATCGGCGCGCTGCGCCTCGCGCAGCCGGCCACCCGCCCTCCGGACCCCGGACCGTGACGGGCCCTCACACGAACACCGCGGAGCCCCCGTCCGCCTCTCGCACCGTGACGCGGAGCCGGACCGCGAGCGGACCCGCCTCCCGCACCGCCGGGTGCTCGGCGGCCAGGACGGTCACGGAGAGGCCGGGCAGGGCGTGGAGGGGCCCCAGACGGACGGCGGGGCCGGGGCCGAACCCGAGGTCGAGGGTCAGCCGGCGCAGCGAGGGGAACGTGGTGGCGAGTCCGTCGAGATCCGGGTCGTCGAGGAGGTCGGGCAGCGTGAGGGAGTGGACCCGGGGGAGCGGGGGGAGGCCGCGGAGTTCCTCCGAGGGCCGCGCGAGCGGGAGCTGCAGCGCGCGGAGCCTGGGCAGTTCGGCCAGCTGTGTGAACAGTTCGGCGAGAGGCGTGGGCTGCCGGACGGCGAGGCCGCGCAGACCGGTCCAGCGGTGCAGGGTGTCCACCTGGAGGTCCTGGCTGGACACCGACAGCCGGGCCACGGAGGGGTGAGGCGGCGGAAGCTGCGCGTACTGCCCGATCGGCAGCCCGTCGAAGCGCAGTTCCCGCAGCTCGCTCATGGTGGGGACGACGTCCAGGTCCTCGGGGAGCAGCAGTGACGCGTCCAGGGACAACTTCACGAGGGGGGAGCCCGCGAGGACGGAGATGTCCCGGATCCCGGCGGCCGGATCCACGGTCAGATGCCTGATGTCCGGGCGCCCGTGCAGGAACGACAGGTCGGTGAGGGCCGGATTGCCGGTGATCGTGAGGGTGCCGATCGAGGTGTGCGGCAGATACCGGCGCAGCTGGGCCGCCGGGAAAGGCCCCTCCGTCACGACCCGCGTGAGCGGACCGAGGTGGCTCAGATTGCGCAGCATGTGGTCCCGGTTGACCAGGATCTCCACGTCGTCCAGCCGCATCGTGGCGAGCACTTCACGGGCGTAGGGCCCGGCCGGGAAGTCCCCCCAGGCCGACGCCAGGAACTGGCGCAGCAGCGGGCTGGGCTGGGCCGCGTACGCGCGTACGAGGGGAAGGCACCGGGGGGTGCCGATCCTGGTCAGGGTCGTGGCGACGAAGAGCTGCACGTGCTCGGGGATCCCCTCGGGCCCGGGGAGGATCGGCAGGACGTAGGCGCCCAGCCGGGCCACCTCGATCGCCTGGACGACGTCCTTGGGCGGCATGAAGGCCTTGAGGCGCTCGGCGACTGCCTCGCGTTTCTCCTGTGGCAGGAAGACCGCCTCCGCCGCGCAGCTCGCCGCGAGGAGATGGAGGTTCCACCGCTGGTGCCCCTCCTGGGCGTCGCCCTGGGCCATCAGGTGGTCGACGACCTTCTCGACCTCGGCGGTCCGGCAGTGGCCGATCGACAGCAGGACGACGTCCTGCCAGTCCTCCTGGGCGGCGTGGCCGAGCAGTTCCCGCAGGCAGTCGCTGTCCTGGAACTCCCGTGCCGCGAGGTAGTCCTGGAAGGTGCGGTGGATGAACTGGATGCTGTCCTCGCCGCGTTCCTCCAGTACCCCGCTGCGATTGAGCATGTGCCGCAGGACGGCGTCGACAGGGGCCTGGACCTCGGGCATGCCGCTGAGTACCGGCAGCAGTTGTCCCGCGGCCTGCTCGTGGGAGAGCTGCGACTGGCCGTTGCGCACCAGCCACACGGCGATGCGCTGCAACAGCAACTGGTGTCGCTCGGGCGCGAGTTCGATCCCCTCGGGCTCGGAGATCAGACGCTGGGTGTCGCGTTTGCCGAGCAGCATCTTCAGCGCCGCCGTGTACAGCTCGGGGCGGCTCACCGGCAGGTCACCGCGATTGCGGCGGTGCAGGGCGCAGATGACGGCGCAGAGCAGCGGCGTCCTGGCGAGGTTGCGCAGCGCCGGGCTGCTCGTGAACTTGGCCTTCAGGGCGGCTTCCAGCGTGGAGAGGGCTCCGCGCTCGTCGTCGGACAGCGTCGGCTCCAGACGGGCGGTGTCGTGCCAGGCGTGCACGAAGGCCTGGATGTCGGTGTCCCGCATCGGCAGCAGACGCAGTTCCCGGAAGCCGTCCCGGCCCATCCAGTCGGCCTCCACGGCGAGCGGTCGCACGGTGACGAGGCAGTGCAGGCCGGGGAACTCGGCCAGCAGGTCGGCGAGCCACCGGCGGGCCTCCTCGCGGTCGTGCCGGGGGACCTCGTCCAGGCCGTCCACGAGCAGCAGTCCCCGCCCCGACTCCAGGACCCTGCGGACCCATCCCCGGGGCGCCTGGTCCGTCATCAGCCGGGCCGCGCGGTCGAGTTCGCCGGGCCGGGGGAAGCCGCCGCCGGTCGCCCGGAGGCTGCGCATCGGGACGACGAACGGCACCAGTCCGTTGAGGGGGGCGAGGTTGCCGCCGAGTGTGCCGACGCCTGCGTGCGAGGCGAGCCACCACACCAGGGTCGTCTTGCCCGCGCCGGCCTCTCCCCGCAGCAGTACGTGCGGCCCCGCCTCCGCCAGCAGGTCGTCCACGCGCCGCGGGCGGGCGGGCACGCCTCCGGTCCCCGGCGCGCGGGGGGCCGCCTCCGCCTCCAGGTGCAGGTAGGCCGTGTCCAGGTCCCAGCGGGACTCGTGGGTGGCCAGTTCGTCCAGCCCGATGATGTCGATCTTGCGGTAGCGGTTCTTGACCGCCCGCCGGTACTGACGCTCGAACACCTCGTCGCGGCGGTGCGTCTCGAAGACGTCCTCCGTACGCGGGGGCAGCAGTCCGGCGTCGGCCGTGCCCGACATCCGCAGTTGCTCCGCGTCGACGTCGGTCGCCTCGATCCGCATGTGGTCGCGCCCCCGGGGGACGGCCGTGACGATGCCGAGCAACACCCCGCCGGCGAAGACCGGGGCGCCGGACAGCCCGGCGAGCGGGGAGTAGCGGTCGTCCTTCTCCGCCACGGGCTTGCGGGAGAACTCGCAGACCATGACGTGCGGCCGCAGGCGGCCGGCCATGGGCAGCACGGTGACCTCGTACTGATCGCACTCGATGTCCCCGCTGACCGGGTCGCGCTGCACCTCGGGGAAGCCGATGATCTGGCAGTCGCCCAGGGGCTGGGAGGTGGCGATCCGGCCCAGCCGCGTCCGGCCGAGCGGCTGCAGGAAGTCGGGGCCCACCACCTCGTTGCGCGTCCGCAGCAGGGCGAGGTCGCGGACGGTGTCGATCCAGCGCACCTCGCACGTGACCCACTCGGAGCTGTGGGGGTGGATGATCTCGGCGGTGCGCGGACTCTGTGTGGGGACCACCACGAGCTTGGGCGGCACCCGCCGGAGGTCCGAGATGTTCTCCGGATGCCGCACCCGGGCCCGGGGAGGGCCGGTCAGCACATGGGCGGCGGTCAGGATGTGCCGGGGGCCGATCAGGACCCCGGTGCCCTGGACGGCTCCGCCGACCAGGACGACCCGGTCGGCCGACGACGTGGCGCGCACCATGGCCGGTCAGTGACCGGAGGCGCGCCCGAAGCGCGCCGTGCCGCCCGCGGCCGGGTTGCCCACGCTCCACGGGGCTCCCGTGCGGGCGTTCTTGGGCGTCAGGGTGAAGGACACCTTGTGGGTGCGCCCGGTGGAGCGTGTTGCGTCGACACCGGCGTCCAGGACCCAGGCGCGGACCTTGGCCCCGGCCTTCGTCTCCGAGCGCAGCTCGACGGTGAACTCCATCTGGATGTCGCCCACTTCGAAGGCCAGGTCCTGGCCCGTCGCCCGGCCGGCGGCGATGAGGAGCTGGTCGCGGACCGCCTGCACCGCGTCCGCCAGCTCGATGCCGTCCTCGGTCCCGTCACCGGTCATGGCGCCTCCCCCGAAACAGACCGTCCTCAGGCAGCGAATGTACAGGGAGTGACGCCCCGCGGTACGGCGAACGTGACAGTGCCCCGGCGCGGACCACCGCGCTCTCCGGGGCGGACGCCGTGACCGCCGCCCACGGAGCGGCCACGGCGTCCCACGCCGGGGGACGCGTACCGTGCGTGCCCGCCCCGCCGCGGCCGTCGGCGCGCGGCCGGGGGCGTCACGCGGCGGGCGTCACAGGAGGTCGGCGATGCGGTCCACCTGGTCCGGGTCGAGGCCGTAGCAGTAGAGCATGACCTCGTCGGCGCCGAGGTCGCCGAAGCCGGCGAGAGCGTCCCGGATCTCGGCGGGCGTGGTGAGCAGACCGGCGGTCATCCGGTCGGCCATGCCGGTGAACTCGTAGTACGCGTGCATGGCCGAGCGCGCCTGGTCGATCACGTCCGGCGGCCCGAGCGCCACGTTGACCTGCGCGACGAAGCGGGGTTCGCCCTCGCGGCCGTACTCCTTCCAGAATCCGCGTACGGTGTCGAACAGGCCGCCCGCCCAGGAGGGCGCCGCGGCGGCGAGGAAGCCGTCGCCCCACCGGGCGACGCGTTCGAGCGCGGCGGGCTTGAAGCCGCCGAAGAGCACCTCCGGGCCTCCGGGCCGGGCGGGCTCGGGCCCGATGGGGCCGACGCCGTCGCCGTAGGGCTCACCGGACCACAGGCGGCGCATCTGCGCCATCTGACTGTTCAGCCGCCGGCCGCGGGTGCGTATGTCGACGCCCGTGGCCAGGTGGTCGTCGTCCCGGCCGCCGATGCCGAGGCCGAGGACCAGACGGCCGCCGGTCATCCGGTCCAGCGTGGCGACCTGCTTGGCGAGCAGCGCGGTCTCGCGCAGCGGGGCGAGCAGCACCTCGGTCTGGACGCGGATCCGGGAGGTGGCGCCCGCGAGGACGGCGAGGGCGATCAGGGGCTCGGGGTTGTCGTAGACGAGACGGTCCAGCAGGCCGAGCGTGCTGAACGGGCCGGCGTCCGCGCGCCGGGCCCAGGTGAGCAGGGTGGTCGGGTCGCCGATGGGCAGACCGATACCGACGTTCATGGAAGGAAGTCCTCCGGAAGAAGGGTCGACAAAGATGGTGCCGCCCCTCCGGCACCTCGGTGAGGTGGGACGGTCCCGTTCTGCGGCGTGCTTCTGGGGGAACGTCTCGTCGGAGTGGTCCCCACAGTAGAGCGCGTCGCGTTCTCGGGCCACACCTTTTCGAGCCGTTTGCCGTCCGCCGCCCGCTGTGGGCGACTTCGCAGTCCGGTCGTCCGGTCGTCCGCGGCCCTGTCTGTCCACCGTCGCGCCTGCGGGGCGCTGCCGCCCAGGCTCCCTCCGCCGGGTGCGGCCGCCGACTCCGCATTGACAGGAGTCAGGTCGCGTCGGAATGCTCGGACCGGTATGGGAGAGCGCTCTCCCATGAGCGTGACGGGCGGACGAGGAGGCAGACGGGATGACCGATGACTGAAGAAGAACGCGCGCGACTGCTGGACAAGCTGGACCTGGGACAGCGGGTGCGGCTGCTCACCGGGTCCACTACATGGCGGACGTCCGCCCAACCCGCCCTGGGGCTGGGGGAGATGACGGTCTCGGACGGCCCCGTGGGCGTGCGCGGCGAGGCCTGGGACGAGCGGGACACCTCCGTGCTGCTGCCCTCCCCGTCGGCGCTCGCGGCGATGTGGGACGAGACCCTGGTGGAACGGCTCGGTGGCCTCCTCGCGACCCAGGCGCGGCGCAAGGGCGTGCACGTGGTCCTCGCGCCCACCCTCAATCTGCACCGCTCGCCCCTGGGCGGCCGTCACTTCGAGTGCTTCGCGGAGGACCCGGAGCTCACCGGCCGCACCGGCGCCGCACTGATCCGGGGCATCCAGGCCCACGGAGTCGCCGCCACGGCCAAGCACTACGTCGCCAACGACTCGGAGACCGAGCGGCTCACCGTCGACGTGCGCGTACGCGAGCGCGTGCTGCGCGAGGTGTACCTGGCGCCGTTCGAGGCGGCCGTGGGCGCCGGGGTCTGGCTCGTCATGGCCGGCTACAACCGCGTCAACGGCGTCACGATGACCGAGAACCCGCTGCTGGCCGAACCCCTCAAGGGGGAGTGGGGGTTCGACGGGGTCGTCGTGTCCGACTGGGGTGCGGTGCGCTCGACACGGGCCAGCGCGCTCGCCGCCCACGACCTGGCGATGCCGGGACCGCTAAGCCCCTGGGGCGAGGCGCTGGAGCGGGCGGTCGGCGACGGGGCCGTCCCCTCGGAGACCCTCGACGACAAGGCCCGCCGGATCCTGCGGCTCGCCGACCGGGTGGGCGTACTCGGCCAGTCCGCCCCCGCCCCGGCTGTCGCGGCCCGGGGTGCCGCGGCGCCGGGTGTCGCGGCCGGGCCGGGCCGCGGAGCCGGGCGCGACCTGCTGCGCCGGGCCGTGGCGGCCGGTTCGGTGCTGCTGCACAACGACGGTGTCCTGCCCCTCGACCCCGGCGCGCCGCGCGGCGTCGCGGTGATCGGCCGGCACGCCGCCCGGCCCCGGGCCCAGGGCGGCGGCAGCGCCGGGGTCTACCCGCACCACGTCGTCCCGCCCCTGGAGGGGATCCGCGGCGCGCTCGGGGACGCCCTCGTCCAGTACGCCCCCGGCCCCTGCCCGGGCGCCGCTCCCGCCCCGCTGGACGCGGCGGACTGCCGCGACCCCCGCAGCGGCGCCCCGGGCGTCCTGCTGCGCGTGCTCGACGCCGAGGGGCGCGAACTCGCCGCCGAACACCGCCTCACCGGGCGCCAGATGGAGCCGCCCGTGCCGCCGGGCGCGCACGCCGTCGAGATCAGCGCCCTCCTCACGCCGGGCACCGGCGGCGAGTGGACCTTCGGCGTCGGGGGCTTCGGCCGCATGACCCTCCGTGTGGACGGCCGCACCGTCGTCGACGGCACGTTCCCCCGCCAGACCGACGATCCCGCCGTCATCCATGTGAACCCGCCGTGCCGGTACGGGAGCGTGCGGCTGCCCGGCGGGCGCGCCGTGCGCGTGGTGGCCCGGCGTGAGCTGGCGCCCGACACGGGCCGCGCCGTCCTGGTGACCGCGGCGCCGCCTGCGCCGGACGACGCCGCGGCCATCGCCGGGGCGGTCGACGCCGCGCGCGGCCGCGACGCGGCGGTCGTCTTCGTCGGGACCACCGAGGACAGCGAGTCCGAGGGCCACGACCGTACCGGCCTCGCGCTCCCCGGCCGTCAGGACGAGCTGGTGCGCGCGGTGGCGGCGGCCAACCCCCGCACCGTGGTGGTCGTCAACGCGGGCGGCCCGGTCGAGCTGCCCTGGCGCGAGGACGTGGGCGCGGTCCTGCTGTCCTGGTTCCCCGGCCAGGAGGCGGGCCCGGGCCTCGCGGACCTGCTGTTCGGCCGTACGGAACCCGGTGGCCGCCTGCCCACCACCTGGGGAGCCGCCCTCGGCGACGCGCCGGTCCTCAGCACCCGGCCCGAGCGAGGGGTCCTGGAGTACTCCGAAGGACTCCACATCGGTTACCGCGGCTGGCTGCGCGCGGGGAGCCGCCCCGCGTACTGGTTCGGGCACGGACTCGGCTACACCGCGTGGGAATACGATGGACTCGTCGCGCCGGACGCCGCGGCCCCTGGTGCCGCGGCCCCCGACGCCACGGCCCTTGACGCCGCGGCCCCCGACGTCCTCGCGGGAGGCGGCTTCACCGTGCGCGTGCTGCTGCGCAACACGGGCGCCCGGCGCGGCCGTGAGGTGGTCCAGGTGTACCTGGCCAGGCCCGGCTCGGCGGTGGAACGCCCGGAGCGCTGGCTCGCCGGGTACGCGGCCGTCGAAGCGGACCCGGGCGAGCGGGTGACCGCCGTGGTGCGGGTGCCCGCCCGCGCGCTGCGCCACTGGTGCGTGGAGTCGGGCGGCTGGCGTACCGAGCCAGGACCGTGGCAGGTGCTCGCCGGCCGGTCGGCGGGCGACCTGCCGCTGACCTGCGCGGTGCGCGTCACCCAGCCCGGCCCCTGACGGGCTGGCGGGCGCGCGGGGGAGAGCGCTCTCCCCCCGCTCCCCCCCCGGACACCCGGAAGGAGCCGCCCCGTCGACGGGGCGGCTCCTTCGCTTCGCGCGTGCCGCTGCGCGTGATGTGTTCCGCGCGATGTCTTCCGCGCGTGGGATCAGCTGTAGACGCCGAACTCGTGGAGCGAGTATCCCCAGCCGGTGCCGCGTGCGGTCAGGTGCAGTCGCACGTAGCGGGTGGTCGTCGACACGTCGATGGTGTCGATGTCACCGTTGCCGTCGGTGGTGGAGTACACGGTCCGCCAGTTCGTCCCGTCGTCGGAGACCTGGGCCTCGTAGGCCTTGGCGTAGGCCGGGTCCCAGGTCAGCTGGAGCGTGCGGATCGCGGTACGCGCCTGGAGGTCGACCTGGATGGACTGCGGGTCGCTCCAGTCGCTGGCCCAGCGGGTGTCGGCCTTGCCGTCCGTGGCCTTGGTGGGCGTGCAGGGGCAGTCGCCGTACTCCGCCTGGTACGAGGAGGCGGTGGTCGGCTTGCCGAGGGCGACGTTCGTCCCGTTGACGGGTGGAGCGACGACCTTGACCGACTTGGTCTCGATGCCGGCGTTGCCCTTGCCGTCCCGTGCCTCGATGTAGACCTTCCACACGCCGAGCCTGTCGGGAGCGGTGACGGCGAACGTGCCGTTCCCGGTGGACCGCCACTTGGCCTCGACCAGGCCCTTGTCCCCGCTCGCGTAGTTGCCGCTGAGGAAGATCTTGTACTCGATCGGGTCGTTGTCCGGGTCGCGTACGTCGGCCCGGACGGTGAACTCGGCGCCGGCCGGGGCGGACGAGGCCGGTGACACGGTCATGCCGCTGATGACGGGAGGCGTGTTGTCGCCCGCGGTCGACCCCGAGTACGCCTTCTTCACGGCGTAGTACGACAGCCTCTTGAGGCCTCCCGACAGGACGTTGAACCACACCCCGCCGAAGTCGTGCTCGGTGCCGTAGTGGAAGAGGGTGGCGCCGAGGGCGACTCCCTTGTGCCCGGTGACGCAGTCCCACGCCTTGGTGTAGCCCTCGGCCTTCTGCACGTCGGTGGGCTCGTCCGGGATGCCGTTGGCGTCGTCGGGCACCTCCCACTCACCGGCGGGGCCGCCCTCGGTGATGATGTAGGGCTTGGTGTATCCGCCCTGCTCCCAGTCCTCCTGGACGCCGCAGATGTGGCCGTAGGAGTTCATCGCGTACAGGTCCAGGTCGGGCGCGTTGCGCTTGTAGTACGGCCAGGCCCCGGTCCAGGCGTCCGTCGAGGTGACGGGGTGGTCGGGGTCGATCGAGTGGATCTTCTTGGCGACGTCGTTGACGAACGACGTGTAGGCGTTGCGCTGCTTCTCCAGCTCGTCGCCGCTGTAGCAGTTCTGCAGGCCGAGGACCGATTCGTTGCCGACGTTCCACATCAGCGTGCCCGGGTGGCTCTTGTAGGCGTCCACCCACTTGGCGAACTCGGTGAGCGAGTTGTTCTTGTACGTCGTGTCGGTCACGTAGTCGACGCAGCCGCCGCTGCCCGGACCGCCGCCCGGCTGGAGCCAGAACCCGTTGATGACGCGGATGCCGTTGGCCGCCGCGCTGTCGAGCAGGGGCTTGGTGGAACCGTCGGTGCCCCAGGTGCGGATGGTGTTGACGCCCATGGACTTGAGGTCGGGCATGTACTTGGGGGCGTCCGCGATGGACGGACCCCAGGTGAACCCCTTGACCGTGTACGGCTGCCCGCCGACCCGCAGTTGCCAGTTGCCCTGCGAGCCGGTCACCTCGACCGCGCCGCCGGAGGTGGGCGGGGTGGTGCCGCCGTCGGAGCCGTAGACCCGGAACTCCCAGAGGGAGTAACCGTATCCGCCGGACCGGGCGGTGCCCAGCATCCGCACGTAGCGTCCGGAGCCCGACACGGCGAGGTCGTCGGTGCCGCCGTCGCCGCCCGTGACGGACTTCAGGGTCCTCCAGTCCGTGCCGTTGTCGGACGCCTGGATCTCGTACGCCTTGCCGTAGGCGGACTCCCAGTTGAGCACGACCCGGCTGAGGTCGTGGTTCGCGCCGAGGTCGACCTTGATCCACTGCGGGTCGCGCCACTCGCTGGCCCAGCGGGTCCCGGTCAGGTCGCCGTCGACGGCCGCGGCGGCGGAGTACCCGTCTCCCTCCTGCGACGAGGCCGTGGCGGTCTTGCCCTGTGACAGCAGCGTGTCGTCGGCGGCGCGCGCGGTCGACGCCGTCGCCAGGGAGAGGGACGACGCCAGCAGGGCGCCCAGCGTGACAGCCAGGGCCCCCGTTCGTGGTCGCCCGGACAGGACACGGAATCTCAACACTGCGGCTCCTGGGGGGAAGTGGGGCGTACGGGTGCGGCCCTCCGCCGATGTGGGAGAGCGCTCTCCAAGGAGAGTGGCCGGTAGTCGTGAGCCTGTCAACGTGTCCCGGGGCAACTCGTGTGGTTCCGGAACCGGCCGGGGGAACGGCGACGGCCCGGGCACGGATGTTCCGCGCCCGGGCCGGTCGTCTCGGCGAGCGCCGCCTCCGGAGCCCTTCGTGGGCGGCGCCGGGAGGCTCCGTCAGAGGTTCGGCTGCACGGCTCCCGTGGTGGAGGAGGTGATGACGCCGCGGTGGGCGGGGTCGCCCGGCGGGATGCCGGGATGATGTGCGCCGGGCCGGTTGCGCGGGGCGGAGCCGCCGAGGGCCAGATGGGAGACGATCCGGTAGCGGTCGCCGCGGTAGACGGACCGCACGTACTCGACGGGGCGGCCGTGCGTGTCCGTGGTCAGGCGCTCGATGAGCAGGGCGGCGGAGAGCACGGGCGTGCCGAGCGTCTCGGCCTCCGTCTCGTTGATCACGGTCGGCTCGATGGACTGCTCGGCCCGGTGGACGTGGATGCCGTGGTGGTCCCTCAGATGGTCGTACAGCTCGCCGACCTCCAGCTCGCTGCGGGTCAGGTCCGGCACGAACTCCGCCGGGATGTGCAGGTGTTCGATGGCCATCGGGATTCCGTCGACCAGCCGCAGCCGGGCGATGTAGAGCAGTTCGGTGGCCGGTGACAGACCGAGCTTGCGGCCGATGCGGGCGCCGGCGCGCAGTGTGGTGAGTTCGAGGATGGAGCTCGTCCAGGTGCCGGAGGCGCGGGGGAGTGTGAAGCCGGTGTTCTCGGAGGCGAGCTCCTGAGTGATCTTGCCGGGTGCGATGAACATGCCGCGCCCGTGCTCGCGGACCAGCAGTCCGGCGTTGACCAGTTCGTCGACGGCCGCGCGCAGCGTCGGCCGGGAGACGTCCAGGGTGGCGCAGAGGGTGCGCTCGGAAGGGATGGCGTCGCGGGGCCGGCCGGCCTCGATCAGACCGAGCAGGTGCTCGCGCACCCTCTCCCGCTTGAGCATCGGGCCCGGCCGGCCGCTCTCCTTGGGCACTGCGCTTCTCCTCGGGGTCCGTGTCCGGCGTACTGGTCAGATACATCTTAACCAGCTGGGCTGTGGTCGTAGCGGGGGACAGAGCAACAGCCCTTGTCTACAAGGGGTATTGACACTTCTATTGGTCTATGCCACTTTCTTGCCAGCCATCAACCCACCTTGCCAATTGGTAAGTTCATCGCTGGGGGACCCGCTCATGAAGACCCGCTTCGTCGCCGCGGCCGTCGCGCTCGCGCTGTCGGTCACCGTCCTGTCCGCCTGTGGCTCCTCGTCGGACTCGACCGGGGGAGGGGACACGGAGCTGACCGTCTGGATCATGAAGGACAGCGTCGCCGACGACTTCCTCACCCGGTTCGAGCGGGACTTCGAGAAGCGGCACTCCGGCGTCCGCCTCGACGTCCAGATCCAGGAGTGGGAGGGCATCGGCGAGAAGGTGACCGCCGCACTCGCCAGCAACGACGCACCCGACGTGATCGAGGTCGGCAACACCCAGGTCGCGCAGTATGCGGCGAGCGGCGGCGTGAAGGACCTGACGGACAAGGTGGGCGAACTGCACGGCCGGGACTGGCTGCCGGGACTCGCCGAACCGGGGAAGGTCGGCGGGAAGCAGTACGGCATCCCCTGGTACGCGGCGAACCGCGTCGTCATCTACAACAAGGACCTGTTCGCCGAGGCCGGCATCACCGAGCCGCCCACGACACGGGCGGACTGGCTGGCGGACACCCGTGCCCTCGACAAGGGAAAGACCCAGGGCATCTACCTCCCCGGCCAGAACTGGTACACCCTGGCCGGCTTCATCTGGGACGAGGGGGGCGACCTCGCCGTGCGCAGCGGCGGCGAGTGGAAGGGCGCACTCGACACCCCCGAGGCCCTGAGGGGCATGGACTTCTACCGGCGGCTGCAGGCCCTGGGCAAGGGCCCCAAGGACTCCGACGAGGCCAAGCCCCCGCAGGCCGAGGTCTTCGCCAAGGGCGACGTCGCCCAGATCATCTCCGTACCCGGCGGCGCGAAGATCGTCGAACAGGCCAACCCCGAACTCAAGGGCAAGCTCGGCTTCTTCCCCGTCCCCGGCCCGAGCGCCGCGAAGCCCGGCTCCGTCTTCACCGGCGGGTCCAACCTGATCATCCCCGAGGCGTCCGCCCACCAGGACGCCGCCTACCAGGTGGTCAAGGCACTGGCCGGGAAGAAGTGGCAGACCGACATGGCCAGGCTCATGAGCTACGTGCCCAACCGGACCTCGCTCGCCCACGTCATCGAGGACAACGAGGGCACGGCCGCGATGGCGGCGGGTGCGGCCCAGGGCCACGCCACTCCCAACTCGCCCCAGTGGGCCGCCGTGGAGGCGACCAACCCCGTCAAGGGATACATGACGGCCGTGCTCACCGGCGCCGATCCGGCGAAGGCCGCCGAGAAGGCCTCGGCGAGCATCACCAAGACCCTCGGCTCCTGAGGACGGCGAGGCGTGGGAGACGGACAGACCGTGGCCTCCACGACCCGCACGGACCCCGTGCACAGCCGCCGGCCGGCGCCGGCTCCCGGCACCCACCGGCCGCCGGACACGTCCGGAACCGTCCGGCGTGCCACCCGCGGAACGGCCCTGTGGCCGTACCTCCTGATCGCTCCGACGGTCGCGGGGGCGGCCTTCCTCCTCGCCTATCCCCTGGTCCGCAACCTCGTCATCTCCTTCCAGCACTACGGCGTACGCGAACTCATCCGCGGCGACGCGGACTTCACGGGGTTCGACAACTACCGGGAACTCCTCGGCGACGACGAGTTCTGGCAGGTCGCCCGGCGCACCCTCTGGTGGACCGCGGTCAACGTCGTACTGATCATGGTGCTCTCCACCCTGGTCGCCCTGATGCTCCAGCGCCTCGGCAAGCGGATGCGGACGCTGGTGATGACCGGGCTCGTCCTCGCCTGGGCCAGTCCGGTCATCGCCACCACCACCGTCTTCCAGTGGCTGTTCGCCTCTCGCCTCGGAGTGGTCAACTGGCTGCTCGTCCGCCTGGGTTTCGACTCCTACGACGGCTACTCGTGGTTCGCCCACGGCACCGCGACCTTCACCGTCCTCGTCGTCCTCGTCGTCTGGCAGTCCGTACCGTTCGCCGCCATCACGCTGTACTCGGCCCTGCTCACCGTCCCGGCCGAACTGTACGAGTCGGCCAGGATCGACGGCGCCGGCGGCGGACGGATCTTCCGCTCCGTCACCCTGCCGATCCTGCGCCCCGTCTTCGCACTGGTGCTCTGCCTGGAGGTGATCTGGGTCTTCCGGTGCTTCGCGCAGATCTGGGCCGTCAGCAAGGGCGGCCCGGACGGCGCCACGACCACCCTGCCCGTCTACGCCTACCAGGTCGCCCAGTCGCTGCACCGCTACGACCTGGGGGCCGCGGCCGCCACCCTCACCGTGCACGCCCTGACCCTCATCCTCATCGCCTACTTCCGCCAGATGTTCCAGCAGGAGGCCGAGCTGTGAACCGCGCCCGCACGCGCCGGCTGCCCCTCCACCTGGGCGCCCTCACCGTCTTCGCCCTGTCGGTCTTCCCCGTGTACTGGATGGTGCTGACCGCCTTCAAACCGACCAAGGACATCCAGGCCGAGACGCCCGACTTCCTCCCCGTCTCGGTGACCCTCGACCACTTCACCAAGGCCGTCACGGCGGAGGGCTTCTGGTCCTTCTGGGCCAACAGCCTTCTCGTCACCGTGAGTTGCGTCCTGCTGTCCACGGCGGTGGCACTGGGCGCGGCGTTCGCGGTGGCACGGCTGCGATGGCGGGGGCGCAGAGCATTCATCCTGATGGTCTTCGTCGCCCAGGTCGCACCCTGGGAGGCGCTGCTGATCCCCATGTACGTCATCGCGCGCGACACCGACATGCTCGACAGCCTCGCGATGCTCACTCTCGTCTACTTCATGATCACCCTTCCCTTCACGATCGTGACCCTGCGCAGCTTCCTCACCTCCATCCCGGTCGAACTGGAGGAGGCGGCCCAGGTCGACGGCTGCACCCGGGCCTCCGCCCTCCGCCGCGTCACCCTGCCGCTGCTCGCACCGGGGCTGCTCGCCACCTCCCTGTTCGGATTCATCACCGCGTGGAACGAGTTCGCCTTCGCCAACATGCTGATCATCAAGGATCAGGACGACCGCACCCTGCCCGTCTGGCTGTCGTCCTTCTCCAACGTCTTCGGCACCGACTGGGGCGCCACCATGGCTGCCTCCACCCTCTTCGCGCTTCCCGCCCTGGCACTCTTCCTGGCCCTCCAGCGACGGGTGGCCGCCGGCCTCACCGGCGGCGCGGTCAAGGGCTGACCGCGCCCACCGCCTCGTACGGCCGCCCCCGCCGTCCCGCACGGCGACGGCGGACGGATCATCCACACCCACCGACGAAGGCCCCGCCATGCCCTCACCCCGCACCGACCTCGCCCTGATCCCCCTGCCGGACCGC
This sequence comes from Streptomyces sp. NPDC008313, assembly GCF_042956125.1. NCBI lineage: Bacteria > Bacillati > Actinomycetota > Actinomycetes > Kitasatosporales > Streptomycetaceae > Streptomyces > Streptomyces sp. NPDC008313. Next base: position 24,562 of record NZ_JBIBFR010000020.1, read on the forward strand.
GTCGCCCGCCTGGCCGGGCACTTCATCCTCACCGCGGACACCGCCGTGCGCGCCGGGCCGGGCGCAGAGCCCGCCGCCGCACTGCTGCGCACCCTCCTCGCGCCGGCCACCGCACTGCCGCTCGCACTCCACCCGGACGGCGACATCGTCCTCGCGCTGGACCCCGCACTGACCGGACTGGGCGAGGAGGGCTACGGACTGACCGTCGGCCCAGACGCGGTCCTGATGCGCGCCGCCCGCCTTGCCGGACTGCTGCGCGGCGTCCAGACGCTCCGCCAGCTGCTGCCCGCCCGGGTACTCGCCGGCAGCCCGGCGGGCGACACCGCGTGGAGGCTGCCGTGCGTGCAGATCACCGACGTCCCCCGGTTCGCCTGGCGCGGCGCGATGCTCGACGTCGCCCGCCACTTCCAGCCCGTCTCCTTCCTGCGGCGCTTCACCGACCTGATCGCCCTGCACAAACTCAACGTGCTGCACCTCCACCTCACCGACGACCAGGGCTGGCGCATGCCCGTCGACGCCCTTCCCCGGCTGACCGGGGTGGGAGGCCGGCGGCGCGAGACCATGGGTGACGGCACCCCGCACGAAGGCGCCTACACCCGGCGCGAACTGAGCGGCCTGGTCGCCTACGCCGCCGAGCGCGGGGTGACCGTCGTCCCCGAGATCGAGATGCCGGGGCACGTACGCGCCGCGCTCGCCGCCTACCCCGAGCTCGGCAACGACCCACGGCGGCATCGGGACGTGTGGACCCGCTGGGGGGTGAGCGAGCACGTCCTAGGCGTCCACGACGGGGTGTTCGACTTCTGCGCCACCGTGCTCGGCGAGGTCATGGACACCTTCCCCTCGCCGTACGTCCACGTGGGCGGCGAGGAGTGCCCCACCGCCGAGTGGGAACGCTCACCGCTGGCCCGGGAACGGGCGGCCGCCGAGGGGCTTCCCGGACCGGCCGCGCTGCACGGCTGGTTCATGCACCGCATCGCGGAACTCCTCGCCCGGCACGGCAGGCGCCCGCTCGGCTGGACCGAGACCGGACTCGACCTGCCGTCCCCCTTCACCGTCGCCGCCTGGCGCGACGCCAAGCACGGGCTGGCCGCCGCACGCCGCGGCCACGACGTGATCATGACGCCCCATCAGTCCACGTACCTCGACCATCCGCGCTCGCACAGCCCGCACGAACCGCCCGGCCAGCCCGGCGCCGTCGTCGATCTGCACAGCGTCTACCACACAGGCCCCGCCCCGGACGACTGGGAACCGGAGGCCGCCGCCCGGCTCCTGGGCACCCAGGCGCAGCTGTGGACCGAGTACGCCCCCACGCCCGCCCACGTCGAGTACCTCCTGTTCCCGAGGCTGTGCGCCCTGGCCGAGAACGCCTGGACCGGCCCCCGGGACTGGACGGGATTCAGCCGGCGCCTGCGCTGCCACCAAGCCCGGCTCGACGCCCTCGGCGTCCGGAGCCGCCCCCCGACGATCCGCCCCACCGGAGAGGAAACCAGCCCATGAACCGAAAGCCCCGCACCACCCGCCTGCGCACCGCCGTCGCCGTCGCGGCGGTGGCGGGACTCGGTGCCGCCGCCCTCACCGCACTCCCCGCCCAGGCGGCCGACGCGTCGGTGAAGGTCCAGTACCGGACCAGCGCCTCCTCGGCCACCGCCGACCAGGCCGAGCCCTGGTTCAAGGTGGTCAACACCGGCAGCACCTCCGTCCCCCTCGGCGACGTCAGGATCCGCTACTACTTCAAGGCCGACCCCGGCGCCTCGTACACCTTCGCCTGCTCCTGGGCGGTCAAGAGCTGCGCGAACGTCACCGGCACGTTCGGCACCCTCGCCCACCCCACCGCCACCGCCGACCGCTACCTGGAGATCGGCTTCAGGTCCGCCGCGGGCAGCCTCGCCCCGGGCGCCGACACCGGCGACATGCAGCTGCGCTTCTACCGCACCAACTGGGCCTCCCTCGACCAGAGCGACGACTACTCCTTCTCGGCCGGCCAGACCTCCTACGGCGACTGGTCCAAGGTCACCGCGACGGTCGGCGGCCACACCGTGTGGGGCACCGCACCCGGCGGCAACGAGCCCGACCCGGACCCCACCGACCCGACCGATCCCACCGACCCGCCCGCCACCGGGGCGGCACTCTTCGACGACTTCGACTACACGTCGTACAACGACCCCGCGATCGCCTCCCACGGCTGGAGCGTGCGCTCCAACTCCGGCGGCCCCGGCGTACCGGGCGCGACCTGGGCCCCGCAGAACGTCACCTTCGCCGACGACAACGGCGACTCCGTCATGAACCTGGAGACGTCCACGGCCGGCACCGGCGAATCGACGAAGCAGACCGAAGTCCTCACCCAGGCCACCAAGTTCAAGAACGGCACCTACGCGGCACGCGTCAAGTTCGCGGACACACCGAAGTCGGGCCCCGACGGTGACCACCTCGTGCAGACCTTCTTCACCATCAACCAGCTCAAGGCCCCGATGGACGACGACTACGCGGAGTACGACTTCGAGTACCTGCCCAACGGAGGCTGGGGCGAGCCCTCCGGCATCCTCTACACCACCTCCTGGGAGACCTACCGGCCCGACCCGTGGGAGGCCGTCAACCAGCACTCCGAGTCGCGCGCCGGCTTCGCCGGCTGGCACGACCTCGTCGTCACCATCGACGACAGCAACATCACGTACTACATCGACGGCAGGGAGTTCGGCCGGCACGACGCCAAGTACCTTCCCGAGAAGCCGATGTCGATCAACTTCGACCAGTGGCTGATCGACCTCGACGGCCAGACCTCCACGACCCCGCGCGCCTACGACCAGAAGGTCGACTACGTCCTGCACGTCAAGGACCAGGTGCTGACCCCCGCGCAGGTCGACGCCAAGGTCGCCGCCTACCGGACGGCCGGCCGGAGCTTCGAGGACACGGTGCCGAACGGAGGCTGACGCCGCGCCCCGCCCGGGGCCGCGGCCCCCGCAGACCGAGCGGGGGCCGCGGCCCGCCGCCGACGCCCTCCAGTAGCCTCGTGTCCGGCCACCAACCAGGCCACCAACAGGGGGCGGACATGTCAACGAACGGCGGACACATGCGTATCGCGGTGATCGGAGCGGGCGGAGTCGGCGGCTACTTCGGGGCCCGGCTGGCCTCGGCGGGCCACGACGTCACCTTCGTGGCACGAGGCCGTCAGCTCGACGCCGTCCGCCGCTCGGGGCTGCTCGTCCGCAGCCCTCTCGGGGATCTGCGTACCCCGGCGGACTCGGCCGTGGGCAGCGTCTCGGAACTCGGCCCCACCGATCTCGTCCTCGTGGCGGTGAAACTCTGGGACACCGAGGACGTCGCCGCCCAGCTGGCCTCCTCACCCGTGGCCGGCACGCCCGTGCTGTCCCTGCAGAACGGGGTGCACAAGGACCTCATCCTGCGCCGCCGTCTGCCCGAGGAGTCCGTGCTCGGCGGCACCTGCTTCATCTCCGCGTTCATCGAGGAGCCCGGCGTCGTCGTCCACAACGGCACCCTGCAGAAAATGGTGTTCGGCCCGTACACGCCCGCCCTGCGGCCCGTCACGCGGGACCTGCTCACCGCCTGCCGCGACGCCGGGATCGACGCGGAGACCAGCGACGACATCGAGCGGGTGATCTGGGAGAAGTTCGTCTTCCTCGTCGGACTCTCCGCCACCACGGCGGCGGTTCGCAGGCCGATCGGCGTCATCCGTTCCCACGAACGCACCCGCGCCCTGCTGCGCGACGTCATGGCCGAGGTCGTCTCCCTGGCCCAGGCGTCCGGCGTGGGCCTCGACGACAAGTTCGCCGACGACCGGCTCGCCTTCTGCGACACGCTTCCCGCGGACATGACCTCCTCCATGCACAACGACTTGGAGAACGGCAACCGCCTCGAACTCCCCTGGCTGAGCGGCGGAGTCGCCGACCTCGCCGCCCGGCTGGGCCTGGACGTCCCCCGCAACCGCACCGTGGCCGACGTGCTGGCCCCCTGGGCACTCGGAGCGGACGCGACCTCGTAGCAGGTACCGGAACATACGCCTCGTGTGCCGGCGGGTCCCCCGGCTCGTGACTCCCGTGTCGCCCGGCAAAGCCCAACGGCTCGTCTCCTAGGATGAGTTGCCGTGACGATCTCCTCGGACAGTCCCGCGCTCTGGCGCGACCGGCGGTTTGTTCTGCTCGCCTCCGCACGGACCATCTCGGTCCTGGGGAACGGGTTCGCACGGGTGGCGCTCGCCTTCGCGGTGCTGGCCCTGCCCGGAGTCGGGCCCGGTCAGCTGTCGCTGGTGCTGGCCTGCCAGGCGCTGCCGCAGCTGGTGTTCATCCTGGTGGGCGGGGTCGTCGCCGACCGGATGTCCCGCTCCCGCCTCATGGTCGTCGCCGACGTCGTGGGCGCGGCCGCCTACGGAGGGCTCGCCGCCCTGTCGCTGTCCGGTCACGCACCCCTGCCCGCGATGTGCGTGCTGGCCGTGACCGCCGGCCTCGCCACCGCCATGTTCGTGCCGGCGATGGACGGTGTCGTCCCGCTCGTCGTACCCGCCGAGCGGCTGCAGCAGGCGAACGGACTGCTGCGGATGAGCACCAACTCCTGTCTGTTCCTCGGGCTGGCCCTGTCCGGAGTGACCGTCGCCTGGCTCGGCGCCGGCTGGGCCCTGGCCGTCAACGCCCTGTCCTTCGTGGTCAGCGCCGTCCTGACGGCAGGCCTGAAGCTGCCCGGCCGGCCGGCGAAGGCCACCTCCGGCTGGGCCGATCTGCGTGAAGGCTGGCGCGAGTTCGCCTCCCGGCAGTGGCTGTGGGTCGTGGTCGCCCAGTGCACGGCCGTGGTCGCCGTCTTCAGTGCCACCCTCGGCGTCCTCGGGCCGCTCACCGCCCGGGACGACCTGGGCGGAGCCCGGTCCTGGTCGGTCATCGTGGCCGCACAGGCCCTCGGCGCGATCGCCGGGGCCGGACTCGCCGTACGCGTACGCGTCCAGCGCCCGATCCTCGTCGCCGTCCTCGTCACCTTCCCCGCCGCCCTGCCGATGCTGCTCCTCGGCATCGGGGCGCCGGTGGTCCTGATCGCCGCCGCCATGTTCTGCGCGGGTGTCGCGAGCGACGTCTTCAACGTCCTGTGGGCGACCACCCTGCAACGCGAGATCCCCGAGGAGGTCCTGTCCCGCGTCAGCTCGTACGACGGGTTCGGCTCCCTCGCCTTCGCCCCGCTGGGGCTGCTCGCCGCCGGTCCCGTCGCGCAGGGCGTGGGGGCCGGGCACGCCCTCCTCGGCTGCGCGGCCGTCGTCGTGCTGGCCACGCTCGCCGCCCTGCTGTCCCCCCAGGTCCGCTCGCACCGCCGCACCGCCCCCGCCGCGCGGGCGTCGCCGGTGGCCGTGAGCAGTGAGGCCGCCGACGCCTGACCGGACCCCGGGAACGTCACGGGGCGGCCGAGGGCGGCCTCCACCGCTCGCCCCGCCGCCGGAGCGAGCCAGCCGCGACGCCGTGAGCGGGGTCAGCCGTCCAGGGAGGCCACGTACGGGGCGAGCTTCGCCGGGTTCATCACCCACATGAGCCGTTCGATCCCCTCGGCCGACGCGTCGACGGACAGCAGGGCCACGGGGCCTGTGCCGGACGACACGAGGACCGCAGGCCTGCCGTTGGCCTCGACCCACCGGACGTCCGAACCGGGCCAGAACCGCGGCGCGAACGCGGCCAGGTACCGGGAGACGTGCGCCCGTCCGACGACCGGGATCCTCGACGCGCCGCGCACCCCACCGCCGTCGGCGTAGCTGACGACGTCGGCGGCCAGGACGTCCTCGAGCACCGCCAGATCGCCCGTCCGCGCCGCGACGAGGAACACGTCCATCAGACGCCGGTGATCAGCCGGGCTGACCGGTTCCCGGCGTTCGGCCGCCAGATGCCTGCGGGCCCGGCTCACCAGCTGCCGGGTGTTGGTCTCGCTCGTCTCCAGGATGTCCGCGACCTGCCGGTACGGATAGTCGAACGCCTCCCGCAGCACATAGGCGGCCCGCTCCACCGGGTTCAGCTTCTCCAGCAGCAGGAGCACCGCCAGCTCGACCGCCTCGGCCCTCTCCGCGCCCACCTGCGGATCCACACTGGTGTCGACCGGCTCGGGAAGCCACGGCCCGACGTACGCCTCGCGCCGCACCCGCGCGGACTGAGCCACGTTGATCGCCAGACGCGTGGTGATCGTGGCCAGGAACGCCGCCGGTTCGCGCACGCCGGTCCGGTCCGCGTTCTGCCAGCGCAGCCACGCCTCCTGCAGGACGTCCTCGGCCTCCACCGCGCTGCCGAGCACGCGGTAGGCGATGCCGAACAACTGCGGGCGCGCCGCGACGAAGTCACCCGTCGCCTCTTCGAGGGAACCGGTGTCGTCCCCAGCGTGCATGCCCGTCCGTCCCTCCGGCCTCGGAACCACTCGGACCACGAGGTCACCCTGTCATAAACACGACACGACAGCGGTGCGCGGCCCGGCCGGACCGGACCGCGCACCGCCCGTCCTCAGCCGAACTGGCCGGGCTCGTAGCCACCGGCCGGCTGCTGGTTGAGCACGTTGACACGGTTGTACGCGTTGATGACGGCGATGAGCGAGACGAGCGCGACGAGCTGGTCCTCGTCGTAGTGCTTGGCGGCGTTCGCCCAGGCCTCGTCCGTGACGCCACCGGCCGCGTCGGCGATCCGGGTGCCCTGCTCCGCCAGCTCCAGCGCGGCGCGCTCGGCCTCCGTGAAGACCGTGGCCTCCCGCCAGGCGGCGACCAGGTTGAGCCGTACCGGGGTCTCCCCGGCCAGCGTGGCGTCCTTGCTGTGCATGTCGGTGCAGAAGCCGCAGCCGTTGATCTGGCTGGCGCGGAGCTTCACCAGCTCCTGGGTGGTGGCCGGCAGCCCGGATTCCGACACCGCCTTGTTCGCCGAGTTGATGTGCCTCAGCACCTTGCCCGCGAGGGAGTTGCCGAAGAAGTCGAGACGCGCGTCCATGGAAGATCTCCTGGTCGAATTGCGGATACGTCCTACTGACAGGGCAGCCCGACCGGATGTGACACGGGGCGGCCTCAGTCCATCGTCAGGACCATCCGGAAGCGCGCACGTCCGGAGAGCATCCGGCGGTACGCCTCGTCCACCTCGGCCAGCGGCAGCGTCTCGACCGTCGGGCGGATGCCGTGCAGGGCGCTGAAGGCCAGCGTGTCCTGGACGTCCTGCGAGGTGCCGGACGGGTGGCCGCGGACGACCCTGCCGGTCATGAGCAGCTGGAGCGGGCTGATCCCCAGCGGTTCGGGAGCCGCCCCGATGACCACCAGCTCGCCCCGGGGCGACAGCCCGTCGACGGTCGCCGCGATGGCGTCGGAGCTTCCCGCCGTGGCCAGGACGACCCTGGCGCCGCCCAGGGACCGCAGGGCCTGCGCGACGGGGGTGTCCGCCGTGCTGTCGATGTAGTGGTGGGCGCCCAGCCGCTCGGCGAAACCGGCCTTCTCGGCCCCCCGGGCGATGGCCACGGTCTCGAAACCCATGGCCGCCGCGAACTGCACGCCCAGGTGGCCGAGACCGCCGATGCCCAGTACGGCCACCAGGTCGCCGGGGCGTGCAGGGCTGCGCCTGAGCCCGTTGAACGTGGTCACCCCCGCGCAGGCCATGGGCCCCGCGTCGCTCGCCGTCAGCACGTCCGGGACGCGGGCGAGCGCGTCGACGGGCGCGATCACCTGCTCCGCGAAGCCCCCGTCGTACGCCCCGCCGGGGATCTTCAGGTTCTCGCAGACGATGAAGTCGCCCCGCCGGCAGGACGTGCAGTGGCCGCAGCTGCCGCCGAACCAGCCGACCGTCACGCGGTCGCCGGTCCGCCATCCCCGGTCGTGCGTCCCCTCGCCCAGTTCCTCGACGCGCCCGGCGATCTCATGGCCGGGCACGAGCGGGAAGCTGAGACCGGGGAGCCCGCCACCGACGAAGAACGCGTCGCTGTGACAGATCCCGCAGGCTTCGACGGCGATCCGGACCTGGCCGGGGCCAGGCCCCGGCACCTCGCGTTCCACGATCTCGAACGGTCCACCGGCGGCGGTGACCTGCGCGACTCGGTAGGCAGACATGGGCGTCTCCGGCATCGGGTTCGACGGCCCCCCGTCTCAGCAGACCAGCCCGGGGCCGCTCGCGCACGCCGGGCCGGTGCTCGCGCACGCCGGGCCGGTGCTCGCGCACGCCGGGCCGGTGCTCGCGCACGCCGGGCCGGTGCTCGCGCACGCCGGGCCGGTGGGGGGAGGGGCGGCCGGAGCGCTCACCCGGCCGCCGGGGCCGCCTCCTCGTCCGCTCCCCACGCGGCGGCGCACAGCGACCGCTCCACCGCGTCGGTGTAGACGGCGGCGGCCAGCCACGCGCGGGCGAAGCCGTCCGTGTCGGCCGGGAGCAGACGGCCGAAGACGTCGCGGGTGCGGTCCGCGGAGGCGGAGCGCAGGCCCCGCAGGAGCTCGCCCGCCGTGGAGAGACCGAGCGAGCCGAGACGGGCGGCGTCGCCGGAAGCGGTCCCGGGGAGAGCCAGGACGCGTCGGCCCCCCGCCACGGCCTGGTGCACGCGGCGGCGCAGCAGGTGCAGCGGGGCCTCGTGCACGGCGGGCGCGCCGCCGTCGGCGGCCGGTGCCGTGCCCGGGGGCAGGTCGGCGCGCCGCAGGCGGTCCAGGCCGAGGTCCACCCGGGCGGCGGGGTCGGTGGGGTGCTGGGCGGCGAGCAGCAGCGCGCGGGGGAGCGGACCGGGTGCCAGACGGGCGACGACCCGGAGCCCGCTGCCCCGGGCCGCGGCGAGGAGGCGGAGGTTGTCGCGGTAGGGGAGGGCGGGACTGTCGTGGGCCGCCGTCAGCCGCAGGGCCAGGCCGCCGCAGTCGGCGAGCAGGCAGTCGCCCGCCGTCTCCCGGGCCGTCCCGGTGAGGGTCACGTCGAGGAACAGCAGGTCGTGGCCGCCTTTCAGCGCCCGGGTGACCTGCTCGGCGACGGGTACGGCCCACAGCCGGTCCAGCGGTTCGTCGTGCCAGTCGGCGCCCGCGGCGCGCACCGCCCGTACGCCCGCCCCCGCGCCGAGCCGTCCCGTCGGGGAGACGGTGGCGCCGGACACGGCGAGTCCCGCGCGGGACAGCTCCCGGTGGGTGAGCGCGGTGTCGCCGATCCGTACGGCCCGGTCGGCGGCGCCGGTCGCCCGTGCGGGGCCGCCCGGTGCCACGTCGGAGACGGTGTGGAGGCGGCCCCCGGCGTCGGCGGTCCAGGTGACGGCGCCCGCGTACCCGGTCGCCGTCAGGACGGGCTCGCTGAACAGCCCGTACAGCCGCAGGGAGCCGTCGGGCCGGTACGGCTGCCGTACGCTGCCGCGCAGTCCGGCCAGGTCCGGCCCGCAGGCCCGGGGCAGGCGGTGGGCCACGGAGAGGACCTCGCGCAGGGCGGCGGCCAGTTCGGTGACGCGGTACGAGGGGTCGGCGGAGCGGGCCGCGCGCACCCCGGTGACCACGGAGACCGACGCGGCGGCGGCCCGGGGAAGACCGGCGAGCCGCGCGGTGTGCGCGGCGCGCAGCAGCTCCGCCTGGAGCACGGCGCCCGCTCCGTCCGTGCCCGCTTCGAGCACGAGAGCGGCGGCGTCGTGGACAGCCCGCGCGGCGGCGAGCTGGGCGTCGGAGGGGGCCTCCGCCTCCGCGGCCCCCACCCCTTCCGGGGACGACCCGTTCGACCCGTTCGGCGCGGACGACCCGGACGACCCGGACGGCGCCGAATTCGTGGCGCTGGGGGAGTCCTCGGTCGCCGCCGCGGCGTCGACCACGGGTGCGGCGTCCGCCACCGGCGCCGCCGAGGCCGCCGCGGCGCGGTGCAGGCAGCCGGGGGCCAGCAGACATCCGCACCGGATGGCGTCCGCGCTGGTCACCAGCCCGCCCGGGGCGTGCAGTTCGAGATCGGTGTCGTCGTCGACCGCGATGCGCACGGTGTCGCCGTCCCGCACGGCCGGGCGCGCGGCGAGCTTGGCGACGCCCGCGTCCAGCCGTTTGCGGAGCCGGGGCGACAGCGCCTCGACGAGCTGTGCGGTGACGGCCGGGGTCACCGGGGGCAGGTTCTGGCTCATGCGATCTTCTCCCCTACCCAGCGGGCGAGTTCGAGCGGGCTGAGGGCGGCGACGGGCATCCCGGCGGCGACGAGCCGGCCCGCGACGCCCGTGGAGTAGCGGGGGCGGCCGGTGTCGTCGAGGCTCGCGCAGCCCAGCACCTGGCAGCCGGCCCCGACCAGGGCCCGGACCTCGGCGAGGAGTCCGCCCAGCGGGTAGCCCTCCTCGAAGTCGCTGACGACCACGACCAGGGTGCGGGACGGCACGGTGACCAGTTCGCGTGCGTGCCGCAGTCCCGCCGCGATGTGGGTGCCGCCGCCCACCTTCACCTCCAGCAGCAGCGACAGCGGATCGTCGACGTGCCCGGTGAGGTCGATGACCTCGGTGGAGAACGCCAGGAAGTGCGTGGACAGGGTCGGCACCCCGGCCAGCACCGAGGCGGTCAGCGCCGCCCAGACGGTGGACGCCTCCATGGACCCCGACACGTCGGTGACCAGGATCAGCCGCCAGTCGGCGGCCCGTCGGGCGCGCGTGCGGAAGACCGGGCGCTCGGGAACGACCCGGACCGTGCCGTCGCTGCCACGACGCGCGGTCGCCAGATTGGCCCGCAGGGTGCGCGGCAGGTCCAGGCCGCCGCCCGGCCGTCTGCTCGGGCGCGGCAGGGCCGTGCCGCGCAGGGCGGGGCGCAGCCGGGTCGCCAGCTCACGGGTCAGCGCGTCGACCAGCCGCCGCACCAGGGGGCGCAGCGCGGCGAGGCGCGCCTCGGGCAGCCCGCCCGCGTGCCGCAGAACCGTGCGCAGCAGGTCGACCGAGGGACGTGCGCTGTCCGCGTCCAGTTCGGTGAGGACGTCCTGGCGGCCCGACGCGGCGGCGGACGCGAGGACCTCCTCCCGGACGCCCGGCCCGAACAACGCCGCCAGCTCCTCGGACCACTCCCGCACTCCGGGATACGGCGCCTCCCGGCCCGCGCCCGCTCCCGCGAGGTCGCCCCGGCTGCCCTCGCCGCGTCCGCTGCCGTACAGCTCGTCGAGCGCGGTCGCCAGGGGCGCGGCGGACGGGGGGAGCTGATCCGGGCGGCGGCCCAGGACGAGACGCCAGCGGTCGGCGGGCGCCAGAAAGCGCTCAGGGGGCAGTTGCCCGGCGACCCCGTCGGCCCTGGCGCCACCGACGGAGGTCCCGCCGACGGAAGCACCGGTGGACGCGTCGGCCCCGGCGGTCCCGTCGGCTTCCGCGGTCCCGGTGGACGCGTCGGTCCGCGGCGCGGGCGCTGCCGTGCCGTCCGGCGCGGGCAGCAGCTCCAGGCACCGCAGGACCTCGCGGGCCGTGAGGTCCGCCCGCGTCCACACGGCGAGCGCGGCCGGGTCCACGCCGCCGGTGTCGGCGACGCGCACGACGCCGAGACGCTCCTCGACGGCCGCGAGGAGACGGTCGCGGGCGGCCGGGCTCAACGTGTCGAAGCCGCCGCGCAGCGCGGGCAGCCGGTCGAGGAAGTCCCGGTCGGGCAGGTGCGAGACGCGGTCGAGCAGGGGGTCGAGGGCGGGCGACGCGGTCTCCAACAGCGGGCCGGCGGCGGACAGCAGCCCGCTCAGCCGGGCGGTGAGCGCCGCACGCGCGTCGGGCCCGGTGGCCCCGTCGACCCAGGACGCCACCCGGTCGCCGAGGGTCCGGGCGTCCTCCTGCCCGAGGAGCACGCGTACGGCCCCGGCGGCCCCGCGCATCAGCGGGGAGCCGTCGGCGGCCAGGCGGGCGAGGGCGTCGGTGAGCCGGATGCCGCCCAGCGCGTCGGCGCGGTGCGCGAGTTCGAGCAGTGCGCGGGCGTCGGCGGGGTCCTCGGACCCGGTCAGCCCGTCCACCTGCCGCACCGCCGCCGACGTCAGCAGACCGGCGACGGCCGCCGCCCGGGCCGTACGGTCCGCGCCGGCGTCCAGGCCCGGGACGTGACCGGCCCGCAGCCGGTCCGACAGGGCCAGGCCGGCGAGCAGTTCGGGCAGGGTGCCGGACGCAGGCAGCACCTCCGCGACGTCGTCGAGACGCTCGTCCGCCAACGCGTCCAGTCCGCATTCCGCCGCCTGCGCGAGCCCGTCCAGAGCCTGTGCCGCCGTCGGCCCGCCCTCGTCCAGCTCGGTGCGCCGCCGCTCGCGCAGCACCCCCTCGGCCGCCTGCGCGGGTGTGACCCCGCGTACGCCGGCCGCCGTCAGCATGGCCGCGGTCGCCGGGGTCCAGCGCACCTCCCACCGCGAGGTGAGCGCCTCGGTGCCTCCCGCGCCGACGACCTCCCCGGCCCGGCCGTACGGCACGCCGCACACCGCCAGCCGGCACAGCAGCAGTTGCCGGCGCCGGTCGAGGTCGGAGCGCAGCGGGTCCAGCCGCAGGTCACGGGTGCTGTCCGACTCCGGTCCCGGCAGGCCGAGGGCGGCCACCTCGGCCTCGACGGCGGGGGCGAGGCCGCTGCGCGGCGCGTCCGGGGCGGGCCGTCCCGTGCGCGTTCCGACGAGCACCCGCTCCATCGCCCGTGCCACCGCCCGGCCCCGCCCGTACGGCTCGCCCTGCGCGAGCACCGTCTGCACGGCCTCGACCAGCTCGCCCCGGCCCGCGGCGGGCAGTCCGCGCAGCCGGGCGAGGTCGGAGGCGAGCCGGGTGATCTCGCGCGCGTCGGCGGGCCCCGACGGGTGGCCGAGCGCGCGCAGCTGTGCGCACACCTCCACGGCCGCCCGCGTCAACGCCTCCTCCAGCGCCGCCGGTTCGCCCCCGGCCCGCAGCACCATGTCCTGCCACTCGGGGTCCCGGATACCGGCCGGGTAGCCGGATCTCTCGTCCAGCAGGGCGTACGTGTACGGAATCAGGGACGTCGTCCACGTGGAGCGGCGTCCGCCGGCCGCGGCGGACCCGGCCCGTGACGCGGGGCCCGCCTCCGGCTCCCCGCCGGTGGCGGGCCCCGCCAGCGCCGGGGCGTGGAAGGCCCCGACCACGACGGCCGCCCGCTCGCCGCGCGCGGTGGCCTCGGCCAGCCGCGCCCGCATCCACCGCTCGCGCCGCAGGTCCAGCGCGGGCACGCCGCCCGAGTCCGCCGCGTCCCGGCGCAGCGCCCACCCGGTGAGCAGCGCGGCCCGGCGCAGGGCCTCGGGCGGCGAACCCGGGGCGGTCGCCTCGACGAGCCGGTCCCACAGGTCGTCGCCGGGGCGGCCCGTCAGCCGGGTCCGCAGGGCGGCGGCGAGACCGGGGCCGCCCGCGGTCCGCTCCGCGTCGCGTCGTCCCTCGTCCCACGCCCGGTCGGCGAGCGGCAGGTCGCAGGCGATGACCGGCACACCGCGCCGGGCGGCCCAGCGCACGGCCGCCAGCTCGGGCGAGAAGTCGGCGAAGGGATAGAACGCCGGCCCCCCGTCACCGGGCGCCGCGGCGAGCGCGACCGGGGCCCGGGTCTGTTCGTGTCCCAGCCACGGCAGCCACTCCTGCGTCTCGGCCGGCAGCTCGACGAGCAGCACGTCCGGTCCGGCCGCGTCCAGGAGGGCGGGCACGGCGGCGGCCAGGGAGGGCGCGTGGTGCCGTACACCGATGAGGCAGGGACCCGCCGGGTCGGTGAGGGCGGCGAGCGCTTCTTCGGCGCCGCCGGGCAGCGCCGCGGGGGAGAGGGACACGGCCGTCAGCCCTCCAGGACCGTACGCAGGTCCCACAGGGCGCGCCAGGTGGCGGAGCCCTGCTCGGCGCGGCGCCGGACGGGGCCGTCCCAGTAGCCGCGCAGCCGGGCCGCGTCGGCCGGGTCGTCCTTGCGCACCACACCGAGCAGATGTCCCGGCAGGAGCCCCAGCACGTCCCGGTCACCGGGGAAGTACGCCGACGCGAGGGCCAGCGCACCCGCGACGGAGACCGCCTCCGCGGTACTCATCACCGTCGACGGCCGCTCCACCTCCCAGCCCTCCGCCGACCGGCCCTCCCGCAGGTCCCGGAAGGCGGTGACGAGGGCCTCCAGCACGGCGTCGTCGACCCGGAAGGGCGCCCCCGCGCGCTCCACGGACGCCCGCGCCTGCCCGCGCACCAGCGCGGTCTCCGCGTCGAGGTCCGCGATCGGGCCGACCGTCTCGAAGTTGAAGCGGCGCTTGAGGGCCGCCGACATCTCCGAGACGCCCCTGTCCCGCAGGTTGGCGGTGGCGATGAGGCTGAACCCGGGCGCCGCGTGCGCCAGCGCGTCCTCGGTGCCCGCCAGTTCGGGGACGGCGATGCGCCGCTCGGAGAGCAGCGACACCAGGGAGTCCTGCACCTCGGGCAGACAGCGGGTGACCTCCTCGACCCGGGCCACCGCTCCCCGGCGCATCGCGGTCAGCACCGGTGAGGGCACCAGTGCCTGCCGGCTGGGCCCCTGGGCCAGCAGCAGGGCGTAGTTCCAGCCGTACTTGAGCTGGTCCTCCGTGGTGCCCGCGGTGCCCTGCACCACCAGGCCGCTGGTGCCGCACACGGCGGCGGACAGCAGCTCGGACAGCATGGACTTCGCGGTGCCCGGCTCGCCGACGAGCAGCAGGCCGCGCTCCCCGGCGAGAGTCACCACGCACCGCTCGACCAGGGCCCGGTCGCCGACGAACTTGCCCTCGACGGCCAGGCGCCGCGGCACCCCCTCGGGCACCGCCGCCCCGTCGGGCAGCTTCAGGGCGCGGCCGTCGCTGCCCATGACGAAGGTGACGACAGCACGCGGGGTGAGCCGCCACGCGGGAGGGCGGGGGCCGTCGTCGTAGGCGGCGAGGAAGGCGAGTTCGACGGCGTGCCGGTCCTCGGGCGGGACGATCTGGCGGGCCGTGTCGGGGGACAGTGCGGTGGTCATCCGTGTGGGTGCTTCCCGGTGCGGTGGGACGGTGGTCATCGGCGGCGGCCCTTGCGGGTGGCGCGGGTGGTGAGCTCCTCGTAGGCGGGCACGTCACCGGCGCGGACGCGGGCGACCGCGGCGGCGAACAGCTCGGGCACGGGTGTCGTCACCACCGCGCGGGAGTGGGCGCGGAAGGGGTGAAGACCCTCCTTCCAGACCTCCACCGGCAGGGCGGGGGCCTTGAGGTCGAGCCAGCCGCACGGCAGGAAGAGGGTGCGTCCGGCGCGCGCCCGTTTGGCCTCGACGACCAGACCGGTGGCCACCAGCTCGGCACGCGCCTTCTTCGCCCGGGCGGGCTTCCAGCCCGTCCAGCGGGACCGGTTGCGGTCCGTGGGGTCCGGCAGGGCGAGCAACTGGAGGTAGAGGGCGGCCGCGTCCTCGCCCATGCCGTGGGTCTCGGCGAGCTCGGTGACGAGCTCCGGCACGCTGACGGCCGGGTCCTGGGCGTACCCGGCGGCCGTGCCCCCGGGGCCGGTCCGGACGGCGAGTGCGCGGGCGAGGCCGTCGCCGAGGACGGTCCGCAGGGCCTGCAGGCCGGCGCTGCGGACCGCCCCCACCAGGCCATCGAGGAGCCCGAACACGGTGTCGTCGGGGCCGGTGAGCCCGGCCGGGCGCAGCAGGACGCCCTCCTGGTCGCCGTACCGGGGATACAGCACCAGGGCCTCGCCCAGCCGGGTCAGACTGTCCGGACCGGCGCCGCCGGTCTCGGGCAGCCCGTAGGCCGTGCGCAGCTGCGGCGCGGTCGGCCCGCCCTTCTCGGCCCAGGAGACGTCGGCTTCGAGCAGCAGTTCCGGGTCGGTCAGGCGGCGGCGCAGCGCGGCGAGGCCGCCGGGCAGGACGGCCCGGAGGGGGTGCCCGTACGGCAGGGAGTAGGCGAGGCCGGCCAGGGTGGCCGCGGAGCGCGTCAGGTGGTGCCGTCCGGGCAGCGCCGCGGTGTCCTCGGCGACGAGGTTGCCGTCCTTGTCGAGACGCTGGACGGTGGTGCGGCTGATCCACGGGGTGCGCTCCGGATTGAGCACGTCCTCCGCCGCGTCAGCCGGTACTCCCGCGAGGTCGAGGTCGGCCGCGATGTCCTCGGGGAGGCGGACGACGCCGCCGAGCAGCTCGGCCCACACCCGGCCGGCCGCCGCCGTGTCCGGTCCGGACGTCCACAGCTCGCCGGGGTCCCCGGGCAGCAGGGAGCCGATGAGCGCCGCCCGGTCACCGGGCCGTACGGAGCCCAGCAGCCCTTGAGCCAGGTCCCGCTGACGCGGTTTCAGGCCGATGGAGGCCAGCGTGCCGGTGGGAAGGTTCCGGGGATCACCGGCGAGCAGCAGAGCGGCCTGCGCGGGTCCGAGACCGCCGTCGGTCGCGGCGGCGAGGGCGTCCGGCGCCCCGGGCCGCCAGGGCGCGGTGCCCTTGTCCCGGATCAGCCGGGTCACGGCGGCGAGCGCGTCGGCGGGGAACACCGCCGGGTGCGCGGTCTCCGCCTCGAGCGTGAAGTGGGCGACGGCGCCGAAGGCCCCGGCCGGATCGTGGTCCAGGGCCAGCCAGCTCACGTGCCCGGTTCGCCGGTCGACGCGTTGGCAGCCGAGGACGACGACGGTCCGGCCCTCCCGGCGCAGCACCTGTCCGACGCGCTCCTGACCGTCGTGCGGTTCCGCGAGCAGGACCTCGCGCAACGCTCCGCCCGGCGCGGTCAGCGGACCGTCCGTGAGGGCCTCGAACAGCAGGAGCAGCGCCTCCCGGTGGGCCTCGGGCACGACCGGTGAGGCGGCGCGGTAGGCGAGCGGGCGCAGGACGTCCAGGACGGACGGCCACAGCACGCCGATGCCCGGGACGGTGTGGTCGTCGCTGGTCCATCCCGCGGAGGCGAGCCGGGACCGCTCGGGCAGCGGCTTCCCGTCGGCGGGCTTCCCGGACAGTACGTGGTTCACGGCACGGATCTGCCGCAAGGCGTTCCACCTCGGTCCCCCGCTGTACCAGCCCGGCTGGGAGGCGAGCCCCGACGTCGCGTCGCGCAGCGTCCCGTCGTCGCCGTACTCGGGGCTGAGACCGGCGAACATGCCCTCGACGCGGCGCCGGTCCACCGGCTCCGCGGGCGGTGCCACGAAGGCGGCGCCCGTCTCGGCGAGGCGCAGCGTCCCCCGTACGAGCGCGGCCACCGCCGTGAGCAGATGCGGTTCGGTGAGCGTGGGCAGGCAGCGGGACACCGCGTCGCGCACCACCTCGTCGGCGGCGGGGACGCCGGCTGCCGCCGACGTGCTCCCGGCGGCCGACGGGCCGGCGGCGGCCACCAGCGCCGCCCGCTTCGCCAGGGCTCGCGTCCCGGCGCGCAGCAGCTCGTCCGCCTGCTCGTCGCCCAGCGCGCGCAACACCGCCGAGGCGCCCGCGTCACGCGGACGCAGCGCGTGCCAGAAGTCGGCCGGCGGCACGAGCCGCGTACCGGCGGCGAACTCACCGCCCCGCTCCAACGGCGTCACCCGGCCCAGCTCCACCGGGCCGGAGGGGCCGTCGCCCGTGTACAGGGCTATCTGCCGGTGCAGGGCGACGACGACGGGCTCGGCGCCGCCGGGCAGCCGCAGCGCGCCCAGCGGTACGCCCGGTGCCCGGCCCCCGGCCGCCGGCAGGCGGACGGTCCGGCCGTCCGGCGTGCCCGCGGTGGTGCGTGCCTCGTCGCCCTCGCCCTCCGTGCGCACCCAGTGGCCGAGGACCGTCCCGTCCGTGCCGAACGGGCTGTCCTCGAGACCGGGCCGGAGCGGAAGCACCGTGCAGTCCTCCTGCCGCAGGGTCGCGCCCTCGCGGACCCCGGCCCGCAGGAACGCGGGCAGCGACGCCCGGCCGTGCGTGCCCGTGGCCGGGTCGTACTCCAGCCACACGTGCTGCCGGCCCTGCCTGCCCTGCCGCCAGTACGTGGTGCCGTCCCCGAGGACGCGGCGGACGGGCGGCAGGACCGTGTCCCCGGCGTGCAGCGCCTTTCCGCCGCTGGCGCGGCCGCCGCCGGGCAACGGGATCGACGGCTCACCGGCCGTGTTGCCGCCGTACCAGCGGCTGCCCAGCTCGCCGGTGAGCGCGAACACCTCCGAGGGGCGCGCCGACCAGTAGCCGAAGCACTTCGTGTCCTGCCACCACATCACCAGCAGCTCGCCGTCCGTGTACCGGAACGACGGACGCTGCCAGCGGTCCAGCTCCACGGGCAGCCGCAGATCGTGCTCCAGCAGGATCTCCTCGGGGCCGACGACGATCGCCTTGTGCCTGCGGGAGAGGATCAGCGCGGGCCAGGCCTCCTCGACGGCCAGGGTGTCGTCGCGGTCGCGCCGGGTCTCCGCGTCGAGCCGCCGCAGCGCCTCCTCGAGGGCGGGCCAGCCCAGCTCGTCCAGCAGACCGGCCCGCAGCGTGCGGCCCAGCAGCGGTGTGACCTCGTACGCGGCGACCCGGGCGACGGCGGCCGGGGCGACCCGGGCGGCGACCGCGCGGAACGGACGCATCCGGTCCAGCGCCGCGCGCGCGGCGGGCAGACCGGCCGCGCCGGTCAGCTCGGCCGCGGCGTCGTCCAGCCACTCGCGCAGCACGTCGGCGAGCACGGGGTGCCCGGCCAGCGACTCCAGCAGCGTGGAGTCGGGGCGGTGTCCGCCGAGGGCGCCGAGGGCGTCGTACAGGAGGCGTCGCCGGTCCGGGTCGGCGGCGAGGGCCGTCAGGTCCCGGCGGCCCGGCCGGGCCGCCCGCAGCCAAGGGTCCAGAGGGAGGAAGACGGCGCGGTCCGAACCGGCCGGTGCCAGCGGGACACCCAGCTCCACGCACAGGTCGAGCAGGTCCAGGTCGGCGCCCGGGTGCCAGCGCCCGTTGAAGATGTCCACGGGGCGGCGGCGCTCGCGCAGGCGCGGCGCCATCCGCTCGACGAGCGCCATCGTGGCCGGCGAGAGGACGGAGAACGAAGCGCCGTGCTTGCGGTGCAGGGCCCAGCGGCTCAGCCAGTCCGCCGCGTCGACGTCGTCCGCCGCGGCCCCGGCCTCGCCGGTCAGCAGCAGGTCGGCGCCGGTCTCCGCGAGCAGTTCGAGCCAGAGCTCGTCCTCGGGGGTGCGGCCCAGGCCCGCCGGCATGATCTCCAGCAGCCTGACCCGTACGGCGGGCTGCTGTGCGGCCAGCGCGGACAGGGTCGTCCGGTAGGTGGTCCAGAAGGACGCGGGCGCGCGGACGGCGGCGGGCGAGGCGAGCAGGTCGGCGACCAGGGCGCACTCCTCGGTGGCCCGGTCGAGGCCGGCGGCCCTGATGAGCCCGCGGGCGTCCTGCGGCAGCGAGGCGTACGGGGGCATTCCGGCCGCGCAGCGCTCGACGGTGAGCTGCCGGAACTGCTCCCAGGCGGCGGCCGGGCTGAGCCGGGCGGCGAGCGCCTTCACGTACTCCTTCAGCGCCTTGACGGTCAGCGCACCCGCGAAGGCGAACTCCAGGAACACCGCCCGCTGCCGCTCCTCGTCCACGGCCAGCGCGTGGACCCGCTCGGCCTCGCGCGCCTTGCCGAAGAACGCCGCGGCGTATGTGGTGTTCTCGTGCTGGAGGAAGACGCGCGCGGCCTGCTCGTAGAACGTGGGCAGGAAGTGCGGCACGGCACGGCCGAGCCGTGCGCCGAGCGCCTCGAAGCCGTCCTTGGCCGTACCGGGGCGGGACTTGGCCTGCCGTGCGAGCCGCTCGACGTCCTGGACCAGGGCCAGCGCGTGGTGGCCGTTCGCCGGGTCGTTGACCAGGGCCCAGGCGGGGAAGCCGAGGGTCTCCCGGCGCACCTGCCCGACCTCGGGGGTCTCCGGCTCCCGGGCCAGCCCCAGGAAGTCGAGCGCGAGGTCCTCGGCCTCACCCAGCAGGCCGGGGACCAGCCGGACCACCTTGCGCCCGTCCAGCGCGGTGTGGGTGTACGTGCGGACGGTGAGGACGTCGGCGTCCTCCCGGCCGGTGGTGCCGGGGAGCAGGACGGCACCCGCGTCGAGCAGGGTCGCGGAGGTGCTCTCGTCGTACGTGGTCATGCCGCGCGCTCCTCGTCCTCGATGTCGCGCCCGGCGTACAGCGCGGCCGCCATGCGTGTGCCCTCCGACCAGGCCACCGGGCCGACCTGACCGAGCTTCAGCACCCGGCCGGCGGGATCGGTGAACACCAGCGGACCGGTCTCGGTCTCCGCGTAGCCGTCGTAGTCGCCCACCCATACGCGGGCCTCGACGCCGCGCCCGTCCTCCAGGACGGAGCAGACGGCGTGGCCGCCGCGCACGCGGTAGCCGAGCTGGGCCGCCCTGCCGTGCAGGAACCGCAGCTCCTTGAAGACGCCTCCCGCGTGGTCCTCGACGGAGGCGGCGTCGGCGTCGAGCGCCGCGGGCCGGTACCACACCTCGCGGAACAGCTGCTGGGCGCGCTGCTCGACGCCGAGCTCGACGGCGAACTCCCGCAGCTCCTCCAGGTCGTCGAGGAGCACCGGGTGCGGCAGGCGCACGAGCGTGGGGGAGATGCGGACGGTGTCGCCGTCGAGGTCGACGAGGCCGAGGCCCCGCTCGGCGTCCGCGTCCCGCAGGAATCCGGCCACCTCGCCGTCGGCCCCGGTGACGACCAGGTCGCGCAGGGCGGACCGCCACGCCGGGTCGGGCCACACCCGCGCGAGGACGGCGAACGGCACCGGCAGCGAGCGCACCATCCACCGCTCCACGTCCGTCAGGCACTGGCGCTCGTGCCGCTCCAGCCACTCCACGAGCTGCCGCAGACCCACCACGGCCGGATCGTCGGCGATCTTGGGCGGCACGGACTTCAGACGCCGCCCCGCCGCGTTGCGGCACACCACTTTGCCGTCGTCGAGGGCGACTTCGTAGCCGCCTGCCGACACCCACCCCATGCGTGCCTCCCGCACCCGCGATGATCAAGTGACGGGAACTCTAGGACAGGGCACTGACAACGCCGTCGGTGAGGGCGCGCGAGCCCGGCGCCGGGACCCCTCGGCGGGTGCGGCCGGGGCCGTGAACGTTAGATCGGACGGGCGCCGTGGGCCTGGGCGGGCGGGGCAGCACCGGGCCGGGTGGCGGTCGGGATGTGCGGGGAGCGGCGCCGCCGAGGGTCAGGCGGGCGTGGCCGGGTCGTCGTGACGGACCGGATCCGGTGCCATGTCCTGGGTGCCGATCACGGAGAGCAGCTCCAGCTGGGCGGCGCCCTCGCTGCCGGGCGGGGCGTCGAACCACAGCAGGCGCTGCCGGCCGTCCTCGCTGAACAGGCTGTGGCAGTCCAGCTCGATCACTCCGAGGGCCGGATGGACGATGCGCTTGTGATCGGTGCGCCGCAGAGCGACGTCGTGGGTGTCCCACAGCGCGGCGAACTCCGGACTCCGGCGGCGCAGCGCGCTCACCATCCGGGTCACCTGGGCGTCGCCTCCGCGCCGGGCGGCGACCGCCTGGAGGTCGGCCACGAACACCTTCGAGTGGTGGGGGTGGTCCTCGACGGGATGCAGCGCGCGGGTCGCCGGATCGGTGAACCAGCGGTAGGCGAAGCTGGCCTCCGGGCCGCGGGTCGCCGGTGGACGGCCGATGAGCGCGACGGCCTGCGGGTTCTGCACCAGGGTCTCGTGCAGATCGGTGATGACCTGCGCCGGGGTGGTGGTGAGCCGGTCGAGCAGGCCGAGCAGCCCGGGCTGCACATGAGACGTCGGACCGTGCTCGGACGGCGGCAGCGGCCGGTCGGCGAGGTGGAACAGGTGGTCCCGTTCGTCGCCGTTCAGCCGCAGCGTCCGGGCCAGCGCGGCCAGCACCTGCGCCGAGGGGTGCGCGCCCCGGCCGCGCTCCAGTTCCGTGTAGTAGTCCGCGGACAGTCCCGCCAGCTGGGCGACCTCCTCGCGCCGCAGACCGGGCACCCGGCGGCGCGGCCCCTGCGGCAGACCGACGTCGGCGGGGCGGACCCGGTCGCGCCGGGACTTGAGGAAGGAGGCGAGTGCGGCATGGTTCACGCCTCCCATGGTCCCCCGCCCGCTCCCTCCTATCCAGGGGTTGCCGACCCCTGGGTGGGCACAGCCCTGGCTCCCGCCCCCGAGCGGTCCGAGGGTGGGGACACCGGCCGGGCGCCCCCGGCGACCACGCCGGTACCCCGCCGGGGCCGTCACGTCGCGGCCCGGCCCACCCGCACCACCCACCGCACATGACAGGGAGTCCTCATGTCCACCACCCCCGCAGCCCCCGCCGGCGGCCCCCGGGTCGCCGTCGTCACCGGCGGCTCCCGCGGCATCGGCCGCGAGACGGTGTCCCGGCTGGCCGCCGACGGTTTCGCCGTCGTGATCGGCTACGCCGGGAACCGCGAACTCGCCGAGCACGCCGTCAAGGAGGTCACCGCGGCAGGCGGCCGCGCCGTCGCGGTGCGGGCCGACGTCGCCGACGAGGACGAGGCGGCGGCGCTGTTCACCACCGCCGAGAGGGAGTTCGGCGGGGTCGACGCCCTCGTCCACGCGGCCGGCCGGATGGTGCTGTCCTCGATCGCCGAGCTGGATCTGGCCGAGCTGGACGCGCTGCACCGCACCAACATCCGCGGCACGTTCGTCGTCGCCCAGCAGGCCGCCCGCAGGGTCCGCGAGGGCGGCGCGATCGTCACCTTCTCCACCTCGCAGGTGGGCATGGCCTTCCCCACGTACGGCGCCTACATCGCCAGCAAGGGCGCGGTCGAGGCCCTGACGATGGTCCTCGCCCGTGAGATGCGCGGCCGTGACGTCTCCGTGAACGCCGTGGCCCCCGGAGCCACCGCCACCGACATGTTCCTCGACGGCAAGGACGAGGAGACCGTCGCCCGGCTGGCGGCCATGGCCCCGCTGGAGCGGCTCGGCACGCCCGCGGACATCGCCTCGGCCGTCTCGTTCCTCGTCTCCCCGGACGGCCACTGGGTCAACGGCCAGGTCCTGCGCGTCAACGGCGGCATCGCCTGAGAACCGTGACGGCCCCGCCGCCACGACCGTCGCCCCGTCGGACACTTCAGGCCCGTCCGGCCCTCCAGGCCCTTCAGACCCATCGGTCCTGTCGAGCCACCACAGGAATCACAGAAACAGAAGGAGAACCGTCATGCCGTTCGCGAACTTCAAGGTCCCGGCCGGAAGCCTGGACGAGCAGCAGAAGGAGAAGATCGTCACGCGCGTCACCGAGCTCTACGCCGAGCTGTACGGCGAGCGGGCCCGCGCCAACACCATGGTCCTGGTCGAGGAGGTGACCGACGGCGGCTGGGGGATCGGGGGGAACGTGCTGACCCTCGCCGCGATCCAGCAGCCCGGACGGACCCCGTCCGGCACCTGACCTGCCCGGAACTTCGGACGACGCTGCCGTGGAGAAGGCGGAACAGGCGTGGGAGGCGGCCCGTACCGGCTCCCACGCGCCGCCGGGCGGACGGGCCACGACGGGGCGGGCCGATCAGGAATCGAGAAGCGCCGCCCGCCGGGACGCGACTAGCGTGGCCGCCATGGACATCACCCCGAGCAAGAGCCCGAGGACGAACACACCGCCGACAGCGGCTCACACCGCCGACAGCCACGACCTGATCCGTGTGCACGGCGCACGCGAGAACAACCTCAAGGACGTGAGCGTCGACATCCCCAAGAGGCGCCTGACGGTGTTCACCGGCGTCTCCGGCTCGGGCAAGAGCTCCCTGGTGTTCGACACCGTCGCCGCGGAGTCGCAGCGGCTGATCAACGAGACCTACAGTGCCTTCGTCCAGGGATTCATGCCGACGCAGGCGCGGCCCGAGGTCGACGTCCTCGAGGGACTGACCACCGCGATCATCGTCGACCAGCAGCGGCTGGGCGCCGACCCCCGCTCCACGGTCGGCACCGCCACCGACGCCAACGCGATGCTGCGCATCCTGTTCAGCCGGCTCGGGAAGCCGCACATCGGCTCGCCCAAGGCGTTCTCCTTCAACGTCGCCTCCATCAGCGGGGCGGGGGCCGTCACCCTGGAACGCGGCGGGAAGACGGTGAAGGAGCGGCGCGAGTTCAGCATCACCGGCGGCATGTGCCCGCGCTGCGAGGGCCGGGGCACCGTCTCCGACATCGACCTCGGCCAGCTCTACGACGACTCCAAGTCGCTCACCGAGGGCGCCCTGACCATCCCCGGATACAAGCCGGGCGGCTGGAACTACCGGCTCTACAGCGAGTCCGGCTTCTACGACCCGGACAAGCCGATCCGCGAGTACACCGACGAGGAGCGCAGCGACTTCCTCCACCGCGAGCCGACCCGGATGAAGATCGCGGGCATCAACATGACCTACGAGGGTCTGATCCCGCGCATCCAGAAGTCGATGCTCTCCAAGGACCGGGAGGGAATGCAGCCGCACATCCGGGAGTTCGTGGACCGGGCGGTCACCTTCACCGCCTGCCCCGACTGCGACGGCACCCGGCTCAGCGGGGCCGCCCGGTCGTCGAAGATCAAGGAGATCAGCATCGCCGACGCCTGTGCGATGCAGATCAGCGATCTGGCCGTATGGGCCCGCGACCTCGACGAGCCGTCGGTGGCGCCGCTGCTGACCGCCCTGCGGCAGACCCTCGACTCGTTCGTGGAGATCGGACTCGGTTACCTCTCGCTCGACCGGCCCTCGGGAACGCTGTCCGGCGGCGAGGCACAGCGCGTCAAGATGATCCGCCACCTCGGCTCCTCGCTCACCGACGTCACGTACGTCTTCGACGAGCCGACCATCGGCCTGCACCCGCACGACATCCAGCGGATGAACGGCCTGCTGCTGCGGCTGCGCGACAAGGGCAACACGGTGCTCGTCGTGGAGCACAAGCCCGAGACCATCGCGATCGCCGACCACGTCGTCGACCTCGGTCCCGGCGCCGGGACGGCGGGCGGCACCGTCTGCTTCGAGGGCACCGTCGAGGGGCTGCGGCGCGGCGGCACCGTGACCGGCCGTCACTTCGACGACCGGGCCGCACTCAAGGAGTCGGTGCGCAAGCCGGCCGGGGCGCTGGAGATCCGCGGCGCGACGGCGCACAATCTGCGCGATGTCGACGTGGACGTACCGCTCGGCGTGCTGACCGTGGTCACCGGCGTCGCGGGCTCCGGCAAGAGCTCGCTGGTGCACGGATCGATCCCGAAGGGCCAGGGCGTGGTCTCGGTCGACCAGGGCGCGATCAAGGGATCACGGCGGAGCAACCCGGCGACGTACACCGGGCTGCTCGACCCGATCCGCAAGGCCTTCGCGAAGGCCAACGGCGTGAAGCCGGCGCTCTTCAGCGCGAACTCCGAGGGCGCCTGCCCCACCTGCAACGGCGCCGGTGTCGTCTACACCGACCTGGCGATGATGGCCGGCGTCGCCACCACCTGCGAGGAGTGCGAGGGGAAGCGGTTCGAGGCGTCGGTGCTGGAGTACCACCTCGGCGGCCGCGACATCAGCGAGGTGCTCGCGATGCCGGTGAACGAGGCCGAGAAGTTCTTCGGCGCCGGCGAGGCGAGCACGCCGGCCGCGCACCGCATCCTCGGCCGGCTCGCCGACGTGGGACTCGGCTACCTCACCCTCGGCCAGCCGCTCACCACGCTGTCCGGCGGTGAGCGGCAGCGGCTGAAGCTGGCCACTCACATGGGGGAGAAGGGCGGTGTCTACGTCCTCGACGAGCCGACCGCCGGCCTCCACCTCGCCGACGTGGAGCAGCTGCTCGGCCTGCTCGACCGGCTCGTCGACTCGGGCAAGTCGGTCATCGTCGTCGAGCACCACCAGGCGGTCATGGCGCACGCCGACTGGATCATCGACCTCGGCCCCGGAGCGGGTCACGACGGCGGCACGGTCGTCTTCGAGGGCACCCCGGCCGACCTCGTCGCCGCCCGCTCCACCCTGACCGGCGAGCACCTGGCCGCGTACGTCGGCGCCTGACCACCGCCCTCGGCGGGCACCGCGCGGCCAGGCGCCGCGGTGCCCGCCGGGCGGAGGCGCGACAACTCCGGCGGGGGCCGACAGTCCCGGCGGGGCAGGAAGACGACGGCGGCCCGCGCGGGGCGGGCGCACGACCGTGACTGCCTTCCCGGAGCACCGAAGCGCACGAACGACGCACGACGTGCCCTTCGGCGGTTACGTTCGTACGCATGCCCAGGGACTACTTCGCGGACGACCCGCGCACCCAGCTGGAGCGGATGCTCGCCGGTGACCTCTACATCGCCGACGACCCCGAGATCGCCCAGCGGCAGCAGCGCGCCATGCGGCTGGCCTCCCGCTACCAGGCCGCCTACGTCGAGGACACCGCGTCGGCCAGACCACTGCTGGCCGAGCTGCTCGGCTCCCTGGGCGAGGGCGTCGAGGTACGGCCGCCGCTGCACGTCGACTACGGCGGCAACATCGGCATCGGGGCCCGCACCTTCGTCAACTACAACCTGACCGCGCTGGACGTCGCACGGATCACCATCGGCGAGGACTGCCAGATCGGTCCAGGCGTCCAGCTGCTCACCCCCACCCACCCGGTGGAGCCGGAACCCCGCCGCGACAAGCTGGAAGCAGCCCTGCCCATCACCATCGGCGACAACGTCTGGCTCGGCGGCGGTGTCGTCGTCTGCCCGGGAGTGACGATCGGTGACAACTCCGTCATCGGCGCCGGTGCGGTCGTCACCAGGGACATCCCCGCGAACGTCGTCGCCGTCGGCAATCCCGCCCGCCCCGTCCGCGACCTCTGACACCCGCCCGTGACCACCGGACACAGCGATCCCCGGACCCGCGACCTGACGCTGCCGGCGGTCACCCGGACGGGCCGGCGGGCGGCCGTCGTGTGAAAGGAGCAGGGGCGTGTGCGAGGCTGTCCGGGAAGCGGAAGAAGGGTGACGGACGATGAGTGACAACGAGCAGAAGGCCCTGCTGGCGGGCGGCTGTTTCTGGGGTATGCAGGAGCTGATCCGCAACCTCCCCGGAGTCGTGACCACCCGGGTGGGATACAGCGGCGGCGACCTGCCCCACCCCACCTACCGCAGCCACGAGGGCCACGCGGAGTCGATCGAGATCACCTTCGATCCGATGGCGACCGACTACCGCACGATCCTGGAGTACTTCTTCCAGATCCACGACCCGAGCACGAGGAACCGTCAGGGCAACGACATCGGCTCCAGCTACCGCTCCGCCGTTTTCTACGCGGACGACGAGCAGCGCCGGGTCGCCGAGGACACCATCGCCGACGTCGACGCCTCCGGGCTGTGGCCGGGACCGGTGGTGACCGAGGTGGTACCGGCCGGCCCGTTCTGGGAGGCCGAACCGGAGCACCAGGACTACCTCCAGCGCTATCCGGACGGCTACACCTGCCACTTCCCGCGCCCCGGCTGGCGTCTGCCCAAGCCCACGGACTCCTGACCCGGCCAGGGCCTCCCGTCCGGATCATGCCGGGCTCGCGGGCTCCGGCCCGATCCGGACGGAAGCCGGGCGTAGTCGTCGCGCGGCGCTCCGGCTTCGTGCGGGCACCCTCGCGGAAGTAGGCGTACTCCCGGTCGTCCAGGCTCCAGGTGGCGCCGCCCGACTGGCGTGCGGCCCACCTGGTCCTGGCTCTCCCGGGGGCCGCCGCCAGCTCGGTCCCGCTACCTCCCGGCGCGCTCGGAGGCCACGGCGGCGGCCGCCTTCACGTGGCCGTGGTGCACGGGGCCGTGCCCGGGCAGGACGGTGTCCGCGTCGACGTCCTGGAGCACGGTCAGGGCGTCGAGGGCCCGGGCGCGGTCCTTGTGGAACATGCCGGGCAGCAGCTGGGGGCCGGTGACCCGGGACGTCGGATGGGCGGTCACCAGGGCGTCACCGCTGACCAGGATGCCCTGGGCGGGCAGGTGGTAGGAACAGTGCCCGGCCGTGTGGCCCGGCGTGTGCACGGGCACCGGGGCGCCGGGCAGGTCGAGCGCGCCCGGCGCGGGGAAGGCGCGCGGCTCGGAGACGGGAATGTGCGCGGTCCCGCCCGACCGGAGGGCGTGCACGGCCCACGGAACCACTCCGGGGCGCCACGCCCGGGCGAGCACCTGCCCGACGGAGACCTGGTGGAGGAAGTCGCGGCGGGCGTGCGGCACTTCGTCCTCGTGCATGAGTACGGGTATGCCGTGCCCGGCCCGCAGCCGCTCGGACGCCCCGATGTGATCGTTGTGGGCGTGGGTGACCAGGACGGCGCTGACGGCGCCCGGGGCCAGTCCCACGGCCGCGAGGGAGGCCAGCAGGGCGTCGTGGTCGCCGGGGTAGCCGGTGTCGATCAGGGTGCAGCTGTCACCGTCCTTGACGATCACCCAGTTGGTGTTGCTGCCCGAGACCGCGTAGACGTCGTCGCCGACCCGGACGATGTCCGCGTCGCGCAGGACCTTCTGCATCTTCTGATTTCCTCTCGCCGTCACCGGTGCCGACGGACAGTGTCCCCGACGGGGACGGCCGTCCGGAGCGGTAAGGGCCGGGTGGGCCCGGGCACTTGACCGAGGAGAGGGCGGATGCCGGGAAGCACGCGGGAAGCCGCGGGGCGACGAGGCCGGCGCCGTCAGACGTGGACGGCCGGTGCCCGGTCCTTCGGCGTCCGGGTCTCCTCGTGCGCGAGGTGGTCCGCGGGTTCCCCCGGGGCGAGGAGGCGGCCCAGACGGCCCGGCACGTCGAGGCCGACCAGGAGCACCACGATCGCCGTTCCGGCGAAGGTGAGGACCGCGAGGGCCCGGCCCAGGTCCATGCCCGAGGCCAGGCGGGCGCCGAGGACCGGGGCCACGGCGCCGCCCAGCGCGCCCACGTTGTACGTGAAGCCCAGCGAGGCGCCCCGGGTGCGGGTGGGGAAGTGCCCGCCGATGTACCGCGGCAGCAGGCCCGAGATGCCGAAGCTGGTGGCCTGCAGGGCGAAGAGCAGGACGCCGAGGAGCAGCGGGTCGTCCTGCACCGCGAACACGGGGAAGACGAGGACCAGGGAGGCGAGGAGCGTGAACGCGTACGCCTTCCTGGTGCCGATCCGGTCGCCCACGAACCCGGCCAGCCAGCAGCCGGCCATCGTCCCGAAGCCCGCGTAGTACAGGACGTCGGTGACCTGGCCGGGGCTGTACCCGAGATCGGTCTTCAGATAGGTGGGGAGCAGTGCCTGGATGGGCCACGAGTACAGGAACGCGAAGAAGACCGTGATGATCATGGACACGTGGAGCAGCCAGCCGCGCCGCCCGCCGAGCTGCACCGCGAAGGCCATCAGACAGGCTCCGGCGAGGACCGACAGGACGGGCACCATGCCGTCGCCGAGCGGCGTGAACACCGCGAAGAGCGCGACGGTGGCGGCGACGGCCATGGCCGTGTTGGCCGTGGCCCGTGCCCGGGTCGCGAACAGCGGCCCGAAGGGGCTGGGCCGCTGTTCGCGCGTGGCGACCGAGGTCTCCCAGTCGGCGGCCTCGGGCAGCGCGCGGCGCATCCACAGCGCGATCACGATCGGCACCAGGCCGATGTAGAACATCCAGCGCCAGCCGAGCGCGGGCACGACCCACTGGTAGACCTGGGCGGCGAGGACGGCGCCCGCCGAGTAGCCGGAGATCAGGAAGCCGCTGGCCCGGTTCCGCATCCGCGCGGGCCAGCTCTCCATGACGTACGTGGCGCTGGCCGAGTACTCCCCGGCCATGCCCATGCCGATGGCGAGCCGGGCGACGAAGAGGCTGGTGTAGTCCCAGGCGAACCCGCAGGCGAAGGTGCCCAGCGAGTACAGCAGGATGCTGGCCACCATCGCGGGCTTCCGGCCGAAACGGTCACCGAGGGCGCCGAGCAGCGCTCCGCCGAGCCAGCGGGTGATGAACGCGGCCGAGACGAGGCTCGCGGCCCCCACCGTGTCCAGGTGGAAGTCGGCGCTGATCTCCGTCAGCACCAGGGTGATCAGCACGAAGTCGAAGCCGTCGAGGACGTAGCCGATCCAGGCGGCGAAGAACGCCTTCCACTGGCCGCGGTCCACCTGGCGGTACCAGGGCGACGGGTCGGGGGCGGGGTGGTGCACGGTGACTCCAGGATGCCGGGCGCACTCGCCTTCGGTGCCGTCGGCGGCGGGGAACGTAAGATGTCTTACGTCTGCACGGTAGGTGACCTGGTGGTTCTCCTCAAGGGTGGGGGAGGTCACAACGGCCGGGGTGAGCGGCACCCTCGACGTCGCGGCCCCCGCGCCGGCCGGTGACCGGGCGCCTCGTCCGGAGCCACCCGGCGAGCGGCTCCGGACCACGGCTGGGTGCCGAGTTCCCCCGTGTGCGTCCGCGTCAAAGAGGCCTGCTCAGCCGCCCGGCCGTTCAGCCGGCCCCGTACCGGCGCCGTAGCGGAGTCCGTCGACGAGCAGGGCGATCATGCGCGCGGTGTGGCCGCCGTCCTCCTGGGCGGGCAGGGTCACATTGGCCACCGCGCGCAGCAGATCCTCGGGATCGATGTCGGTGCGCACGTGGCCGGCCCGCGCCGCGGTGTCGAGCAGTCCGCCGAGGACAGGCACGAAGCGCTGCTCGAAGTAGGAGGGCAGGCTGTCGTACGCGGGGTCGCCGGAATGCAGGGCGGCACTGAGCCCCCGCTTGGTGGCGATGAAGCCGGAGAAGCGCCGCAGCCACTGGGTGAGCGCCTCCACCGGCTCCCGCCGGGCCGCGAGGGAGGCGGCGTCGTCGGCGCAGCCGTCGACCTCGTGGCGGAAGACGGCGGCGATGAGGTCCGAGCGCTGCGGGAAGTGCCGGTAGAGGGTGCCCGCGCCGACCCCCGCCCTGGCGGTGATCTCGCGTACGGGGGCGTCCACGCCGGACGTGGTGAACACCTCGGCGGCCGCGCTGAGCAGAGTGTCGATGCTGCGCTGCGCGTCCGCGCGCACGCGGCGCTTCGGCTGCCCCTCCTGTGCCGGGTGATCGTCCACGGTGCTCTCCCTCGCTGGTCGGAACGAGGTTCCGCATTGTGTCAGGCGGAACGCCGTTCCATCTGCCTCAGGGTAGCCCGCCTCGGTGGGCCGCCCCGCGGAGCGCCTGGCGCCAACTCGGGTTCAGGGTAAGCGCATTCTGTCGATGTCCGGCACCTTGTCAGCCTGGTGGAGCGCACCCTATTCTCGCCGCGAGAAAGCGCTTTCCATCCTGCCTTCCATCCCGCTTCCCGTCCTGAAGATGTCATGATCATGGCATAAGGGCCCGTGAACAGGAGACGACCCATGAGGAGACCAGTCGCACTGCGGCTCAACGCGGCGCTCGCCACGCTGGCGCTCGCGGCCGGGGCCGGCGCGGCGCTGTCGCTGTCGACGCCCGAGGCGTCGGCGGCGGCCACCGGCGCCACCGGCTACGCGACCCAGAACGGCGGCACCACCGGCGGCGCGGGCGGACAGACCGTCCGCGCCACCACCGGCACGGCCATCCACCAGGCCCTCTGCGGCCGGGCCGGCAGCAGCACCCCGATCACCATCCAGGTCGAGGGCACCATCAACCACGGCAACACCAGCAAGGTGTCGGGGAACAGCTGCAGCACCGCAGAGGACAAGATCGAGCTCAAGCAGATCAGCAACGTCACCATCGTCGGCGTCGGTAACGGAGCGGTCTTCGACCAACTGGGCATCCACATCAGGGAGTCCAGCAACATCGTCATCCAGAACGTGACCGTGCGGAACGTCAAGAAGTCGGGCTCACCGACCTCCAACGGCGGAGACGCCATCGGCATGGAGAGCGACGTCCGCAACGTCTGGGTCGACCACGCCACCCTGGAGGCGTCGGGCGGGGAGTCGGAGGGCTTCGACGGCCTCTTCGACATGAAGGACAACACCCAGTACGTGACGCTGTCCTACAGCACGCTGCGCAACTCCGGCCGCGGCGGCCTCATCGGCTCGAGCGAGAGCGACCGCTCGAACGGCTTCGTCACGTTCCACCACAACCTGTACGAGAACATCGACTCCCGTGCGCCCCTGCTGCGCGGCGGCATCGCCCACATCTACAACAACTACTACGTGGGCCTCACCAAGTCAGGCATCAACTCCCGCGCCGGTGCCAGGGCCAGGGTGGACAACAACTACTTCAAGGACTCCAAGGACGTCCTCGGCACCTTCTACACCGACGCGGCCGGCTACTGGCAGGTCAGTGGCAACACGTTCGACAACGTGACCTGGTCCGAACCCGGCGAGGACAACAACCCCGCAGGACCGGACCCGCGGTCCAACACCACCGTCAGCATCCCCTACGCGTACACCCTGGACGGGGCCGCCTGCGTACCGGAGATCGTGAGCCGGACGGCTGGCGCCGGCAAGGGGCTGAAGGTTTCGGACGGCAACTGTTCGCCGCAGACCCCGACCGACCCCACGCCGGACCCGACGGACCCCACGCCGGACCCGACCGACCCGACGCCGGACCCGACCCAGCCCAGCGGGACGAATCTCAGCATCGGGGCCGGTTCCGACGGCTCCAGCAAGGCCGACGGGACGAGCTACGGCAACGTCAGGGACGGTGACCTGAACACCTACTGGTCGCCGGCCGGTTCGACCGGTTCCGTCTCGATCAAGTGGGGCTCCGCCACCACCGTCTCCGCCATCGCCGTCGAGGAGGCCTCCGGCTCCGCGGGCACGATCGGTTCCTGGAGGGTCCTGGACGCCGACACCGGGGCCGTCCTGGCCTCCGGCAGCGGGGCCGGTGCCATCGACGTCCCGCAGACCTCCCTGCGGAAGATCACCTTCGAGATCACCAGCTCGTCCGGCACGCCGAAGGTCGCCGAGTTCGAGACCTACGCCGGCTGAGGACGCGCGCGGACAGGGTACGGAACCGCCCGGGCACGCCGCCGGGCGGTTCCGGGCGCGTACAGGGGGCCCGGGCGCGTGCGGAAACCGCCCGGCGGCGTGCGGAATCCGGTGCTCAGCCGCCCGCTTCGCGCACCTGGCCGAACGTCCAGTGACGGCTCGTCGCGGGCGGCGGACCCTCCGCGCCGATCACCACACCCGTGAACCGGGCGGGGCGGAAGGCGGCGCCGGCGGCCGCGACGGCGTCGGCCGGAGCGCGGCGCAGGTCCTCGACCAGTTCCCACAGGTGTGCCGGACCCGCGGGCTGCCGTGGCCCGAGGTGATGGGCCAGCGCGTCCGCCAGGCCCGCCTGGGTCGCCCACGTGGTCAGCGAGGCGCCGGTGAAGTGGGCGAGGGCCAGGGCCACTTCGGCGGCGGAGGGCGGATCCGCCGCCATCCGGGCCAGCTCCTCGCCCAGCGCTTCCAGCAGGGCGTGGGCCTTGCCGGGCGCGGTGTCCGCCTCGACGAGCAGACGGTGGCCCGGTGACGGAGCGGGCGGAGGAAGGGGATCCGCCTGCCACGACGGCGTCACCGTCGCCGGGCCCTCCGGCGGCCAGGGCTCCGGCCGGCACCGGACGGCGTACGTGTACCCGTGGCGTTGCCGCAGGCGGGCGACGAGCCGGGACTCCGCGTGACCGCCGAGGACGAGGGCCGCCAGGCGCAGGGCCGGGGTGAGCGGTTCGTCGTCGCGCGCGGCGCACAGCCGTACCTGCGCGGTGCCCTCCCGTACCGCGGGATGCAGCCCGATCGTCCGGACCGGGGAGGAGCCGTCGCCGGGCGAGTGCGGGCGAGGCACGTCCGAGCCCTTGTCCCGGCCCGCATCCGAGCCCTTGTCCCAGCCCGCAGACCCCGCGTCCACGCCCGCCTCCGATCCCCCGCCCCCGCCCCTGCCCGGGCCCGCATCCGAGCCCTCGTTCCTGCGCCGTACGGCCGGTCCCGGGGCGTCGTCGGCGGACCACCCCGCGAAAGCCTCCCGGACGGTGTGCACGGCCGCTTCCGGGTCCAGGTCGCCGACCAGGACGAGCCGTGCGCGCGCCGGCACGAGTATCCGGGCGTGCGACTCCCGTACCTGGGCGGGCGTGACCGCGGCGATCAGCTCGGGCGCCGGCGGCTCCTGCGGGTCTCCCGCCCAGCCGGGGGCGTGCCGGCACAGCAGGGCGTGGGCGGCCACGGCGGGACGCGTCCGGGCCACGGCCGTCTGACCGCCCAGTACGGTGCGCGCGGCCGTCACCTCGGTCTCCGGGCGCTCCGGGGAGGACAGCGCGTCGGCCAGGGTGCGCAGCAGCACGTCCAGACCGTCCGCCAGCACGCCGCCCCGCAGGGCCAGGCAGCCGCCGCCCACCAGCGGGACGACGTCGCCGCCGATCCTCCCGAGGGCGGTCTCGACGGGGGTGCCGTCCGCCCGGGTGACGCCGCGCAGCACACAGGCGGCGAGGACGGCCGCACGCGCGGAGTGCACCGCTGCCGGGGCCGGACCTCCGGGACCGAGGGGCAGCGTGAGCCGCACCTCGACGCGGGCCACCGTCGCCAGCCGCACGGCGGTCACCCACAGGCCGTTGGGGAGGCGGGCGTCCGCGCTCAGCGGGAGTTGCGGTGGCTGCGGAGCAGGGGCGGCGATGTGAGGCCGTACGCGGCCGGTGCGGCGGTCGCCCGAACCCACGGCGGTGCTGATCGTCCTGCCGGTCGTCATCCGAGGACCTCACGGTGGGGGAGCGGGGTGGGGGTGCGGCGGTCCCGGGGTCGCAGGGTGAGGACGGCGCGGTGCGCGTCGCGCAGCCGTCGTGCGGCTTCGGCCGCGGCGGCGGGCGTGGTCGTGGCCAGCAGGCGGGGGACGCGTGTGTAAAGGGTCGCGTCGGCGTGGAGCAGTTCGAAGGCGCCGAGGGAACGTGCCCGGACGTGCGGTGCGTCGTGGTGGCGCAGCAGGGCGCCGATCCACCGGTTGGCGACGATGAGGAGTTCGTCGGGGGCCGGGCCGTGGGCCGCCAGCGCGGCGAGCTCGGTGTCGAGGGCGCCGACGACCTCGGCCGTGCCGGTCGCCTCGGTGTGGGTGACGGTGCAGGTGAGGGTGACCGGGTGGCGTGCGGCGAAGGCCCCGCCGACGAGTCCGCAGCCGGCCGTCACCGCCACCGCCGTGTTCTCGCGCGTCACCAGCCTGACGCGCAGGCGCTGTTCCACCAGGGCCGCGAGGAGCACGTGGGCGAGGTAGCCGGTCAGGTCGGCGGTGGGGTCGGGCAGCCGGTAGCCGACGCAGACGGCGGGCAGCGGGGCCAGCGGGTCGGTGTGCCGGCCGTACCGGTCACTGACGAGTTCCGGCTCGGGCGGGGCGGTTTCCGGGGGTGGCGTCCGCGCCGGAAGGTCGCCGAACCGCCGCCGGACCAGCCGCCGTACGGCCTCGGGATCGAAGGCGCCGACGACGGTGAGGACGGCGTTGCCGGGGGTGTGGTGCCGGTGGAAGAAGTCGCGGCACTCCTCCGGGGTGACCCGGGCGAGCGCCGCCGTGTCGCCGTAGCCGTCGTGGGTGTGCGCGTAGTGGCGGTAGAGCAGCGGGGGCAGCAGGGACTTGGGGAATCCGCCGTACGGGCGGCCGGTGACGTTGCGCCGGATCTCCTCGGCGACGACGTCCCGCTCGGTGGCGAGCGCCGCCGCGCTCGGTAGGGGGCCCGCCATCCGGTCGCGTTCCGCGGCCAGCGCGCCGGGCAGCATCCCGGCGGGGACGACCTGGTGGAAGTCGGTGGAGTCCTGGCCGGTGGCCGCGTTGGCGTAGCCGCCGGCGTGTTCGGCGCCGCCGGGGGTGCCGGGGCGTCTGCGGAACATCAGGTGTTCGAGGAGGTGCGCGAGCCCGGCCCGGCCCGGCGGGTCCGAGCGGAACCCCACGCCGTAGCGCAGGCCGACGGCGCAGACGCCGGTGCCCTGTTCGGGCGCGAGCACCACCCGCAGGCCGTTGGGCAGCGTGAACCGCCGGAGGCGGCCGGTGGCGTCCCGGCCCGTGGTGTTCCGACCGGTTGTGTCCCGGCCGGTGGCGTTCGCGGGCGCGGACGGCACGTATGTCGTGTCAGACACCCGCGCCCACCCGCAGTCCCAGCCGCTGGCCCCGGACCAGCTCCGCGTACATGCCGCAGCGGTCGAGGAGCCGGTCGTGCGGGCCCGCGTCGAGGCAGCGGCCCTCGTCCAGGACCACGATGTGCTGGGCCTGGCGGACGGTCGAGATGCGGTGCGCCACGACGACCACCGCGCGGTCCCGGGACAGGCGGTCGACCACCTCGCGCAGCCGGTTCTCGTTGATGCTGTCGAGCTGGGAGGTCGGTTCGTCCAGGAGGACCACCGGGGCGTCGGTGAGCAGGACACGGGCGAGCGCCAGCCGCTGCCGCTGGCCGCCCGAGAGGTCGTCGCCGCGGCCCACGGTGGTGTCGAGCCCCTGGGGCAGGAGGGCGACCGCCTCGTCGAGTCCCACCGCGCGCAGCGCCTCCCACAGACTGTTGTCCGAGGCGGGTGCGGTGCGGCCGAGCAGCAGGTTGTCCCTGACGGTGCCTTCGAGGAGGGTGAACGCCTGGTCGAGGTAGGTGACACGGCCGCGCAGTTCGGCCAGCGGCCAGCGGGTGGTGTCACGGCCGAGGACCCGGACGGCGCCGCTCTCGGGCACGAGGAAGCGCTCCACCAGGTTCAGCGCCGTCGTCTTCCCGGCCCCCGAGGGGCCGACGAGCGCGGTGATCCCGAGCCGGGGCACCGTGAAGGACAGGCCGTCGGCGGCCCGCCGGGTCCCGTCGTGGCTGAACGTCACCTGGTGGAACTCGATCGCGGGCCCGGCTGGGTCGCCCGAGCCGGCGGGCGCGCCGGGGGTGACGAGGGCGACGGGGCTCGTGGAGGTGTCCGAGCGGCCGCCGGGGTCCGGGGCCGGTGTGCGGCGGGGTCCCTGGTGCGGGTGCGGCCCGTGGACCGTGTCCTCGGTCCCCTCGGCGAGGACGTCCTCGATCCGCGACTGTGCGGCGAAGCCGAGCTGGAGCCGCGCGATGCCGCTGGCCACCAGGGTGAGCGGGGCGACGAGTTGCAGCAGGTACAGCAGGAACGCGGCGAACTCGGCGATGCTGAGCGAGCCGGAGGCCAGCCGGGCCCCGCTGCCCAGCACCACTCCGATCAGGGCCAGTTGCTGGCCGAGCCCCATGATGGGGGTGACGAACGCCTGACGCCTGGCCGCGGCGACCGCGGACCCGGCGGCCGTCGCGGCGTCCGCGTCGATGGCCCCCGTGACCTGGGCCTCCGCGCGGCAGGCCTTGACGGTGGCGAGGGCGCCGAGCGCGGAGGTGAAACGCTGCGCGAGTTCGCCGAGCGCCTCCTGCTGGGCGGCGGTGCTGCGCCGGATGCCCTTGATGAACACGGTGATCGCCAGCCCGGCCGCCGAGAAGGTGCCCAGCACGACGAGCAGGAGCACCCAGTCGAGCAGACCCATGATGATCAGCGTGGCGGTCACCGTGAGGGCGGCCATCGGCAGCTGGGTGACGCCGATGTCGACCACCGAGCGCAGCTGACCGGAGTCCGACGTGACCCGGGCGACCAGTTCGCCCGAGCCGACCCTGCGGGCACCCGACAGCGGCAGGCGCATCGCGTGGGCCACCACCCGCTGCCGGACGGTCAGCACCATGGACTCGCCTGCCCGCGCCAGGCAGAACGACGAGAGGGCCGACGCCACCGCGCCGGCCAGCGCGAGCGAGGTCATCAGCATGACAGAACCTGTCACGGAATGCTGCTGGGAGAAGCCGCCGACGATACGGCGCACCACCAGGGGCACGGTCAGCGTCGCGCCGGTCGCGGCCAGGGCCAGGAGGATGGCGGGGACGGTGTTCCTGGTGTCCCGGGCCACCTGGCGCAGCACGCGCAGACGAGGACGCGGGGGTTCTGGGGTCATCTGATGGGCCGACATGGCTGCTCCTCCGTCGGGTCGCCGGCCTCCGCGGCGGGAGACCGCGGGGGGCACCGACTGTGATACCCGATCACACCCCGTCCTTGTCAAGTTTCATGTCAAGCCTGTCGTCTTTCTTGACACGCTGGGGAGGGGCGGCGCTACGGTCCCGTCATGACAGTCGACACCATGGCGAGGACGGACGAGCACGCCCGCCGTCGGATCGCCCCAGCGGACCTGTCCGACTTCCCCGCCGTACCGGGCCTCCTGGAGCGCCTGGGAGCGGGGACCCTGACCCCCGAGACGGTCAGCGCCTTCCCCGGCCGCAACGACAACTGGGCGGGCACCACCACCCTGGGCCGCCCGGTCTTCGTCAAGCGCATCGGCGGGGAGGCCGCTGAGTCGCTGCGCCGCTTCCGCAGGGTGCTCCGCTTCGAACGGGCCGTGGCCGAGGCCACGGCCGACGGTGCCCACCACCTTCCCCGCCCCCGTCTGATCGGCTCCGACGAGACGGCCCGGCTCCTGGCCTTCGACCTGGTGCAGGACGCGTCCCCGGGCAGCGACCTGGCCGCCCGCGACGCGTTCGACACCGCCCTCGCACGGCGGGCCGGCCGGATCGTCGCCACGCTGCACGCCCTGCGGCCCGCCGACCGCGAGGGCATCGAGGACGCGCCGCCGCCCCTGCCGCCCCTCGGCCACCTGCGGGCCCTGCCGTGGGCCCTCTACACCCGGGCGAGCGCCGGGGCCCTGGAGGCGTGGCGGCTGCTGCAGGGCGACAGCGCGCTGCACGAGGCGCTGCGCGGCCTCAGGGCCGACGAGGCACGCGCACCCCGCGCCCCCATCCACGGCGACCTGCGCCTGGACCAGTTCCTCACCGCGCCCGACGGGACCGTGCTGCTGACGGACTGGGAGGAGTTCCGCCTCGGCGATCCCGCCCGCGACCTCGGAGGCTTCGCCGGTGAATGGCTCCACCGGGCGGTGCTCAAGATGCCCGCGGGCCTGCACCGCTCACCCGGGGAGCCCGTCTCGCACGACGAGGTCGTCGCCACCGGCACCGCCGAACTGGCCCGCGTCACCCCGCTGATCGGCGCCTTCCACGACGGCTACACGAAGGCGCGGCCCGACGCCGTCGCACAGGACCCGGACCTGCTCGTACGGGCCACCGCGTTCGCCGGCTGGCACCTGCTCGACCGGCTCCTCGCCTCGGCCGAGCGCAGCGCGCGCCTGGGCGCCGCCGAACGCGCCGCCGCCGGCATCGGCCGCACCGCCCTGCTCGCCCCGGACGCCTTCGTATCCGTACTCGGCTGGGAGGGAACCCAGGCATGAACACCACCGCACCCGCCTCGCTGGCCCCCTCGGTCCTGCGGATCCTCGACGAGACCACCGTCGGCGCCGGCGCCACGAGCGCCGTGACCTCCGGACGGGAGGTGACCGCCGACGACCCGCGCGCCCTGCGCGCCGCGCTCGCCGCCGCGTTCTACCGCCGCCACCACATGGGCCGCACCGACGACGACACGGGGGCGCCTGCCCCCAGGTCGCTGCCGGACCCCGCCCTCGAGGCCCGGCTGCGCGAGGCCATGCCGCACCGGCACGTCACCCGCGTCGTCGAACTCCTCGGCGACGGCGACGAGTCCGGCGTCCCCGTCGTGCTGGACGGCGTCCGGGTGACGGTGCCCCGGGAACGCGTGGACACCATCCGCGCCGGGACCTCCGGCCGCGTTGCGGTCCGCCTGGACGCCGCCCGCCCCGCCGTGTCCCCCGGCTTCTTCCTGTGCGAGGGCAGCGTGCCCGCCCGCGTCCGCCCCACCGGCACCCTCCGGGTCTATCTGCACGTCACCGGCCCCGAGGCGGCACCGCGCGTCTGGGCGGACGTGCTGGGCCTTCTGGAGGGCGAACAGCTCCCGTACCGGGCCAAGATCCTTTCCTCCCGCACCGGCTACCCCCGCCAGGACGCCTGCGTCGTCTACCTCGGCCCGGAGAGCTGGGACGCGGCGGAGCTCCTCGCCGACGCCGCCCGCAGCCTTCCCGGAATCGGCGGCCCCGTCTCCGCCTTCGTACGGCGACTCGCCCCCGGCGTCGGGGCGGCCTGGGAACCCGACGACGCACGCCCCGGTATGCGCCGGGTCAGCTTCGGCGAACACCGGGCCGCCGCCCTGGCCGCCGGACTCGTCGAGCACGCCCTCGACCCCACCGCCCGCAGCCGGGAGCGGGCCGTCCACGACTGCCTCCTCGAAGCCGGCGCCGACCCCGCCGACCCGGCCCACAACGTCACCTCCCCCCGCGAGGTGCTGCCCGCACCGACGTCCGCACCGACGCCCGCACCCACGGCGGCCCCCGCGCCCGGACGGCCCTCACGGACGCGAACGAGCCCGCCGGCCCCGGCACAGCCACGCGTGACCGCCGGGCGCTGAACGACGATTGGAACCCTGTCATGGCCATTTCCCCGCGGGCCAGACCCGCCGTGATGATCCCGCTCCAGCCCGACTGCGTCGACGACGCCCTGCCCTACGCCGAACTGGCGTCCCGGCGCCGCGCCCGCCGCCTGTGGACCGGGCAGTCACTGCGCCTCGACGCCCTCCAGCTCTTCGCCCACCTCGCCGGACGCGGACTGCGCCTGCCGGTCGGCACCGGCGTCTCCCTGACCGCGCTGCGCACCCCCTACGACGCCGCCGTCCAGGCCCGCTCCCTGGCACTGATCACCGGCCGCCCCGTCGTCATGGGCTACGGCACCGCCACCCCCGGCTTCGTGGCCTCGCTGCGCGGCACGCCCTACCGCAGCCCGCGCACCGCGGCCGCCGAGTTCCTCACCGCCGCCCGCACCCTGCTCGACGGCGGGACGGCCGATCTGGCGGGCGAGTACCACCACCTGCGCACCGCGCTGACACCCACCCGCCCGCACCCGGCCGTCGAGGTCGGCGCGGGCGTGCTGCGCCCCGCCATGGCCAGGTCCGCCGCCCCCGTCGCCGACGTCGCCATCACCTGGCTCACCCCCGCCGCGTACGTGCGGGACACCCTCGTCCCCGCGCTGCGGGACGGCGCGGGCGACCGGCGGCCCCCTCGGGTGGCCACCGTGGTCCACCTCGCCGTCGACCGCCCGGGACGCGACCCCGCCCGCATCGCCGGGACCGTCCTCGCCGCCCACCTGTCCGCCCCGCACTACCTGGACATGCTGCGCCGCGCGGGCCTGACCGTACGCGCCGAGGACGAGCTGTCCGTCAAGGCCAAGCAACTGGTCGACGCCGGAGTGTTCGTCTACGGCGACCCCGCGCACATCGCCCGCGAACTGGCCCGGCACCGCGAGGCCGGCATCGACGAGGTGATCCTCAACGTCGGCGGCGTCCACTTCACCCACGGCGTGCAGGAGGCGCTGACTGACCTGGAGGACGTGTTCACGGCGGTGGAGGAACACCATGGCTGAACAGGGACAGCGGACGAGCGGAACGCGGGACGAGACGGCCGGCACCCGACGCGAGCATTCCGCGGCGCCCGCCGGCGACCCGGCGTCGGCGCCGTCACGGCTGCTGCTGTTCGGCACGGGCGCGCTCAGCGTGGCCTTCCTGCCGTTCTGGCTGAACTGGCTGCGCGTCACCCGCCCCGCCACCGAGGTCCGCCTCGCCGTCACCCGCAGCGCCGAACGGTTCGTCAGCAGGGCCGCCCTCGGAGCGATCCTGGGCAGCGAGGTGCTGCTGGACGTCTGGCCGGGTACCGCCGACCCGTCGGTGCCGCCCGTCGACCACGTGGAACTCGCCCAGTGGCCCGACGCGGTGGCCGTGCATCCGGCGGGACTGCACTTCATCGGCCGGTTCGCCCAGGGGCTGGCCGACACCCCCGTCCTCATGGCACTCCAGTGCACCCGGGCGGTCATCGGCATCGCCCCCGCGCTCCCGCCCGGCGCCGAGGCGGGCCCGGCCTACCGCGGCCACCTCAGGACGCTGGAGGGGTACGACAACGTCACCGTCGCGCCGCCGCACCCCGGCCGCAGCGCCTCCACCGGCCGCGACGACGCCTCGGCGGCGGCCCCGCTGCCCGCACTGCTCGATCTGATGGCACGCCACCGGGGCGCCGTCCGGCGAACGGAAGGGACGCCTCATGCCCGCGCGGTCTGACATCGCCCCCGGCAGCGGTATCCGGGTGGCACCGGACGAGCGCCTGGCCCGCGAACTGGGCACCCGGCACATCGTCACCGCCGTCCTGACGGCACCCACCGGCGGATACGTGTGGGCCCGCCGCCCCGGCCCGGCCCGCGAGGCCCCGCTGCCCCTGCCCGACGCCCGCGGCGCCGCGGCGGTGCGCACGGCGTCCGCCGGCGCCCCGGTCGGCCTCGCCCTGGCCACCCCCGACCCCGGACAGCCGGGCGTGCTCCGCTATCCCGCGCCCGGCACCCATTCCGCCGCCGCGGTCGTCCGCGATCCGGCACCGCGCGCCCAGGCCGCCGTGCGCGACGCCGTCCGCGGTCTCGGAGCGACCCTGCGCAAGCTGCACGCCCGGCCCGCGCCCGAAGGGGCGCACGGCCCGCCGCCGGCGCCGGCCCGGCTCCTGCGGTGGCTGGCCACCGGGTCCGGCCCCGCCGCGGCACCGCGTCTGCACACGGCGGCCCGCTCCCGTCTCGGGGAACGACGGCTGCGGCGGATCGCCGAGTGGAGCGAGAGCGCGGCCCACGGCCCGGGCCCGCGCGTCCTGCTGCACGGCGGCCCGGCCCTCGGCTCGCTCGTCCTGCCGAAGGGACCGACCCGCGCGGTACTGCTGACGGGAGAGGAACTCACGGGCGGCTCATGGGAGTTCGACGTCGCCTGGCAGCTGGCCGAGTTCGCCGAGATGGCCGCCGGACACCGCCGGGGGATCTGCGGCCCCGCCGACCACGTCGCCCTGGCCAGGGCCTTCCTGGACCACTACGGCAGACAGCCCTCCCCGGCCGCCGCCCGCCGGGCGGTCGCCCTGCGCACGCTCACCCACGCCCACGACTTCGCCGCGTACGTGGCGTGGCACGGTCAGCTGCTCACCTACCTCGACCTGGTCTCGGAGGCGACGGACGCCGCGGAGAGCCCTGACGCGGAGGCGGGCTGGGACGCCGTCCGGGTGTGCGCGGCCCACGGCCGGTGACGCGACCGGCGACTGCCGGCCCCCGCTGCCCGGCGGTTGGTCTCGTTCCCCGCTGCCAGGGACCCCCTCATCTCACCGCCGCTTCCGCCAGGGCCTTCCACGCGCGCGTGGCGAGGGCGAGGCTGCCGGAACGGGTCGCCTCCTCGGCGATCCGGCGCAGCTCGGCCGCCGCGGACTCGCCCGCACCGGCCGCCA
Organism: Streptomyces sp. NPDC008313; assembly: GCF_042956125.1. Classification (NCBI taxonomy): domain Bacteria; kingdom Bacillati; phylum Actinomycetota; class Actinomycetes; order Kitasatosporales; family Streptomycetaceae; genus Streptomyces; species Streptomyces sp. NPDC008313. Next base: position 67,300 of record NZ_JBIBFR010000020.1, read on the forward strand.
GCTCAGCCTCGTGCAACAGGATCTCGGTGCGCACCCGGTCCTGGTGGCTCATCGTGCCGGACTCGGCGAGCGCCTCGCGGCACAGGCCGGCCGCGGCCTCGACGTCACCCCGGCGGAACGCGATCCGCGCCTGCACGGACCGCAGTTCGGACAGGTGTCCGGCCCCGTCCATCATGGCGAGCGCGGTCTCCGCCTCGTGGCACCAGCGTTCCGCCTCCTGCGTCACCGTGCCCCGTACCTCGACGTGCGCGGCCACGGCCGCCAGGCGCAGCCGGGCCCACAGCAGCAGGTCGCCGCGCGCGTCCGCGAAGCCCAGTGCCTCCTCCAGCAGCGGCAGCGCCCGGTCGTGCGCGTCGCGCGCCGCGTGAACCGCCGCGGCCGTCCGCAGCGCGCGGGCCCGCCGGGCCCCGGACATCTCCCCGGCCCGCTCCAGCAGCAGACCGGCGTGCTCCTCCGCCTCACCGAGCCGCCCCGCCGCCACCTCCGCCGCGGCGAGGGCCAGCAGCGCCTCCGCCTGGTCGGCGCTCGCCGCGCCCTCGGCCACCGTCAGCGCCTCACGCGCCCACGCGATCGCGCTCTCCGTCTCCCCGAGCACCCGGTCGCAGCCGGACAGCGCGGCCAGGGTCCGTACCCGGAGGTGGGTGATGCCGGCCTCCCGGGCGACCGGGCGCAGGCGTTCCAGGGCGTCCCGCCGCGCGCGCACGTCGCCGAGCCGCTCGTGGGCCCGGGCCAGGTACCACAGCACCTGCCAGGAGTGGTCCGCGGACACGTCGGGCAGGGCGGCGCAGGTGGTGAGCAGCCGTACGGCCTCGTCGGGCGCGCCGTCGTCGAGCGCCGTGATCGCGGCGGCGAGGAAGGCGGGCGCCCGGTCGCTGTCCGCCGCGCCGGCGGCGACCTGGAAGACGTCGATCGCGACACCGAGGCGCTCCGCCAGGTGTGTCGCCGCCTGGGGCGTCACCGCGCGGTCGCCGGACTCCAGACGTGAGACGTAGCTCGCCGAGACCTTGGCGCCCACCAGGTCCGCCTGTGACAACGCCCGCTCGGCCCGCAGCCTGCGCAGCAGCCGGCCGAACTCCGGTTGGCCCAACAGTTCCATCCGCCGTCCATTCCGCGTCGTGTCAAGGGGTGGAAGTAGCTTACGGCGCCTCCCGGGACCCCGGGGTCCGGACCGTCACCTGAACGGCAGGCAGCTTCCATGACTGGTGAGAACGCTAGGGAACCATCGTACATGACAAGGTTAGTCACATTGCTTGACAAGCGTGCACGGTGACCGTAGAACTGAGTCATGGCCTCGCCGGTGACGCACCGGCAGGGGTCCCCGCTTCACCGTCGACAAGGAGACGCTCATGTCCACGCAGGACCTGATGAACGGTTTCACCGCCTACACCGACGTCGAGGAGCTCGCCGCGGAGTCGGTCGCCGACGCCGCCGAGCAGCAGTCGCCGCTCACCATCAGCCTCATCAGCATCAGCGTCGTCACGGCCACCTACGAGGCCGGCTGCTGACCCGCTCACTCACAGGAGGCGACGCGTGAACGCTGACGATCTCGTCCAGGGCTATCGCCTGTTCGTCGACGCCGAGGAGCTGGCGGCCGACGCGGCGGCGGACCTCCTGCCGACGACCACCATCTTCACCATCTCGATTCCCGAGACCGCGACACCCACGATCACCTACTAGCCGGCGGTATCGAACCCGACGGCGAGTAGCTCCGTGACTTCAAGTGTCACGAAAGATGACAACTTCTTGGTGCAGAAGAACCCGGGGCGATCCCGGAACAGCCGGGGACGGACGCAGAACATCCGCGGGACATCCCGGAACACCCCGAGACATTCGGAAACCCAGTAACCCCGAGAGAAGGAGACGCTCATGTCCGCTCAGAACCTGATGGACGGTTTCACCGCCTACACCGACGTCGAGGAGCTCGCCGCGGAGTCGGTCGCCGACGTCGCCGACCAGCAGTCGACCACCGTCTGCGTCACCATCGGCGTGACCATCTCGCTCACCGCCGAGCACACCTGCTGATTCCGCCACGGACGAGGAGGAGCCCCCAGGTGAACGCTCACGAACTCATCGACGGGTACCAGACCTTCGTGGACGCGGAGGAGCTGGCGGAGTCCGCGGCGCAGGATCTGGCCCCGACGGCGACCATCTTCTCCATCATCACGACCACCGCCACGACGACGCCGTCCCCCATCAGTCTCTAGCAGGACGGCTCGTGGCCACCGGAGCCGGGGCCATGTCCCGGGTACGGGACCGGATGTGAACCCTGAGGGGCAGGCAAGGCCGACAGGCCTCCTGCCCCTCGGGCGCGTCCGGGGCCGCCCGCTGAGCCCTCAGGGCGCGCTGAGTCGCCGGAGTCGGCTCGGGCTCGCCCACCGCGCTCAGTTCCCGGGGGCGGGGGAAGGGGCCGCTGCCCGTACGGCAGCGGCCCCTGTCGGCGTTCCGGATCGAGGTCAGCCGCCGGGCACGCCCGACGGCGACGGCGAGGTCGGCGGTGACGGCGACGGCGAGGTCGGCGGTGACGGCGACGGCGAGGTCGGCGGTGACGCCGACGCCGACGGGAACGGCAACGCCGCCGATGCCAGCGCCGCGTGCCGCGCCGCCGCGTCGCTCACGCCGGGTACGTGTCCCTTCCGGGCGAAGTCGCCGCCGGCCAGGCAGACGGCGCGGCGCGCCTCGTCCCGGCGCCCCGTCAGCCTGAACACCTCCGCCTGGTCCAGCCGGACCATGGCCTGGGCGACCGGGGAGTCGCTCGCCGCCGCGGCCTCCAGCGCGAGGTCCGCGAGGACCGAGGCTTCCCCGGCGTCCCCCCGGACCGCCGCGATCCGCGCCACGGTCCCCGCCGCTCGGTCAGCGTTCCCCGGCCACGCCGCCCGGCCGTCCCCGTCCCGGCCCGCCGCGGGAGCGTGCGGAACGGGCCCGGGGATCCACTCCGCCGCCTCCCCGTACCGGCCCGCGTCGCCGAGCAGCCGTACGCCCGCCCAGCGCACCGCGTCCCGCAGCGGGCCGACACCTAGGACGTCCGCCGCGTCCGCCGCCGTCCGCAGGAGACGGGCGGCCTGCCGGGTCCGGCCGGCCAGCGACTCGACCCGGGCCGTCAGGACGGACAGCAGCAGGGCGCCTCCCTCGGGATCGAGTTCCATCGCCGTGGCGCGGGTCAGGTCCAGGGCGCCACGGGCCGGGGCCCAGCGCTCCCGCATCCCGTACAGCACCGCGAGAGGGCCGGTCAGCGCCAGACGTGCGGCGGGCCGCCCGGCGCCGTGCTCCGCGAGCAGGGCCCGGATGCGGTGGGCCGCGGCGGCCGCCGGTTCGGGGCCCTGCCACAAGGACACCCCCAGGACGCGCAGCGCGGCGGTCCTCTCCGGTTCCGCCCCGGCCCGCCGCGCCCACACCAGCGCCGCGTCCGCGAGGACCGTCGCCTCCGCGTACCGGCCGCGCAACTGCCGCTCGCGCGCGCTGCGGACGGCGTCCCGCGCCCTGGCGAGCGCGTCGTCGCGGGGCCGGAGCATGGGCCGCGGCGTGGGCCGGGGCCCCGGTGCGACGATCTGCCGCTCCCCGCCACCACCGGGCACCGGGAGCCGCGGAGTGGCGCACGCAGCCCAGAGCGCGAGGTCGAGTACGTCCGACCGGGGCGGCCCGCCGGGCAGGACCGGCCGGGCCGCCCGGTCCGGCCGGTGCGGCGTCCGGTGCCGGGGTACCGGCCGGCTGCCGGGCACGGCACCCGCCGGCGGTCCGGGTGACATCGTGTCCGTTCCTCCACCCGGTGCCGGGTGGAAGAGCGTCGGCTCGCCCAGTTCCACGGTGGTCCCCTCTCTGCGCGTCATGAGTCGCCGCGCCGTCGCGACACCGGCATCATCCGAGCGCGCCGCCCCCGCACACATGGGTAAGGGCGACCCAGATTCGGCGCGGAGAGCCCGGACGCCGCCCGACGCGGGGAGGGACACGGCGCGCCCGGCGGTCCGGCGCGCCCGCCGGGCCGTCGCACCGCCCACGGATCACGGGCGGTGCGACGGCTCAAGCCCGTGACAGCAGTTCCCTCGCGTGGTCGACCAGGGCGCCGCGGTCCGGCACTCCCGTCTTCTGCAACAGGCTCGCCACGTGCTTCTCGACCGTACGGGGCGAGATGTGCAGCCGGGCCGCCAGCGCCTTGTTGCTGGGCTTGTCCGGCATCATCTCCAGCACCTCGAACTCGCGTACGGTGACGCCGAGTCTGCGCAGTGCCTCGGGGATCCGGTCGGTGCCCGTGCGGCGCTGCCGGACCGGCTCACCGAGCCGCCGGAGCATCGTCCGGCAGGCACCGGCCACCGGACCCACGTCCGCCTGGTGGAAGTACTCCTCGGCCTCGCGCAGCCAGTCCCGCGGCCGGCCCCAGCCCTCGGCCGCCGCCGGCTCGGCGACCAGCCGCAGCCCCAGGCACCGCGCCATGCGGAAGGGCCCCGAGGCCGCCTCGGCCCGGCGCATCGCCTCGTCGGCGCCCGCCACGTCCCCGCGCCGCCCGGCGAGCACGGCCTCCGCCAGCGCGACGAACTGGCGGTTCCACCGCATCCCGCCGGCGCCGGTGGCGGCCACCTTCCGCAGACGTTCCCCGTCGGCCCGGCCGGCGAGCACGTCGAGCAGCGGCCCCAGACCATGGTGCCCGTCGAGGTGGAAGGGGTGCTGCCCGCGCCCCTGTTCCGCCGCGACGTGCGCCATGTCGAGCTCCGCCGCCTCCCGGTCCTCCTCCAGCAGCGCGCAGAAGGCGCGCCCCAGCCCGTGCACCAGCAACGCCTCGCCCGACTCGTCACCACCGTGCCGGGTGAACTCCGCGAGCGCGGACTGCATCTCCTCGCGCCGTCCGCGGTGCGCGGCGAGGACGACCCTGGCCATCAGCTCGTAGTGCGTCACCGTGACGAGCCGCCGCACCCTGTTCTCGGCCAGACACGCGTCGAGTTCCTCCTCCGCCCGCTCGAAGTCGGCCGTCAGCACCCTGTGCAGGCCGAGGACGGCGGTGGTGTTCTGCGCGAGCGTGATCGCGCCTCCCCGCAGCAGCTCCCGGTGTGCCCGCTCCAGCGGTCCGGCGTCGGCCCGCGCCAGCCAGGCGTTGCCGCCGAGGCCGATCAGCGCGTAGTTGCGCCAGGCCGTCAGCTCGTGCTCCACCGCGCAGTCCAGGGCCCGGCGAAAGCACGCGTCGGATTCGGTGAGGTCGTGGTCGCGCCCGGCGAAGCCGAGGATGTACCAGGCCTGGCAGACGACCGCGGGCACCGGGACGCGCTCCGCCCGCTCCGCCGCGCAGCGGGCGAGTTCGGCGCAGCGGGCCATCCGGTCCGCCGCCGGGCTCAGCACCGCCAGGTACGCCGACACCGCGTCCAGCGAGGCCAGTTGTTCCTCGGTCGCGGTGCCGGGCAGCAGTTCCCGGGCCGCCGACACCTGGGCGTCGCCCTGCGCCCACTGCCCGGCCACCTGCGCCGCCCACGCCAGGCGGATGTGCCGGTCGATCTGCCGGACGCGGTCCCCGGGTGCCTGCGCGGTGAGTTCCCCGGCCACGGCCAGCGCCTGGTCGAACCGGCCGTCGTCGGCGAGCGCCTGGAGCAGCGCCTCCAGCAACTCGGTGAGCAGGCCGTGGTGTCTGACGACGCCGGCCGGGTCGTCGAGCATCGACCGGGCGTGTTCCAGCACGGCGGCCGCGGAGCCGGGCGCGCCCGCGACCGTGGCGCGGCGGCCGCACTCCAGGTACAGCCGGGCGGCGGCCGTGTACTCACCGGCCTGCTCGCGCAACCGGGCGGCCAACTGGCACCACTCGTCCGGGAGTCCCGGGTACAGCTCCACGACCGCCTCGGCTGCCTGCCGGGCGGTGCGGGCCAGTTCGCCGGGGCTGAGCCCACTGCGCAGCGCGTCCACGGCCAGCGGGTGCTGGAACGCGTACCAGCCGGGTATCGCCTCGTCCGGGGCGAGGAGCTGGGCCTCCACCGCCGATTGCACGTCGTTGAGCAGGCTCTGGTCGTCCAGCCCGAGGACGCGCTGGGCGAGCGTGAGCTGGAAGCGGTGGCCCAGCAGCGCCGCGACGGACAGCAGCCGCGAGCCGCCGGGCCCGAGCCGGTCGGCGCGGGCACTGATCAGCCGGACCAGCGTCGGAGGAACCGCGCCGGCGGTGACGCCCGTCAGCCGCCAGGCATGCTGCGCCTGCACCAGCTCACCGGTGGCGATCATGCTGTGCAGCAGTTCCTCCACCATGAGCGGGTTGCCCGCGCTGTCGTGCAGGATCCGGTCGGACACCTCCGCCGGTACGAGGCCGGGCTCGGCCTCCAGACACGCCGTGACCAGGTCGTGCACCTCGGGCCGTCCGAGCCGGGTGAGGGGGAGTGTGATGCCGTCGTTGCGCCGGCACACCTCCTCGGCCAGCTGATGGGCCCCCGGCGACTCGGTGCGCACCGCCGCGACCACGGCGACCGGCTGGCCCGTCAGGTTCCCCGCCAGGTACTCCACCACGGCGAGGGTCTCCGGGTCGGCCTCGTGCAGATCGTCCAGCGCCAGGACGCAGCCGTTCTCCCGGCCGACCAGGGCGGTCAGCCGGAGGACCGCCTCGGCGACCACGACCATCGACGCGTCCCCGTACTGCCCGCCGGGATCCGCCCAGTCCGGCACCAGGCGCCCCAGCACCCGCCGGTACGGCCCCAGTTGCCGCGCCAGCCCCGGGTCCAGGGTCCTCGCCACCGACATCAGCGCCTCGGTGAGCGGCCGGAAGGGCACCGGTGGGCCCGTGACGCTGCCGCGGCCGCGGAGCACGGGCATCTCGGCGTCCACGGCGCAGCCGAGGAACTCCCGCAGCAGCCGGGACTTGCCGATTCCGGGCTCGCCCGTCAGGAAGGCGACCGTGCCGTGGCCGCGGCGGGCATCCCCGAGGACCGTACGCAGCGCCGCCAGTTCGGCGGGGCGCCCGACAAGAGTGGCAGCGCGGGTTCGCATGCGGCGAGTCTAACTACGTGCCCACGTAAGGGGATTGGTCCGGACGGAATTCCCACGGGCCGCGCGGGCCGGTGCCGGCGGCCCGCGAGAGGAGCCTGGGGGGAGCACGTACGAATCTGGGGGACGAATACCCATGCCGGGCCGGAACGCGGTTGGCATGCTCCCGTCTGTGACCAAGCGAACGGACCGGCGTGACGACCTCCCGACCACGCCCGAGCCGCCGGACGGCGACCACGAGGCGTTCCTCGCGCTCGTGCTCTCCCTGGCCCCCGACACCGACGTCCCGCCCCCGCCGGGCGACGCCGGCACGGTCGGCGAACTCGTCCACCCCCTCGTGCCGTTCATCACGGCGGCACGGCGACGGGCTCTGCGGCGGCCGGCATCCGAAGCCGTCGACCTGACCGCCGTCTGGCGAGGGGCCGAGGACGCCCTCGCCGAGCGGCTGGCCCGCCTCGCCGGACGCGCCCTGGCCGGAGAACTGGCCACGGCCCGCACCACGGGCGCCCTGTGCGGTGACACCGGCGCGGAACGCTACCGGTGCTTCCTCGGCGGCCTCGCCCGCCGCGATCGCCTCGCCGGACTGCTCACCCGCTACCCGGTGCTGGCCGGCCTGCTCGCCCGGGAATGCCTCACCACCGTCACCGTGCTCCACGAACTCCTCGACCGGCTGGCCGCCGACCGGCGGGCGCTGGCCGACACCGTCCTGCCCACGGCCCGAACGGCACGCCTGACCGGCGTCGAACTGGGCAGCGGGGACCGGCACGCCGGGGGACGCTCGGTCGCCGTCCTGCGGTTCGACGACGGTGAGCGGCTGGTCTACAAGCCCCGGCCGCTCGGACTGCACCAGTGCTGGAACGCGCTGCTGGACTGGTTTGGCGAGGTCCTGCCCGAACACGCCCCGGGCGGCGTGGCCCTCCTGCCCCGCGACGGCTACGGCTGGGCGGAGTTCGCTGCGGCGGCCCCCTGCGCCGACGCGGCCGAGGTGGAGGCCTTCTACCGGCGGCAGGGCGCGCTGCTGGCACTCTGCTACGCCCTGGACGCCGTCGACCTGCACTGCGAGAACGTCATCGCCTGCGCCGGCCGGCCCGTCGTGGTCGACGTGGAGACGCTCTTCCACCCGTCCTGGAGCCCGCGCACCGACCACGGCGACGATCCCGCGCTCGGCGCGCTGAACGACTCCGTGGCCCGCACCGGGCTGCTGCCCTGGCTGCTGGACACCGAGGCCGGCTCCGTGGACGTCTCCGCCTTCGCCGCCGGCCGCGACGACGCCGCCTCGCTGCTGGTGCCGGACTGGGCCGACCTCGGCACCGACACGATGCGGGTCGTCCGGCGCCGCGTGCCCTACGCGGGCGCCGACAACCGTCCGGTGCTCGACGGCCGGCCGGTCGACCCGCTGGAGTACGCGCAGCATCTGCACACCGGCTTCGCGGCCGGCTATCGCGCCGTACTGCGCCACGCCGACGAACTGACCGGTCCCGACGGGGTGCTGGCCCGCTTCGCCGGGCAGCCGATCCGCGTCGTGGTGCGTCCCACCCACGTCTACGCCGCGCTGCTCGAGGACGCCACGGAGCCCAAACGGCTCACCGGCCCGGACGACCGCGCCGCCGCCTTCGGGGGCCTCGGCGCCGAGACCGGATCCCCGCACCTGGCCGGCCTGGCGGTCCACGAGCGGGCCGACCTCATGGCGGGCGACGTCCCGCTGTTCACCGGTACGGCCGACGGGCGCGCCCTGCGCACCGCGCACGGCGGCCTCGTCCCCGTCACCCTCGCCGGGAGCGGCCTCGACACCGCGCTCGACAAGATCCGCCGCATGAGCGAAACCGATCTGCGGCGGCAGAAATGGCTGATCGCGGCGGCGCTGGCCACCAAGAACACGCCGGACGCGCCCCCCGCCGGCGCACCCTGGCCCCACCCGGCGCCGCCCCAGCCTCTGGACCGCACCCGGCTGCTGGCGCTGGCCTGCCGGATCGGCGACGAGCTGATCGCCACGTCCCTGCGGAACGCCGGGAGGACCAACTGGATCGGACTGGAACCGTCGGCCGGACGGTGGACGGTGCAGCAGGCCGGCGCGGGCCTCGCCGACGGCTACCCGGGGCCCGCGCTGTTCCTCGCCCAGCTGGGCCGGCTCACCGGAATCGACCGGTACACCTCGGTCGCGGCACACGCCGCCGGAGCCCTGCCGGACCTGGTACGCGGCCTCGCACGCCATCCCGAGCTGTCCCGGCAGGTCGGCCCCGGCGGCTTCTTCGGACTGGGCGGGATCTGCTACGCGCTGACCCGGCTGGCGCACCTCCTCCAGGACGCCCGGCTACGGGACTGTGTCCCCGTGGCTCTTTCCGCCCTGGCCTCCTCGCTCACCGAGGAAGAGCCGGGCGTCGGGTTCGGCCTGGCCGGCGGACTGGCCGCGCTGCGCGCCGTGCACGCCGAGACGGGGGAGCGGCACGCCGCCGAACTCGCCGCGTCCGTCGCCGCGCGACTGGCCCGCCGCAACCCCACGGCCGCCGAAGCCGCCGGCTTCCTGCACGGGGACACCGGCATCCGCTGGGCCACGGGGCAGGAGGCGGCACGGCACCCGGAGGACACCGGCGCGGACCTGAGCTGGAGCACAGGACTGGCGGGTGCGGCCCTGGCCGCGGCCCGGCACCCTGGCGGTGAGCCGGTGGTACGGCGGTTCCTCACCGCCGCGACGGAGCGGACACCGCTGCGCGACCAGTCCCTGTGCCGGGGCGAACTGGGCGTCGTCGACGCCCTCGTCGAACTGGACCAGGCCGGGTACGAGGAAGCCCGCCGCCTGTGGAGGATGTCCGGCAGCCGGCTGCTCGGCGCTGTCGAACAGCACGGAGCCCGGTGCGGCACGGCGGGCGAGGTGACGACCCCCGGCCTCCTGTACGGCACCTCCGGGATCGGCTACGGCCTGCTGCGGCTCGGGTTCGCCGCCGAGGTCCCCTCGGTCCTCCTGCTGAGTCCGGCCGCAGCGGACGCGACCGGCAGGCACGCCGCCACCGGCCACTGACCACCGAACGACCGCAACCACTCAGAGAGTCACACCGACACCGAGAAACACCGAGAAGGGAGCACGGGATGCAGGAGCAGGGACCGGAATTCGAGGCGCAGGAGTCGCGGGACGAGTCCGGCGTCGAGCCGCAGGAACCCGCGGGCCACAAGGACAACGGGCGCCGCGCGAGAATCCTGGCCGGCCTGACCGTCGGAACGCTGGTCGTCACCGCGGTGGCCTCCGGTTTCCCCACCCCGACCGTGGTCAGCTGGGCCTAGACCCTCCCCGGCCCTCCCCGACGCGGACGGGCGGCGCGCAGGCCCTCGATCGCCGGCCCGCGTCGCCCGTCCGGCCGGTGGCCGGGCTCCGGCGGGGTCAGTCCTTGCGCCCCGTCGCCGCGACGGTGACGCCGAGGCCGATCATCGTCAGCCCCCCGGCCCCACCGACCAGCGACAGCCGCCGGGGCGAACGGGCGAACCACTCCCGGCCGGTCGCCGCGGCCAGTCCCCAGACGCTGTCGCTGAGCACGGCGATGACGTTGAAGACCAGCCCGAGCAGCAGCATCTGCGCCACCACGTGACCCTGGGCGCGGTCGACGAACTGCGGCAGCACGGCGGCGAAGAACACGATCGTCTTGGGATTGGCCACGCCGACCGTGAACCCTTCCCACAGGGTGCGCCCGCCGCTCGGGACCCTCCGGTCGGAGGCGAACGCGGCCCGCAGCGAGCCCCGTTGCCGCCAGGCCCTCACCCCCAGATACACCAGGCAGGCGGCACCGGTCAGCTTCAGCAGCGTGAACACCAGGACGGACCGCTCCACGACCGACCCGACGCCGAGCGCCACGGCCACGACGAGCGCGTACGCGCCGAGGGTGTTGCCCACGACCGTGGTGAGCGCGGCTCGGCGACCCTGGGCCAGCGCCCGGCCGATCACGAACAGCACACTGGGCCCGGGGACCACGATCAACAGGAACGACATCGCCGCGAAGGCGAGCAAACGCTCGGCAGACACCATGCGGCGCATGCAAGCACGCGTCCCGTTCCCGCCGCAGCCCCTTTTCCGCCGCCCGTGACCGGGGATCCGTCGAGGCCGACCGTGGGGTCGGTGTGGAGCGCCTGTCCGGTCGCGGCGACGGTCAGGTGGAGCAGGCGCGGGCCGTCCGTACGCCCTCGCTGACGATGCGCAGGTTGAGGCCTAGCTTCTGGCTGAGCACTACGAGTCGGGCGGGCCGAAACGCCACTCCACATACCGGTGCGACGCCGACGCCGTCGGGTTCAGGCCACGCCGCGATCCTGCGGTGTCACTTGGTCCGGCGGTGTCGAGGTTCCGTCCGTGAGCCGTGCCGCGAGGAGCGCGATGTCGTCGTCGGCGGAGGCGGGCACCAGGTGGCTGAGGAGGCTGTCGCACAGCGCGTCCAGCGAGGGGGCGGGGCGGGCGAGGAGGTGGGTGAGTTCGGCGAGACGGTCGTCGATGTCGCTCCCGCGCGCCTCTACGAGCCCGTCGGTGTACAGGACGAGCAGGCCGCCTCGCGGGAGGGTGAATCCGGTGGTGACGAAGCGTGTTCCGCCGACGCCCAGCGGGGCTCCGGGTGACGCGTGGAGAAGACGGACCGTGCCGTCGGGCAGGACCAGCGCCGGCGGGGGGTGGCCGGCGCGGGTCATGCGGCACTCTCCGGTCCGGCAGTCGACGACGATGTAGAGGAACGTGGCGAGCGTGGGTTCGGCGAGGTCGTCGAGGGCCGCGTCCAGCTGGTGCAGCAGGTCCTCCGGGCTCAGGCTGAGCCGGGCGAGTGCCCGGACACTGGCCGACAGCCGCCCCATGACGGCCGCGGCCTGGGTGCCGTGCCCCATGACGTCCCCGATGGCGAGCGCGGCCCTGCCGTCCTCAAGGCGGATCACGTCGTACCAGTCGCCGCCGACCTCGTTGACGTCACCGGCCGGCAGGTAGCGGTGCGCGACCTCGATGCCCGGGGGCGGGGTGACGTGCTGGGGCAGCATGCTCCGCTGCAGGATGAGGGCGGTGTCGTGCTCGCGGTGGTAGAGGCGGGCGTTGTCCACGCAGACGGCGGCGCGGGCGGCGAGTTCACCGGCGAGGTTGACGTCGCCGTCGGTGAACGGTCCGGGGGTGCCGTGGCGGTAGAAGGTGGCCAGCCCCAGCACGACGCCACGGGCGAGGAGCGGCACCATCATGAAGGAGTGCACGCCGGTCTCCAGAAGCTTCGCGGGCGCGGCGGAGTGGCGGACGGCCGAGGCGACGGACTCGGCGTCGAACCGGGCGAGGACGTACGGGGTGCGGTCGGTCAGGGCCCGCGTGTAGGGGGCGCCGGCGGGGAACGTCATGGTGCGGCCGAGCGGGGCGAGGACGTCCGAGACGGGTGACCCGGTCAGCGGGGACTTCCCCAGACGGCGCAGTCCGGCGCCGCCCACCAGTCCGGACCCGATGGGATCGCCGGTGGTGAGCGTGTCCAGTACGTCGACGGTGACGCAGTCGGCGAGGTCCGGGACGGCGACGTCCGCGAGCTCCTGGGCGGTGCGTTCCAGGTCCAGGGTGGTGCCGATCTTCAGACTGGCCTCGTTGATCAGGGCGAGGCGGCGGCGCCCCACCTCGGCCTCCATCTGCGCCTGCTGCTGCGCGGTGATGTCGATGAAGGTCGCCGTCAGGCCGATCGGTCTGCCGTCGGGATCCTCGATCCGCACCCAGGAGCAGGACCAGACACGGTCGTGGTCCGGGTCCGCCGGAGTGCGGCCCGTACGGCGGAAGTCGAGGTGGGGGACCCCGGTGGCCAGCACCTCGCGCATGAGGGCTTCCATGGCCGCCGCGTTCACGCCGGGCAGCAGCTGCACGAGGCGGCGTCCCACGTGGGCGGCCTGCGGCATGCCGTTCATGGCCTCCAGGGCGGGGTTGACACGCAGGAACCGCAGTTGCTCGTCGAACACGGCGATCCCGACCGGGGAGCGGGCGAACAGCCCGTCCCAGACCGCGGAGGAGCCCCGGATGTGCCGGGCGGCGTACGCGTCGGCGGCGAAGACCAGCACGGTGGTGCCGCCGTGGCGCCGGGCCGGTACCGGTGCCGCCCAGATCTCCAGCTCCATGGGATGCCCGTCACGGTGCCAGGCCGTCACCGTACCGGTCACTCCGCAGCCCCGGGCCGCGCTCTCCCACAGCGACCGGCCCAGGCCGCGGTCGGCGCCGGGGTGCAGCAGTTCGGCGATGTGCCGGCCCACCACCTCGCGGGAGGTGTAGCCCAGCAGGTCCTGCGCCGTGTGGTCCCAGCGCACGATCCTTCCGTCGGCGCTCGTGGCCACCACGGCCACGCGAAGGTCGCCCAGCCAGCCCCCGGCGTCCCGGGCGGCGCTGGTCACTTCCTCGAAGGGCATCCGGTCCATCTCGCGTCCGCTCCCGGCCCCGCCGCGGGCCGTCGTCCCCTTCAGTATGGGCGCGCCCTCCTGTCGCCGCCCGGCCCCGGACGAGGAGGGGGATCACGGCGGCGGAGGGACGTCGGGCGGCTGCGCTTCGGGCGGACGTCGCGGGTGCGCCGGGGTCCGCGGTGCCCTGTCGCGGACACCTTGTCACGCGGTGACAGCGGCTCTACTCTCACGGAGGTGACTGACGAGTAAGTAAGTTAGGCCGGGAAGGGCTTCACCGGGCGTGCGGCCGCACGCCGGACGCCTCTGCCGTCCGCTCCGCGTTCCCTCGCGCGCCGCTCGTGCCGACCGGTGCGAAGCCCTCATGCCCCACGGCGGCCGCCCCGCGCCCGGCACGGCCGCGGCGCCTTCCGGCCACGCCGCAGCGCCGCCGACCGCACGACCACGCCTTTCGACGAAGCAGGGAGTGAGCCGCATGACGAACCGACCCGCCCGCGCCACCGACCAGCCGGAGCCGGCAGCCGCTGAGGACCCCGCCCCCGAGGGAGCCCCGACTCGCGGCCCCGCCCCGCGGGGAGGCACGGCTTGCGGCCCCGCACGCCGCGGGAGCACGCCGCACCCCGGCGGCCGTCTCCTGACCACCGCGCTCGTGGCCCTGGCCTGCCTGACCGCGCAGGGCCTCGCCGCCACCGGCGCCACCGCCGCGGACGTCGTCTCCCGGGGCACGACCGTCCCCGACTTCTACACTCCGCCCACCGCCCTCCCCTCGGCGGACGGCACCCTGATACGGACCGAACCACTGCCGCTGGCCCTGAGCCTGCCCGGCCTCGACGGCCGCCCGCTGCCCGGCTCCGCGACCCGCCTGATGTACAAGTCCACCGACTCGAACGGGCGACCCGTCGCGGTGACCGGCGCCTACATCGAGCCCTCGGCCGCCTGGAAGGGCAGTGGGCCGCGCCCGCTGGTGGCCGTGGCACCCGGAACCATGGGGCAGGGCGACCAGTGCGCCGCCTCCCTGGGGCTGGAGCACCCGATCGTGGTCAACGGCGACACGATGTCCGTCGGCTACGAGGACCTGGCCGTCTACCGTCTCCTCGCCTCCGGGGCCGCCGTGGTCGTCACCGACTACGTCGGACTCGGCGCCACCGACCGCCTCCACACCTACGTCAACCGGCTCGACGGCGGCCACGCCCTGCTGGACGCGGCCCGCGCGGCCCGTACGGTCACCGGGGCGTCCGTCACCTCCGCCTCGCCCGTCGGCCTCTTCGGCTACAGCGAGGGCGGCGGGGCCGGCGCGTCGGCCGCCGAGCTGCAGCCTACGTACGCCCCCGAGCTCAAGCTCGCCGGCGCCTACGTCGGCGCACCCCCGGCCGACCTGACCGAGGTCGTCAAGGGCATCGACGGCAGCGCCCTGGAAGGCGCCCTGGGCTGGTCGCTCAACGGCTTCCTCCAGTCCGACCCCGAACTGCGGCCCCTCGCGGACGCCCACATCAACGCCGCCGGCAGGGCCGCCATGAAGGACCTGTCCACCATGTGCGTCGGCGACGCGATCTTCGGATACGCCTTCAGGAAGAGCACGGCCTGGACCACCAGCGGAAAGTCCCTCACCGACATCGTCAAGAGCGAGCCGGAACTGCAGAGGGTGCTCGACGCCCAGCGCATCGGAAGGCTGAAGCCGACCACCCCGGTCCGGCTGGCGACCGGCGTCCAGGACGACATCGTCCCGCACGCCCAGGCACGCCAACTCGCCGTCGACTGGTGCCGCAAGGGCGTCGACGTCACCTACCACGCCGTCACGCTGCCCAACCTCGGCGACGGACTCCTCACCAACCACCTGGTGCCGCTCCTCACCGACCAGGGCGACGCCGTCGCCTGGCTGACCGACCGCCTGTCCGGCGAGAAGACCACCTCCAACTGCTGGTCGATGCCCCTGCAACCCTGACCGGACGCGCGACCTCCCGGACCCGACTCCCACCCCGGGCTCACCGGCTCATCGGCTCACCGGGTCCGGCCGTCGTCACTCCACCTGTCGTGACCAGTCGTCGAGCATCGCGGCGAGCGGCCGCAGCAACCCCGCCGACGAACCGCCCGCCGTGACGCGCGGCCCGCTCACCGTCCGGTCCGGCCGGCCCGCTGCCCAGCCGTCGGACGGCCTCGGCCGCCGGCCGTGTGAGACTCCTCGGCATGGAACGTGATCACATCAGTGCGAGGCTGAGCGTCGGGCATCGCGACTGCGGACTCGACGAGCGCCTGAGCCGTGGCCTGGACGAGAGGTCAACTTCCCCGCCACCGGCACCACGGCCTCCGACCAGGGGGCGCTGTCCGTGAAGGTTCTGGACGACGCGGGCGAACTCGTCGGCGGACTGTCCGCCTGGACCTGGGGCGGGCTGCTCGGCATCCAGATGCTGTGGGTCAGGGAGGGGGACCGCGGGGCCGGCTGGGGGAGCAGGCTCCTGCTCGCCGCGGAGGAGGAGGCACGCCGGCGAGGCTGCGACCGCGCGTGCGTCTCGTCGTTCACCTTCCAGGCACCGGCGTTCTACCAGGGCCACGGATACGTCGAGACCGGCAGGACCCTCGGGATCCCGGGCGGTGCCGAGGACGTCCACATGTACAAGAAGCTGGCGCAGGAACGACCGGGCCGGCGCGGGCCGTTCAGAACGCCCGCTGCGGACGCTGCGCACTCCGCCCGGCGAAGGGGACCCGGCGCCGTGCCGTGAGCGGGGCCGCCGCCTTCGTGAGGGCCCGGGGCGACCGCCCGCCGGCGGCAACGGATAATGGGCCGGTGTCCAGCCCAGTGATCTCGTCCAGGGAGTCGGAAGTACTCGCGCTGCTCGGGGAGCACCTCAGCAACGCGGAGATCGCCGCGCGGCTGGTGATCTCCGTGCGTACCGTCGAGTCCCACGTCTCCTCGTTGCTGCGCAAGCTCCAACTGCCGGACAGGCGGGCGCTCGCCCGGCACGCGGCCGACTCCGCCCCCGCCGGGCAGATGCGCCCGGCCCCCGTCCTGCCGGCGCCGCTGACGGCGTTCATCGGCCGGGGGCGGGAGCGCGCGGAACTGTCCGGCGCCGTGAAGACCCACCGGCTCGTGACCGTGGTCGGACCGGGCGGGGTGGGCAAGACGCGCCTCGCCCTGGAGGTGGCGGCGGACGTGGTCGACGCCTTCCCCGGCGGGGTGTGGTTCGTCGACCTGGTCCCCGTCACCGAGCCGGGCCGGGTGGGGGCGGCGGTCGCGGCGGCCGTGGGAGTGGGCGAGCAGCCGGGGCACGGCATCGACGACGCGGTGCTGGCCGCGCTGGCGGATCACCGGGCCCTGCTGGTGCTGGACAACTGCGAGCGGGTACGCGACGGGGTCGCGCCGTTCCTGGAGCGGCTGCTCGCGGCCTGCCCGGAACTGTGCGTGCTCGTGACGAGCCGCGCCCGACTGATGGTGCCCTTCGAGCGGGCCCTCCCCCTCCCGCCGCTGTCGCGGGACGGCGGCGACGAGTCGGAGGCGGTGGCCCTGTTCATGGACCGGGCGGCGACCGTCGGCCATCCTCCGGGCCCGGCCGCCGGTGAGGGCGTAGTCGCCATCTGCGAACGGCTCGGCGGCATGGCGCTGGCGATCGAACTGGCGGCGGCACGGTGGTCCACGCTCGGACTGGACGGTCTCGCGGCCGGCCTAGTCGACCAGCTGCGGATCCTCACCGGCGGACCCCGCGCCGACGACCGGCACCGGTCGGTACGGGCCGTGCTGGACTGGAGCCACGACCTGCTGGAACCGGAGGACCAGGCGCTGCTGCGTCGACTCGCCGTGTTCGTCGCGCCGTTCACCGCCGACGCCGCCGCGGAGGTCGCCGGATTCGCGCCGCTCGATCCGGCCGCGGTCGTCGACGGACTCGGCCGACTGGCCGAGCAGAGCCTGCTCGCCGTCACCCCCTCGGCGACCGGCACCCGCTACCAGGCGCTGGAGACCATCCGGCAGTACGGGGCCGAACGGCTTACCGAGGCGGGCGAGTTGACCGACGTCCGCTCCCGCCACCTGCGGTGGTGCTCGACGGGTGCCTCCGCTCTCGGACCGGCCTCCGGCGCGGACTGGCGTGCCCGCTTCGACGCCGTGGCCGACGACCTGAGGGACGCCCTCACCTGGGCCGCCGGCTGTCCGGAGCGGCGCGTGGAAGCCCGCCGACTCGCGCTGACTCTGGCGGAGTTGGCCTTCTCCCGGAACCTGCTCGGCGAGTCCCAGCAACGCTACGAGCAGGCGGTCCGCCTCGCCGGTGAAGCCGGTGAAGCCGGCGAAGCAAGGGCGGCAGGCGAAGCAAGAGAGGCCGGCGAAGCCGATGAGGCCTCCTGCGCGGCGGCGCTGCGGCAGGCCGCCGCCGTGGCCGGATGCCGCAGGCTCGGCGACGACATGTTCCGGCTGCACCGCGCCGCCGGCCGGGCCGCGCTCCGGGCCGGGGACCCCCGCGGCGCGGCCCGCGACCTGGCGGCCGCCGCCACCAGCGCGTACCGCTTCTCCACCTCGTTCAGGAGCCTTCCGCCCGTCGACGAGGTGAAGGCCATGCTCGTGGAGGCGCGCGAGCTGTCCGGCGGCGCCCCCGAGGCCGAGGCGGCCCTGGTGCTCGCGGAGGCGGCGGTGGTCGCGGACGCCTACGGCGCGCTGCAGGGCGACGCGGAGAACAGTGCGCACCGGACGATCGAGCGGGCCGAGGAAGCGGTCGCACTCGCCCGGCACGCGGGCGACCCGGTGGCCGAGTCCGCCGCTCTCGACGCGCTCTCCGGCGCCCGCAGCTGGGCCGGTCAGTCCCACGCCGCCGCCCGGGCCGCCCGGCGCCGGATCGACGTCCTGCGCTCCGCTCCGCACACGCCGGCCGGTGCGCACGAGTCGATGGACGCCCTCGCCATGGCCGCCGGAACCGCGCTCGGCGTGGGCGAACTGCCGCAGGCCCGGCACTGGGGCAGGCAGCTCGCAAGCCATCCGCTGCTCGCCGAGGCGGCCCACCACGCCGGCTCCTGGATCCTGGTAGCGGACGCGTTCGCCGGCCACGCCGACGACGTACTCACCCGCAGCGCCACGTTCCGCGACGCGTGGGAGCACAGTGCCCATCGGCAGTCGCTCTCCCTCGGCGCCGCGGCGGCCTCGGTCGCCATGGTCCACGGCCTGCGCGGCGACCAGGACGCCCGGGCCGCCTGGCTCGGGATCGTCGACCGGGCCGACACGGCGCCGCAGCACCGGTACGGCTACGGCGCGGTCTGCGAGGCCACGGTCCTGCTCCATCACGGGGACGCGGACGCGGCACTGGAGCGCGTCCGGCCCGAACCGGAGCAGGTGTGGAAGTGGGTGTGCTGGGTCTGGCTGCACTGGTACGTGGCCCTCAGGGCGGAGGCGGCGGTGCTCGCGGGGCACCCCGACGCACGCGCCCGGATCGGCGCCGCCCGTACCGTGGTCGCCGGCAATCCGGTCGCCACCGCCCAGGTGGACCGCGCCGAGGCGCTGCTCGACGGCGACCTGCCGCGGCAACTCGCCGCCGCCGCGGCGTTCGACGCGGCGGGCTGCCCCTACCAGTCGGCGCGCACCCTGTCGCTCGCCGGAGGCGAGCACGCCGGCCTCGGCGGGTCGGCCCTGGCCGGCCTGGGCCTCGCACCGCGGACGGCCCGGTAGCGGCGCCGGGAACGCCCGGCGGGGCGGAGGCACCGACGGCGCGCGCCCCGCCCCGCCGCCCACCGCCTGCCGCCGCCCCGCCCCGTCACCGCGCGTCCGCCCTCATCCCACCGCCCGCTTCACCAGCGCGGCGATGCGCTCCTCCACCTCGGCCGTCACCTCGGTCAGGGCGAAGGCGGTCGCCCACATCGACCCGTCGTCGAGCTGGGCCGGGTCGTTGAACCCGAGCGTCGCGTAGCGCGCCTTGAACTTCGCCGCGCTCTGGAAGAAGCAGACCACCTTGCCGTCGAGGGCGTAGGCGGGCATCCCGTACCAGAGCTTCGGCGCCAGGCACGGGGCGCCGGCCGTCACGACGGCGTGGACGCGCTCGGCCATGATCCGGTCGGAGCCCTCCATCTCGGCGATCTTCGCGAGCACGTCCCGCTCGGCCTCCGCCGCCTTGTCCGCACGGGAGCCGCGGCGCGCCGCCTTCTTCTGCTCCTGGGCGTGCTCCTTCATCGCGGCCCGCTCGTCGGCCGTGAATCCCTCGTACGTGCTGCTTCCGGCACCGCTCATCGTCACTCCCGTGGTCGTGGGCCGTCCTCGGGCCCGTCCGTCCGGCCGGACCCGAGTTCTGCTCTGTGATCACAGCCTCCCCCGGCCGGGGCACGGCCCGCCTCCGTGCCGACCACGGAAAGCACCACTGAGTACGCACCACTGAGTAAGCACCACTGAGTAAGCACCACCGAGCCCGCTCCGAGGACCGCTCTCCTGACACCGTACGGCCCTGGCGGCAGCCCGCTACTTCGTCACCTCCGCGGACTCGTAGGTGGTGGATCCCGGCGCCACGCAGACGAACCAGTTCGCCGTGGGGTAGCCGTGGACGGACCGGATCACGGCGTCGTCCGTGGGATGGAGCGCGGAGTTGTCGGGGGCGCGGTCGGCCAGGGTCGTGCTGCCGTCCTTCCAGTGGCAGGCGACCTGTTCCGCCGTCGTGGCGACCGTGCCGATGACCAGGCGGAGGGGACCCTTCTCCGCCTTCAGGGGCTGGGGGACGACGCGGATGTCGTCCCCCTCCGGCCGGGACGGCTCGCCGACCGTGTCGAACTCGACCAGTCGCATCGTCAGATCGTCGCCGGGATCACCCCAGCCACGGACGACGAAGTAGCTCTTCCTGCCGATCAGGTCGGAAGGGCTGCCCGTGGTCGCCGGCACCAGTCCCCAGTCCGCCATGGCCTTCATCTGCCGGACGGCCTCGCTCCTGTCGCGCGGGGCACGCCACACCTGCACGTTGACGCCCCACTCCACACCGTCGCGACGCCCCCAGCCCACGTGGGAGATCTGCGGCTCGTCCACGAGGGCCATGTCCTTCGGGGCCGGCTTCGCGGGGGCGGCGGAGTCGTCCGTGCCGGACAGGCCGGTCACCGCCAGCGCTCCCGTTCCTCCCGCGAGCACCAGGGCGGCGGCCGCCGTCACCGCCCACCTGCGTGCCCTGCGCCGACGGCCGCCGCGGACGACCGCCTCGACGGGGGCGACGCCCACGTCGAACTCGCCCGCGGCCTGTGCGAGGAGGGCGGTGAGCGCGGCCCCCGCCCTGTCGTGACGCTCCTGCTCCGTGCCCGTCATGCCCGTCCTCCCCGCGTAACGGTGTCCGTCAGCGCCGGTACGGCGCGCAGCTTCGCTATCCCCTTGGCCGTGTTGCTCTTGACCGTGCCGACCGAGCAGCCCATGGCCCGCGCCGTCTGCGTCTCCGTCAGGTCCTCCCAGTAGCGCAGGACCACCGCCTCCCGCTGACGTGCGGGCAGCCGGGCCAGCGCGTCGAGCAGGGCGCCCCGGTCGTCGGCCCGAGCGATCCCGTCCTCGCTGTCGGCCTCCTCGCGCACCAGCCCCGAGTCGTTGCTCGGCGCGAGAAACTCCTTCAGGCGTCTCCGGTGCCTGCGGGCATGAGTGTTGATCATGACGCGCCGTACGTACGCCTCCGGGTCGTCGGCCGCGCTCACCTTGCGCCACGCCGTGTAGACCCGCTCCAGCGTCGACTGGACCAGATCCTCGGCCGCGTGCCTCTCCCCGGTGAGGAGAAAGGCCGTGCGCATGAGCCGTGGCCATCTGCCGACCATGAATGTGCGGAACTCCTCGTCCCGCTCCTGCTTGCCGTCCCCCATGGACACCTCCTGGACAACTGAAGGAGTCCATGGACCGGCCGGACCGTTGCCTCCCCCGCGGACTTCGAGGAGATCCTCTCCCACGGCCGAGGGCCTCGCAGCCAGGGCCGTGACGGGAGCCCGCCCCGGCGGCCCGACAACGGGACCGGCCTTGTTATGGACACCGCCCGAAGCGGCGTGCTCTCATGACGAGGCATGATTTTCTAACGTTGCAATCGCGGGCGACGTGTCCGGACCGCCCTCCGAGTGAACAGCGCCATCCCCTTGCCGCCGCCGCGAGGGAGACCCCGGCCGCCGGTGCCCCGGCCCGCCGCGCGCGGTGTGCCGAACCGCCGACAGGAGAACGGAGTTGCGCATGACAGTCACACCGGGTGGGCGTCGGCTCAGACCACCGCGGCATGTGGGCGCCGCCGCCGCCCTCGCCGTGACCGCCGCCATGACGCTGGCTCAGGCCGGGACGGCGGACGCCGCGAGCGCGTCCGGCGAACGGATCCCCACCGTCTCGTCGGGGAACGCCCGCTTCCAGGTCCTCTCGCCGACGCTGATCCGCACCGAGTACGCCGCCGACGGGAAGTTCACCGACGACCCGACGTTCAACGCGATCGGGCGCGGCGGGTTCACCCCGGCCTCCTACACCTCACGGACCGCCGACGGCTGGCTCACCATCAGGACCAGTGCCGTGACCCTGCGGTACCGGGTCGGCTCGGGCCCGTTCGAGGCGAGCAACCTCTCCGTGGACGTGACGGCGGGCGGCACCCCGGTCACCGCGGCCCCCTGGAACCGTCTGACGTGCACGCTCGGTGCGCTGTGCGAGGCGGAGGACCTCCAGCTCAGCGGCGCCTCCGTGGCCTCTGACCACCGTGACCACACCGGGGTCGGGTTCGCCGCGGGCTTCGAGGGGACGGGCTCCTCGGCATCGTCTGACATCGATGTCAAGGAGGCCGGGACCTACCGGTTCGACCTCCGGTACGCCAACTCGGTGGGCGGGGACGGCAAGAACGAGACCCGCACCCTGACCCTGACCGTGGACGGCGGCTCACCGCAGAAGATCTCCCTGCCCACCACGGGCAGCTGGGACGCCTGGAAGCTCGCCACCGCCGAGGTCGGGCTCGGCGCGGGCCACCACACCCTCGCCCTCACCCGGACCGCATCGGACTCCGGTGATGTCAACCTCGACAGCGTGGCGCTGGTCCGCCCCGGCGACGCGTACCCGTCCGTGTCCACCACCGCGATCAAGGACTGCCTGTCCGGCGTGAGCTGCGAGGCGGAGGCCGGGCGGCTCGGCGGCTCGGCGGGCGGCGCCACGGACCACACCGGGTACGCGGGCACCGGCTTCGTCGCCGAGCTCGACAAGGGCTCCAGCCTGACCACGCACGTGGTGGGCGTGCCCGCAGACGGCGACTACACCCTGCGGGTGCGCTACGCCAACGGCACCGGAAGCGACGGCGGCCACCGGACCCGCACCGCCTCCGTCACCGCCGGGGACGCGCACGCCACGCTCGCGTTCCCGGCGACGGACGGCTGGGACGACTGGCGGACGGCCTCGGTCCCGGTCCGCCTCGGCAAGGGGGAGAACGACGTCACCCTCGGCTGCCCGGACGACGCGAGCTGCCACATCAACGCCGACACCGTCTCCGTGGCCGCCGCGGGCGACCCCGCGCCCGCGCCGCACCTCCCGCTCGGCGGCTACCGCCGCGGTCTGGACGGCGTGACCGGCAGCGGCGCCGCCCCCGTCACCACGCCCGGCCTGCTCAACAAGGACGGCTGGTACCTGCTCGACGACACCCCGTCGGCGCTGTACGACACCGCCACGAAGAAGGTCCGGCAGCGCCCGGACCACAACGGCGGTGCCTACCAGGACGGTTACCTCTTCGGCTACGGCCACGACTACAAGCAGGGCCTCACCGACCTGGCCACGCTCACCGGCCCGCCCGCGCTGCTGCCCCGGTGGGCCTACGGCGTCTGGTACTCGGAGTACATCGACCGTACGGCCGAGGACTACCAGAAGAAGATCCTTCCGGCCTTCCGCTCCGAGGGCGTCCCGCTCGACGTGCTGGTGACCGACACGGACTTCAAGGCCGTCAACAACTGGAGCGGCTGGGAGATCGACCAGAAGAGGTTCCCGGACCCCACGGGCTTCTTCAAGGACTGGTCCGACGCCCAGGGCCTGCACAACACGCTCAACGTGCACCCGAGCATCCTCGCCTCCGACCCGCAGTTCGCGAAAGCGCAGGAAACCGCCAAGGGCAAGCTGAAGCGGGGCGGTTGCGCCGGCGCCGCCGGCGTCGAGGACAACTGCTACGTCTTCGACTTCGGCGACCCCGACCAGCTCCGGGCGTACATGGACCTGCACCGCACCATGGACCAGCAGGGCAACGACTTCTGGTGGCTCGACTGGTGCTGCGACGCCTCCCAGTCGTCGATGCCCGGTGTGACCCCGGACGCCTGGATCAACCAGCAGTACGCCGCCATGACCGCCGGGAACGAGGGCCGGGGCTTCGTGCTCTCCCGCGCCTACGGCTCACTGCAGGCCGCCGGGTACAGCGGCCAGGCGGGGCTGCCGACCGGGCCGTGGGCGGACAAGCGCTCCACCGTCCACTTCACCGGTGACACCTCCTCCACCTGGGGCGTGCTCAAGATGGAGGTCGGCTACACCCCGGGAGAGTCCGCCGCGACCGGGATGGCGTCGATCACCCACGACATCGGCGGGCACAACGACACGACGGGGCTGACCGGTTCGGAGAAGTACACCGACGGCGGGCAGACCCGTACCACGCACAAGCTGCCCGACGACCTGTACGCGCGCTGGGTGCAGTTCGGCACCTTCCAGCCCATCGACCGGCTGCACAGCAACCACAGCGACCGGCTGCCCTGGCAGTACGGCACGGCGGCGCGCAAGTCGGCCGACGCGTTCCTGAACCTGCGCGAGAACCTGGTGCCGTACACCTACTCGCTCGCCGAGGAGGCCAACCGCACCGGTGTGCCGATCGTCCGGCCCACCTACCTGGAGTACCCGGACGAGGCGCAGGCGTACGCCACCGCCGGCAGCGAGTACTTCTACGGGTCCGACATGCTGGTCGCCCCGGTCACCAGCCCGGGCAACTCGGCCACGACCTCGGTGTGGTTCCCGCCGGGCCGGTGGACCGACTACTTCACCGGCAAGACCTACACCGGAGGGACCACCCAGGACGTCACCACCACCCTCGACACGATGCCGGTGTTCGTCAAGGCCGGCGGCATCCTGCCGACGCGGACCCAGGATGTGTCCTCCCACGACCACAACCCGCTGACCGGCGTCACGCTGACCGTCGCGGCCGGGAAGCCGGGCTCGTACCGCCTGTACGAGGACGACGGGGTCGGTACGGGGCGGCACCACAGCGCCACGACCACGGTCCGGTACCGCGAGAGCGGCACGCGTCACACGGTGTCGATCAGCGGGACGAAGGGGTCGTTCCGGGGACAGGTCGGCAAGCGCCGGTGGACGCTCTCCCTCCTCGGGGCGACGCACGCGCCCACCAAGGTGAGCGCCACCGGAACCCGCCTCTCCCCGGACGCGTACCACTGGGACAGGAGCACCGGGGTGCTGACCGTCGAACTCCCGGCGCGCAGCGTGCACGCCCCCGTCACCATCACCTTCCAGTAGGAGCCCACGCAGGCCCACCCAGGCCCACGCAGGCGGGAAAGCCGCCGCCGAACGCGGCGGCTTTCCCGCCTGCCAGGCCGTGGGCATCCGGTCCTACGAGGCGGCGGCCATCCGGCGCACCCCCTCGGTGATCAGCGCGGACGAGGTCGCCAGGTTCATACGGACGAAGCCCGCGCCACCCGTCCCGAAGTCCGCGCCCGCGTTCAGCGCGACCCGGCCGCGGCGCAGGAAGACGTCGGCGGGGTCGTCGCCGAGACCCAGGCCGCGGCAGTCCAGCCAGGCCAGGTAGGTGCCCGGCGCGGGCGAGTACCGGACGGCGGGCAGGTGCTCGGCCAGCAGACCCGCGAGGAGGCGCCGGTTGCGGTCGAGACCGGCCAGCACGGCGTCGAGCCACGCGCCCCCGTCCCGCAGGGCGGCGGTGTGGGCGATGACCCCGAGATGGCTGCAGCCGTGACCGACCTCCTCGGGCAGACGGGCGAGGTCGGCGGCGGCGTCCGGCCCGGCGAGCGCGAGGGCCGCCTTGAGACCGGCGAGGTTCCACCCCTTGGAGGCCGACATCAGCGACAGCCCGTTCTGCCCGCCGGGCACGCTCAGATACGGCACGAAGGCGGCGTCCGCCGACACGACCGGGGCGTGGATCTCGTCCACGACCACGCGGACGCCGTACGTCCCGGCCAGCTCGGCCACCCGCGCGAGCTCGGCGGCGGTGTGCACGGTCCCGGTCGGGTTGTGCGGGCTGCACAGCAGATACGCCGGGCGCTCGGCATGCCGCCCGGCCCGCCGGAACGCGTCCTCCAGGGTCACGAAGTCGATCCGCCCGGCCTCGTCCAGCGGCGCCTCGACCACGGTACGGCCCAGGCTCGAGACGAACTGGTAGAAGGGCGGGTACACCGGGCAGTTGACGACCACGGGGTCGTCCGGCCCGGAGACGAGCTTGAGCATCTCGACGGCGCCCATCATCACATCGGGCACGATCGCGGTCCGTTCCACCGCGATCCCGTCCCAGCCCCACCGCTCGCGGGCGAACCCGGCCAGCGCATCGGCGTACCCGGTCCCGGCCGGATACCCGGTGTCGCCGAGCGCCACCGCGTCGGTGAGGGCCCGGGCGACCGGCTCGGCCGGCCGGACGTCCATCTCGGCCACCCACAGGGGCAGTACGTCCTCCGGATACGTCCGCCACTTCATGCTCGTACGCCGCCGCAGCTGCTCGAGGGAGAGCTGCTCCAGAGGGTGGGGACCGTCCACCGCGACGGGGTTCCGCTTCTCGCTGCTCATGAGGAGAACGTAGACGAAGCGACGCCGTGGCGGCGGCCGGCCCGACCGGAGAGGAGATCACCGGGATCGGATGACCGGCGGGGTCCGCGTGGAGCACGATGGGGCGCATGACTGAGCGACCCGCACGATGGACGCAGGCGACCGTCTACCCCGACATGTGGGCCGACCCGGGCGAGGACCCCCGAGAGAGCGGGGGAGCCGCTCCGGACGGTGAACTCGCGACCCTGCGGGACTACCTGACGAACTACCGCATGACCCTGCGGATGAAGTGCGAGGGGCTGGACGCGGAGCAGCTGGCCCGGCGGTCGGTGCCGCCGTCGACGATGTCGCTGCTCGGCCTGGTCCGGCACCTCGCCGAGGTGGAGCGGGACTGGCGCAACTGGATCGGTGACGGTGAACCGCTGCCGAAGCTGTACGGCAGGCGCGACGCGGACTTCGACGAAGCCGTCGCCGAGCAGGCGCAGGTCGACGCCGCGTACGGGGATCTGGAGCGCGAGCAGGCCGCGACGGACGCCGCGCTGGCCGGGCACCCGGACCTGGGCGAGCGTCTGGGCGAGGACGGGATCTCGGTCCGGGAGCTGCTGGTGCACCGGATCGAGGAGTACGCCCGGCACTGCGGCCACGCCGATCTGCTGCGCGAGTGCGTCGACGGACGGGTGGGTCAGTGACGCGGACGGGGCCGGGCCCCGCCCCTCGGCCGGGCGGGCCCGGCCGACGGGCGCGTCCGATGGAGGGGCGGGCGGGCGGATCGGGGCGGGCCGCCCGAGCGGTCAGTCGGCGCCCCGCAGGGCCGCCTTGCGCATGATCTGGTCGCGTTCGCGCCAGTGGGACCAGAAGGCGCCCTTGTAGCCGAGGTGCACCAGGCTCGTCAGGAACGGGTTGTCGGCGTAGTTGTTGTCGTGCTCCGTGAGCCCGGGCGCGGTCGGCAGCATGACGCGGGGCACGTCGTGCTCGGGTATGAGGTCCCAGAGGAACTCCACCGTCCGCAGCCACCGCCCGTTCGCGGCGCCGAGCGTGCTCTCGTCCTCGTCCAGGTCGGGGGAGAAGTAGTAGAGCGGACGGATGGCGCCCGACTCCTCGAACATGAACTGCCGTTCGTACGCGAGCGGAGAGGAGCACTGACGGGCGGTGCGGATGACGATGGGCTCGGTCGCCGTGTTGGACTGCACGCCCGGCACGGGGACGCGTCCGGCGCTCCGCTCCGCGCACCACATGCCGAGCGGGGAGTACGGGAAGATGCGCAGGCCCAGGGTGAAGCCGACGACCGTGGCGTCGAGGGCCATGGTCCGCTCCACGCACTCCCGCACCGTCTCCCGGGTCTCCCCGGGCATGCCCAGCAGCACTTCCACCATGCTCAGCATGTGGTACTTGTGCGTGAGCCGGACCGCGTTGACGACGTCGTCGAAGGTGTAGAAGCGGGTGCCCTTCCCGGTGACCTTCCAGCCGTCGAGCAGATCGTCACGGACGTGGTCGGGGGCGAGGTTGACCCCGGCGCAGCCGGCGGCGGCGAGGAGTTCGGCCAGTTCCTCGTCGAACGGCGCGGGCTGGGCGTAGATCCACAGACGCAGGCGGTGCAGCGGCGAGGTGTGGTCCCGGTCCTTGCGCCGGACGATCTCCCGCAGCAGCGCCTTGCTGTTGGCGACGGCGAGGTTGAACTCGCTGTCGGTGGTGTGCAGATCGTGCACGCCCAGGGCGGTCAGGGCTTCCATCTCGTCGGCGACGGCCTCGATCCCGCGGCGTGCGAAGCGGTTCCCCTTGGCGTCCGGCTCGACGCAGTGCGAGCAGGTGAACGGGCAGCCGTTCTTGGTGAGGATGTTGCCGAGCCCGCCGCGCCGGTAGTACTCGAGGTTGTCGACCTTCGTCGGATCGCTGCCGCGCCGTCGGTAGGCGGTGCCCCGGTTGACCTGCCAGTCGCGCGTCTCCCCGAAGCCCGCCGCGGCGAGGACGGGCCGTTCCGCGGCGAGGAGCGCCGGAGGGCCGTCCGCCGGCGGGGTGCGTACGACCGTGCCGGCCCCGCGGTTGGTGAGCAGTCCGGGGACGAGGGAGGGGTCGGTTCTGTCGGCGAGGGCGCGGGCCAGGTCGCAGATGATGTGCTCACCCGGTCCCTTCACGCCGTAGTCGATGCCGAAGTAGTCCACCAGCGCGAACGGC
This sequence comes from Streptomyces sp. NPDC008313, assembly GCF_042956125.1. NCBI lineage: Bacteria > Bacillati > Actinomycetota > Actinomycetes > Kitasatosporales > Streptomycetaceae > Streptomyces > Streptomyces sp. NPDC008313. Next base: position 95,450 of record NZ_JBIBFR010000020.1, read on the forward strand.
ATGGAGGAGAATCCCACGCCGCCCGCGACGACCGGCGCGTCGCTCAGCGCGCGGACCGCGTGGATGATCTCGCGGTGCTCCTCCAGGAACACGCGCTGTTCCTGGGGGTAGATGGTGTCGGTGTTGCGGACGGTGACACCCACCAGCAGGGGCCGTCTGTCGCGGAAATACTCCCGGAGGGCCACGTGCCAGTCCTCGCGCCGGAAGGTCAGGTCGACGACCTCGACGGTGAATCCGCTCGCCTCAAGCGACGTCGTCAGGATGTCCAGGGCGTAGGGGGTGATGGGCGGGTGGATCTTGTTCGGGTTGATCAGTGTGACCAGCGGCGTGTTCAAGCTTCCTCCCGTTACCGCTCGTGCTGTGACCGGCACGTTCGATGGTGCGGGCGGCGGGGCGCATGGTGATCGCCACGCCGGTCAGGCACGCGGCCATGGTCAGGACGGCCGCGGCGTCCAGGGCCGGGGCGTTGCCCAGCGACCATTCGGTGATCCGCACGAGCAGGGGCACCAGCAGGGACAGCGCGGCCATGTACATCGGACCGCGTCGCAGCACCAGTTCGTGCGCGGTGACGTAGACGGGTGCCGTGAGCACCGCGCCCAGGAGCAGGGTCCCGAGCCACTGCCGGGCGGACACGTCGCCCATGGACTCGGTGAGGGCGGCCACGGGCAGCAGCATCGCCGTGGCCACCGCGAAGACGACGGGCAGGGCACCGAGCGGAGGCAGATCGCCGAGTGCCTCCCGGTACAGGTAGTTGTAGAGGGCGAAGGTGGCGGTGGCCAGCAGCGTCCACCCGCCGCCGACGAGGAGGTCGGTGGTGGTGCTCGTACCGTCGGTGGAGGCCGCGTCCAGGGCGTACCCGAACGCGCCGGCGACCGCGACCGCGGTGCCCCAGGCCTTGCGCCGGGTGAACCGCTCACCGAACGCGGCCATCCCGATGGCGAAGGTCACGCAGGGAAGCAGGGCCACCACGAGCCCGGTGTTCGAGGCACCCATGCTCCGCACGCCCAGCATGGTGCCGGCGAAGTACACGAAGTAGCCGAGGAAGGCGAGCAGCAGCACGGAGCGCCCGCGCCGCGCGGTCCTGGCCAGGGCCTGCCGGGCCGGGGTGGTGGCGAGGGCGATGGCGAGCAGGGCGAAGGTGCTTCCCGCGGCCCGGCCGGTGGCGACGGTCAGGGGCGGGACGTCGTCCGCGACGAGGACTCCGGACAGTACCCAGCCGGCGGTCAGCAGGGCGAGGGTGGCGACGGTGAGCCCGGCCACGAGGGTCCGGTCCGGGGCCGCCGCGCCGCCGCTACGCCGTTCGGCCGAGCGCATGTTCCAGCCCGTCCATGACGGAGTGGGCGTCATGGACGAGGGTCTCCCGGTCCGGCGCGGTGAGGAAGACCAGCCCCGCGGAGTTCAGATACCCGTTGGCGGCGTCGTACGGCGGCATGGGGCTGCCGGAGGGCAGGGTGAGCCCGTCGAACACCTCGGCCTTCGTGCCCGGCGAGAGCAGTGCCTGCCAGTCGATCCGCTCCGGCACGAACGGGGGCAGCGAACTCCACGGCCGGCCGCGGGAGTCGGCGGCGTACAGCGCCACCGACCCGGCGGCGTGCGCGTCCGGTTCGACGAGCATGCTGCCGGGCAGCCGCGGGTCCTCACCGAGGACGGCCCGCGTGTAGGCGCCGATCATGTCGACGCCGTGGACGTGCTCCACCTCGCGGGTGAGCAGCACGCCGCCGAAGCGCGCGGCGGTCTCCAGCATGCACACCCGCCCGCCGTCGAGCAGCTTCATCTCGGTGTGCGTCGCGCAGGTGCCCAGTTCCAGGGCGTCGACCGCGCGGCGCGCGATCTCCTCGACCTTCCGCTGCAGGGCGGGTGCGAGGGCGCACGGGGTGAAGTTGGCGCGCTCGGTGAACGGCGGGGTGGTCGGGGCCTTCGACGTGATGCACACCGGGTGGTAGCGGCCTTCGACGACGACACCCTCGACGCTGATGTGGTCGCCGTAGCGGGCGTCGTCGTACCAGGTGCGGATCGACGAGGGAATGATCTCGTCGACGAGGAAACCGGAGCCCGCCTGTGAGCCGGCGGCGGACGGGCGCAGTTCGGAGAACCACTGGTCCTTGCTGCCGGACAGCGCCGCCACGGAACTCTCCCAGGCCGTCCGCAGGTCGTCCTCGGCCCGGATGACGACCTGTCCGACGGCCGCGGCGCTCCAGGCCGACTTCAGCAGCAGGGGAGGGCTGAGCCGCTTCCACGCGGACCGCAGGTCGTCGACGGAGTCGGCGGGCAGCCACCTCGGGACGGGAACACCGGCCCGCTCCCAGACCACGCGCATGGCCCGCTTGTCCCGGGCGCGTCGTACGTGCGGGCCCGGGCCGGGCAGCGAGAGCCGCTGGCATGCCTCGGCCACGGCGATCACGGCGAACTCGGAGAACGTGAGCACCCCGTCCGCCCCGACCTGGTGTGCCGTCGTCACGATGCGGTCGACCAGGTCACCGGCGCGCAGCCCGCTGCCGGACACGTCGATGACGGAGGCGCAGCAGGTGTCGGCCACGGCCCGGGCCGACACCGACAGCGGTGTCACCGCCAGGACGTGGACCTCGGCCGCGGCGGCGACCTTCGGGATGGTGTACTCCGGAGGTGCCCCGGCCCTGGCATGGATCAGCAGAACGCGTGCCAACGTCTCTCCCCCTGTTGTCTCCCCCGAGCCCCATGTTCCGGCGGGCTGCGCGCCCAGGCTAGGAACGGAGGGTGACGCACGCAACAGGCCCCGGCGGCGCGCCCGTTGGTTCAGGCCATGATTGTTCCGGCACCGGTCCGACAGGACGGCGTGCCGCGAGACGGCGGGGGACTCCGGTCGGCCGCCGGGCGCTCCGGCCCGGCATGATGTCGCCATGACACCGATCACAAGCCTGGACCTGACCGGCTTCACCGAACGCGAACCCGGTGTGTGGACGGACGCGACGGGACTCGTGCTGTCGGTGCACTTCTTTCCCCTTGTCCCCGATCTGCCCGCTCCGCTGCACGAGTTCGAGCGGCTGCGGGCCCGGATCGCCGCCGATGTGGGCGGGCGGGGAGGCGGTCTCATCGAGGCGGTGCCCGGCACGGTGCACGGGGTCGCGGCGGTCCGTCAGCTGATCAAGGTGCCACGGCCGGGTGGTCACGGGCAGGTGTTCCTCGGCTCGTGGACCATCCCCAAGGACAAGTGCAGCACGGTGCTCAAGGTGCAGGCCGCCGAAGGGGCGATGACGGGGACGCGGGAGGCCGTGGTGATGGCCGAGGTGGGCCCGGAGGCGTACTTCCGGGCCCACCCGTACGCGGCCGGCGGGCAGTTCGGCGGTCTGCCGTACCACGTGGGCGACGACGAGCACTGGGACACGCGGTTTCCCGACCACCCGCTCACGCTCGTACGGGCCGCCCTGAACCGGGTCACGCCCACGGTCACCCTCGACGAGAGGTTCCGGCGACTGCCCCCGTTCGCGGGCCCGGACGAATCCGCCCGCCCGGCCCCCGCGCCGAACACCGCACCGGCCGCCCCGGCCGCCGCCAAGCGTCGCTGGTTCCGCCGCGCCGACGGCCGCTGAGAGCGCGCGGACAGCCGCCGCACCCGGTGACCACCGGCGCGTCCCCACCGGCGCGGCCCACCGGCCCGGCCCGCGGTGAGAGCGGGCCGGGCCGGTGGCCGGGCGGAGCCGGGTGGGCCGGCCGGGGCCCGGGGCCCGTTCGGCCGGGCGGTGGTTCAGGAGGCGACGAAGCGCGCGATCTGCCCCAGTACCACCGTGTCCGTCAGGTACCCGATGTGCGTCTGGCAGGGCACGTTGTTGTTCGTCGCACCGTCCAGCCGGGTGCTGGTGTACGGGAGGATGATGCCGTCGCACGCCGAGTACCAGGTGGCGTACCTGGTGCTGCCCGGCGTCTCGTCGCCCGCGGAGATCTGGGAGATGAACGAGGACCCCGGATACATCTGCTGGCACGTCGTGTAGATCAGACAGGCGCCCGCGTACGTGGTTCCGTGGTTGGCGCCGGCGATCGAGGCGAGGTGGCTCACGCTGCTGTTGCCGCCCAGCACCTTCAGGTAGTACTGGCTGACGAGGCCGCCCATCGAGTGGTTGACGATGGCGACCTTGCTCGCCCCGGTCCGCGCCTTCACGTTGTTGACAAAGGTGGCGAGGCCCTGGGCGTTGGTGATGTTGTTCCCGTAGGAGTTGTACTCGTAGGCGAAGAGGTTCGAGCTGGACCAGCCGTTGAGCCGGAAGACGCTCATGGCGGTGGTCCAGTTGGACGCGTTGCCGGTGTACCCGTGGACGAAGACGACCGGCGTGCTGGTCGACAGGGGCTGAGCGGCGGCGGCCGGCCGCCCGGCGGAGGCGGCCGTGGACGCGGGCTCCGCCGCGACGGCCGTCGACGCCGAGGAGAACAGGGTGAACGCGACCGTGCCGGCCGCGAGTATGCCGAGAAGCCGACGTGGGGAACGACGACGCATGGGCCCTCCTGACGAGGATGCGGGGTGGGGTGCCTGACCCGACCAGCGTCGTGGGGCGAGGCGCGCGCGCCATCGGCTGAATCACCAGTGTGCGCGGTGACTCCGGGGATTCTGGGGGCGGGCCCCGCGGGGCGACGCCGGCCCGGCGAAAGAAATCCGCACGCGATGTCGAGAACGGGCGAACGGCTCCGTCCCAGGGACGAACGCGACCACAATGGGCCGCACCAGTACCGAGGAGAGACACCATGGCCAAGTACCTGCTGCTCAAGCACTACCGCGGCGCTCCGGCCTGCCTGAACGACGTGCCCATGGACCGGTGGACCCCCGAGGAGATCTCGGCCCACATGACGTACATGCACGACTTCGCGGACCGGCTGCAGGAGACGGGCGAGTTCGTCGACGGCCAGGCGCTCGCCCCCGAGGGGACGTGGGTCCGGTACGACGGCGAGGGGCGCCCGCCTGTCACCGACGGGCCGTTCGCCGAGACCAAGGACCTCATCGCCGGCTGGATGGTGATCGACGTCGACAGCTACGAGCGCGCCGTCGAGCTGGCCGGGGAGCTGTCCGCCGCCCCCGGTGCCGGCGGCAAGCCGATCCACGAGTGGCTCGAGCTGCGCCCGTTCCTGGCCACGCCGCCCACCATCACGGAGTGACCTCGCCGATGGACGAGGCCCTGCTGAGGAGCCTCACACCGGGTGTGCTCGCCGCCCTCGTCCGCCGCGGAGCCGACTTCGCGGCGGCCGAGGACGCCGTGCAGGACGCACTCGTGGAGGCGGTCCGCGTCTGGCCGGCCGATCCTTCCCCGGGCTCCGGGCCGCGCTCGGGCGGGGGAGACCTCATTCGGGACCCCAAGGCGTGGCTGATCACCGTGGCCTGGCGCCGCTTCCTCGACGCGACCCGGGCGGACGCCGCGCGCCGCCGGCGTGAGGACGTGGCCGACGACGAGCCGGCGCCCGGTCCCGTGTCCGCCGTGGACGACACGCTGCGGCTCTACTTCCTGTGCGCCCATCCGTCGCTGACCCCGTCCTCCGCGGTCGCGCTCACGCTGCGGGCCGTCGGCGGGCTCACCACCCGCCAGATCGCCCAGGCCTACCTGGTGCCCGAGGCGACCATGGCGCAGCGGATCAGCCGGGCCAAGCGCACCGTCTCCGGCGTGCGCCTGGACCGGCCCGGCGACGTCGCCACCGTGCTGCGCGTCCTCTACCTGGTCTTCAACGAGGGCTACTCGGGTGACGTCGACCTCGCCGCCGAGGCCATCCGGCTCACCCGGCAGCTCGCGGCCGCGATCGACCACCCCGAGGTGGCGGGGCTGCTCGCCCTGATGCTGCTCCACCACGCCCGGCGCGGCGCCCGTACCGCGCCGGACGGCAGCCTGGTGCCGCTCGCCGAGCAGGACCGCGGCCGGTGGGACACGAGGGCGATCGCCGAGGGCGTCGGGATCCTGCAGACGGCCCTGGCCCGCGACCGGCTGGGGGAGTTCCAGGCCCAGGCCGCCATCGCGGCGCTCCACGCCGACGCGCTCGCCGCCGAGCAGACCGACTGGGTGCAGATCGTCGAGTGGTACGACGAGCTGGTCCGCCTGACCGACAACCCGGTCGTCCGCCTCAACCGCGCGGTGGCGGTCGGCGAGGCCGACGGACCGCGCGCCGGGCTGGCGGCGCTCGCGGCGCTGGACGACGGTCTGCCGCGCCACGCGGCGGTGGCGGCGTACCTGCACGAACGGGACGGGGACCCGGTGACGGCGGCACGGCTGTACGCGGAGGCGGCCCGGAAGGCTCCCGACCTCGCCGAGCGGGACCACCTGACACGTCAGGCGGCCCGGCTCAACTCCCGCGGGCACGACTGACCCACCGGGCCCGGGCCGCGGGCACGAGCCGCGCGGCCGGGTTCGGGCCGCTCACCAGGCCACCGTCTCCTGGGACGCGCGCTGTCCGCGGATCGCGCCGCGCTGCGCGTTTACATCGGCCCCGGCTGTCGCTACCTTGAGTATGGGAGCGCTCCCATCTCTTGCGTGCTTGTCATGTACCGATCATCATCCGTACTGATCTTCTCCCGGAGGGGAGGCCTTCGTGACCAGACGCAGGATCTGTTCCTTACTCGTGGCGCTGACCACCGTGTTCGCGGCGTTCGGCCTGGCGGTTGTGAACCAGGGCAAGGCCGAGGCACACGGTGTGGCGATGATGCCCGGCTCCCGCACGTACCTGTGCCAGCTCGACGCCATCACCAGCACCGGCGCACTCGACCCCACCAACCCGGCGTGCCAGGACGCGCTGGACCAGAGCGGCTCGACCGCCCTGTACAACTGGTTCGCCGTACTCGACTCCGCCGCCGGCGGCCGCGGCTCCGGCTATGTGCCGGACGGCACGCTGTGCAGCGCGGGTGACCGTTCGCCCTACGACTTCTCCGCCTACAACGCCGCCCGCTCGGACTGGCCCCGGACGCACCTGACCTCCGGGGAGTCGATGCAGGTGCAGTACAGCAACTGGGCCGCGCACCCCGGTGACTTCCGGGTCTACCTCACCAAGCCCGGCTGGTCACCCACGTCCGAGCTCGGCTGGGGCGACCTGGACCTGATCCAGACGGTCACCAACCCCCCGCAGCAGGGGACGCCGGGAACCAACGGCGGCCACTACTACTGGGACCTGAAGCTGCCCTCGGGCCGCTCCGGGAACGCGCTGATCTTCATCCAGTGGGTGCGCTCGGACAGCCAGGAGAACTTCTTCTCCTGCTCCGACATCGCCTTCGACGGCGGCCACGGCGAGGTCACCGGCATCCGGGGCTCGGGAGGCGACCCCACGCCGACACCCACGCCGACGCCGACCCTCACGCCGACCGATCCGGGCACCGGTTCGTGCATGGCGATGTACACCGTGGTCAGCTCCTGGAACGGCGGCTTCCAGGGCTCCGTCGAGGTGATGAACCACGGCACCGCACCGCTCAACGGCTGGACCGTGCGGTGGAAGCCGGGCGACGGCACCAAGATCGGCAGTGTGTGGAACGGCGCGCTGACCAGTGGCTCGGACGGCACGGTCACGGTGAAGAACGTCGACTACAACCGGACCATACCTCCCGACAGCAGCGTCACCTTCGGCTTCACCGCCACCTCCACCGGCAACGACGCACCGGTCGGAAGCGTCGGCTGCGCCGATTCGTAGGCACGGCCGGCCAGGCGCCGGCCACGTCGGCGCGCCGCCCGGCGGCCGCCCGCACTCACCACATCAAGGAACCTCCAAGATTTCACGGAAGGACAGCCCATGGTGTCGAGGACAGTGCGGCCGCCGGGCAGGGCGCGACCGCGAGCGGCGGCGTTCGTGGCCGTCGTGGGCACGCTGCTGGCGTGCCTGGCCGTCTACGGGCCACCCAGCGCCGCCCGCACGGACGACGGCGGGGTGTGCCGTGTGTCGTGGACGGCCGATCAGTGGTCCGGAGGCTTCACCGCGCAGGTGTCGGTCACCAACCTGGGTCCCGCCGTGAGCAGTTGGGAGCTGGGGTGGACGTTCGACGCCGGCCAGAAGGTGACCTCCGGCTGGAACGCCCGGGTGACCCAGGACGGCACGTCCGTCACCGCGCACAGTCTGGACTACAACGGATCGCTGCCGACCGGGAGTTCGACGAGCTTCGGCCTGCAGGGGACCTGGTCCGGCACCGATCCGGCGCCCGACGACTTCACTCTCAACGGCGCGTCGTGCGGTGACGGCCCGGCCCCGACGTCCGGGACCTCCGCCACGCCCACCGGCTCCCCGTCCGGCTCCGCCTCCCCGAGTGATTCCCCGGCCCCCTCGGGGAGCGCGTCGCCCACGCCGTCGGACGACCCGGCACCGGGATGCGCGGACGCCACGGTGTGCTCCGGCTTCGAGGACCAGACCGGGAGCATCCCCTCGGGCTCCTGGACGGTGGTCGCACCGGACTGCAACGGTTCCGGGAAGGTGACGGTCGACTCCTCCGTGGTCCACGCCGGCAGCCGCTCGCTCCGGGTCGACGGGGCCGCCGGGTACTGCAACCACGCCTTCGCCGCCACGGCCGAGGACGTCTCCGCGGTGGGCCCCGTGGTCTACGGCCGGCTGTGGGTGCGCCACACCACGGCACTGCCCGCCGCCCACGTCACCATGGTCACCATGGCCGACGCCCGTGACGGCGGACGCGAACTGAGGATCGGCGGCCAGAACGCCGCCCTGCAGTGGAACCGCCAGTCCGACGACGCGACCCTGCCCGCCCAGAGCCCGGCGGGGGTCGCCCTCAGCGCCCCGCTGCCGACCGGCCGTTGGGTGTGTCTGCGCTTCGCGATCGACACCACCCGGCAGAGCATGGACACCTGGATGGACGACCGGCAGATCGCCGGGCTGCACGTGGACGGCACACCCACACAGGACGTCGACTCCCAGTGGCTCAGCCGCACCACGGCACCCCGGCCCACCACGCTGCGGCTGGGCTGGGAGAGCTACGGCACGGGCGACGACACCCTCTGGTACGACGACATCGCCCTCGGCTCCAGCCCGTTGGCGTGCTGAGACCGTGGTCCCGTCCGGTGGGTTGCCGGACGGGACCACTCCCACCGCGCCCTTCTCGATGGCACGGTGGGGCGACCTACCCCGTCCCTGCGTCAACGGCGGCGCGCGGCGACCGCGAGCAGGTCGGCGGCGGGACCGTGCAGCGAGCGTCCGGTGAGCCACACCGCGCGCAGCGCCCGGCGCAGTTCCACGCCCTCCACGTCCACCTCGACGAGCCGGCCGTCGGCGATGTCGGTGCGCACGGCGAGTTCGCTGATGACCGCGGGCCCGGTTCCCGCCATCACCGCTCCCCGTACGGCGGTCGCCGAGCCCAGTTCCAGCAGGGGCCGCGCCTCCTTCGCGCCGGCCCGGCTCAGGGCCCGCTCCAGGGCCACCCGGGTCCCCGAGCCCTGTTCGCGAACGACCAGCGGGGTGGCGGCCAGCTCGCCGGCGGTCAAGGGTCTTCGCCTGCGCGCCCAGGCGTGCCCGGGCGCGACGACCACGAGCAGTCTGTCGGTGGCCACCGTCCTGCTGACCAGCCCCCGGGGGACGTGCGGCGACTCGATGAAGCCTATGGCCGCCGCGTCGGCGCGGAGCAGTTCCGGTACGTGTTCGCTGTTGGTCACCCGCAGGCCGACGTGCAGGCCGGGGTGGGCGTGGCACAGCTCGTTGATCCATGACGGGATCAGGTACTCCGCCACCGTCATGCTCGCCGCCACCTTCAAGGTGGCGTCCAGCTTGTTGCGCTGGGCCTCCACGCTGGTCATCAGGGCCGCGAGTTCGTCCAGGACGCGCTGGGCCCGGCCGACGACCACCTGTCCGTCCGCCGTCAGGCTGGAGCCGCTGCGGCCGCGGTCGATCAGGGCCAGGCCCAGCCTGCGTTCCAGTGTCGCCACCCGCTTGCTGGCCGAGGGCTGGGTGATGCCGAGTTCGACCGCGGCCCTGCCGAGACTGCCCAGCTCTCCGACGAGCACCAGCAACCGCAGCGCTTCCACATCCGGCAGACCACTCATGGCCCAAGAGTACGAACAGCCGCGCCCGCCCGTCAGCCCGCCAGGTCATTCCCTTCGGCTATGACCTCCCTGTGACGTAAGGGCTACCGGCCAGGTCAGGGAGGTGTCCATCATGTGGACATGAGTGATGACGCCGAGAAGCCCGCCGTGGTGCGCACCGCCGACCCGGCCGCCGCGCCGCGGGAGCGGTGGGGGCGGCGACTGGCCGAGCGGGTCCCGGGCCTGCTGCTCGCGGTGGCCGTGGCGGCGCCGGCGAGCGTGCTGGGGGCCTGGTTCCCCGTCGTCGGAGGGCCGGTCGCCGGTGTCGTCATGGGCGTCGTGGTGGCGGCCGTACGGCGCCCGGCCGAGCGGTTCCGGCCGGGGGTGGCGGCGGCGGGCCGTTTCGTCCTGCAACTGGCGGTGGTCCTTCTCGGATGCGGGCTGTCGCTGACCCAGGTCGTGGAGGTCGGGGGAAGCTCGCTGCCCGTCATGGTGGGGACGCTGGCGGCCTGCCTGGCCGCCGCGTACGTCCTCGGCCGCCGGCTGGGCATAGGACGTGACCTGCGCACCCTCATCGGTGTCGGCACCGGCGTCTGCGGCGCCTCCGCGATAGCGGCGGTCACTCCGGTCATCGGCGCCGCGAGCGCGGAGGTCGCCTACGCGGTGTCGACGATCTTCCTGTTCAACATCGTGGCGGTGCTCACCTTCCCCTTCCTGGGCCACCTCCTGGACATGGGCCAGCAGTCCTTCGGGCTCTTCGCCGGTACCGCGGTCAACGACATGTCCTCCGTGGTCGCCTCCGCGGCCACCTACGGTGACGAGGCCGGCCAGTACGCGGTCGTCGTCAAGCTCACGCGTACCCTCCTCATCGTCCCGATCTGCCTGTGGCTGGCGGCGGTGGCCAGACGCCGCGCCGCCGCGGCTCCCGCCACGGACTCCACGGCGGACCCGCGCCGCGCGGCCCGTGCGAACGTCACCGGGCTGGTGCCCTGGTTCCTCGTCGGCTTCCTGCTCACGGCCCTGGCCAACACCGTGGGACTCGTACCGGAGCGGGCGCACCACGGTCTCGGCGTGCTCTCGGTCTTCCTCATCACCGTGGCCCTTTCGGCGATCGGGCTGTCGACCGACGTAAGGGGTCTGCGCCGCGCGGGCCCCCGCCCGCTTCTGCTGGGGGCCTGTCTGTGGATCGTCGTCTCGGTCACCAGCCTCCTGCTCCAGTACGCCACCACGCGCTGGTGAGGTGGCGCGCGGCAGCCTCATGGCCCCCGCCGCGCACGGAACACCCGCCGGGCGCGGCAGCCCCGCTCTTGACATGGTCATTTCTGATGCCGATGCTGGGACGGCTGAATTTCTATCGATGTAGACGCGCCCGGGCGTACGCCGGGCAGCCCGACGGGCAGGGCCGTCCCCCCCGCCACGCCGTCTCCACGCGGCCCTGCCCGGCCCCCCACAGGCACCCTCCACCGGCCCCGGCCCCGGAGCGGAGGGCCGACCAGGAAACGGGACCATGAAACCGACTCGCCTTCTCACGGGCATCGCCGCGTGCGCGCTGTCCGGCGTCCTCGCCGCCGTGCTCTCCCTGTCGTCCGCCGAACCGGCGCACGCGGACCAGACCGGTCTGCGCGCGGCGGACCCGAGCGTGCTCCGCGTCGGCGGCACCTACGTCTCCGTACAGTCGGCCGGCGGCGGCATCGTGGTCAGGCAGGCCTCGTCGACGGCCGCGCTGTCCTCCGCGCCGGCCCGGCGGATCTGGTCGGACACCCGTGACCGCGGTGAGGTCTGGGCCCCGGAGATCGTCAGGGACGGCGGCCGGTACTACGTCTACTTCTCGGCGGGCCGAGGACCGGCCCACCGGATGTACGTCATCAGCTCCGCCTCACCCGACAGCGGCTACACCGCCGAGAGCCAGGTGGCCCTGCCGGACGGCAAGTGGGCCATCGACGGCACCCTGTTCACGTTCAACGGGCAGCGCTGGTTCGTCTGGTCGGGCTGGGCCGGCGACACCAATGGGGAGCAGAACCTCTACATCGCCCGTATGAGCGGCCCGACCACGCCGACCGGCGCACGGTACGTCATCTCGCAGCCCCGCGAGAGCTGGGAGCGGGTGGTGGGCAACCCGTTCATCAACGAGGGACCCGAGCCGGTCAAGGATCCGAACGGGCAGCTGCACATCGCGTACTCCGCCAACGGGAGCTGGAGCGAGGATTACTGCCTGGCCGACCTGAGGCTCCGGGCCGGCGGCGACCCGACGTACGTATGGGACTGGTACAAGTCCAACGGCTGCCTGTTCGGCTCCGACCGCGCGACGATGATGCCCGGCTGGGACCCGACCCTGCACGTCAACGGCCCCGGCCACCACAGCTTCGTGCTGCTCGACGGCGACATCGGCACCAGCCCGCCGGCCGGCCCGCGGTTCCCCCTGATGTTCCACGCGGTGCCGAAGGGGACGCCGTACACCTGGGAGAACCGCTACTGGTACACCGGCACGTTCTGCTGGTGGGGCGGCACGACCTACAGCCGTGCCGACGTCCCCGGCCCGAACACGGACACCGGATGGAGCCTCAAGTTCTTCGAGTAGGGCGCCGGACGTACGCCGCGGCCCCGGGACGAGGGTTCACGGACGGGGCGTGGCGGCCAGGAACGCGTGCAGGGAGGCGGTCACGGCGGTGACGAAACCGTCCCGGGCCGCCTCGTCGAGGCGCTCCAGGGACAGATAGGGGTTGAGGTCCTCCAGCTCGACCAGGAGGAGATCACCCTCCTGGGTGCGGCAGGCGTCCACGCGCTGGATGCCGTGGTCCAGGGTGTTCCAGTCGATGAAACGGCGGGCGAACGCGAGGTCGGCCCCGGTGGGCCGGTAGCGCTCCAGAACCCAGCGCCGCTCCGGGTCGGGGGCGTGAAGGGCGTACTGGAAGACGTCGTCGACGTAGTAGAACGACACCTCGTAGCGGAAGTCGACGCGGGGCTGGACCAGCAGACCGTCCAGGGGGAGTCCGGCCAGCTCCTCCCGCGCCACGAAGCGCAGGCCGATGGAGTCCGCCCCCGCCTTCGGCTTGACCACGTACGCGTCGGCCGCGGGCAGACGCCCGAGGTCCCGGGGGCGGTCGACGGTGGGAATGACCGGGTACCCGGCCGCGGTCAGGTCCAGCAGGTACTGCTTCCCGGCCATGTCGGCCCGGCCGCACAGCGGGTTGTAGACCCGGATGCCGCGTGCCGCCGCCCGGTCACGGAAGGCGTCGTACTCCTCCCGGTAGTGGAGCACGGGGCCGCTGTTGCGGACCACGACCGCGTCGAAGGCGTCCATCAGAGCCGCGGCGTCCAGCGGATGGCACAGGGCCACGTCGAAGTCGCCCCGCAGCCGCGACGACAGGAAGATGTCCTCGTCGCAGTAGCGCCGCCCCCGGGCCTCGTAGGCGAGATCGGTCACGAACAGAACGCTGGGGCGGCCGGGCACGGGGCATCTCCTGGGTCGGTGGCCGACAACCTACCTCCACCGCTGTGCGGCTCGGCGGGGACGGCCGGGTACGGGCCAGCCGCGCGTCCGGGCCGTGCGGCCGGGGGAGCCCCCGCACCCGCCGCCGGCCCTCACCCGCCGCCGTCAGCGCACCGCCGGCAGCACCAGGACCTGCGCCCCGGGGAGCCCGGCCCGAGACAGCTTGGACCACCAGTGCCCGTAGCGGCTGTAGACGGCCGGCTCGCGGCCGGCGACGAACGCCGTCAGTGACCGGGCCTCCGCCGCGAGTCCGTCCCAGGCGGCCGACGGCAGGGGATGGAAGGCGGTGGCCTCGATGCCGCCGTCCACGGGCCGCCACACCCCGGCGACACGACCGTCCACCAGCAAGGTGGGCAGCACGTCGCCGTTGTTCCGGATCACCAGGGGCCGGTACGCCGGGGGCACCAGCCGGCCGCGGTCGGCGTGGGCCAGCAGCACGCTGTCCCACATCGCCATGAGCCGGGGCGGAGCGGGGACGTCCCCCGGCGGCCGGGAGGCGCCGGGTACGTCGAACAGTACGACGTCGTCCGGTCCCCGGAGCTGCTCGACGGCGCCGTCCAGGGCACGCAGGGCGTCGCGGACGGGCGCCCGCCGCACCATCGCGAACCGCGCCACGTCCGCCACCGACGCGGGCCCGAACCCCGCGAGGTAGCGCAGGACCAGGGTCCGCAGCGCCTCCGGCGCCACCTCCCGCCCGGTGGGCACCGGCCCGGTCCCGGCCGCGACGAACGACGGCCGGACGCCGAAGGACCACGGTGCGTCCGTCGGCGCGTGGTGCAGCGGCGCGTACGCCTTGAGCCCCCACCAGGCGCCGTCCTTCTTCTCGGCGCCGAGCCGCTCCTCGACCCACGCCTGCATCTCGGCCGACCCGCGGGGCCGGTCCGCGAAGGCCAGCAGTTCCGGCACCAGCCGCTCGGCGTCCGCGGGCGTCAGCCCCGCGGCGGCGAACCGGTACCCGAGCCGGGAGCCGTAGAGCGTCGGCTGCATCGCCGCGCGGAAGTCCTGGTAGTCACCGGCGTGCACCGCGTGCAGGGTGATCCGCATCAAGGCCGCCTTGACCACGGACCGTCCGGTGAAGGCGGCGTCCAGCTCGGCCGGATCGAGGCCGGTGAGCCGGTTCCACAGCGCGAGATACGGTGAAGCCGGGTGCTGCGCCTGCAGGGCCACCACCCTTCGCACCCCGTCCGGGACGGACAACGGTTCCCGCGCCAGCAGCAGTTGACGGCTGAGGGTGGCGCGGTTGAGTTCCTCTGCGGTGATCCTCACCGCGCGGATTCTGCCGCGCCGGCCGTCCGCGGACAAACGCCGCGGACGGGCCGAGGGGCCGCATAGGCGGGTGGGACGCGGTGTTCAGTCCCGTCGCGCCGACCGTCTCGCGGACTGCCCTCTCCAACATTTCAGGACACATGCAAAAGCTTGGGCAAGGGAAAAGCAACAAATCTTGACGGGAACGACCGTCGTGCGTACGTTCCGCAACGGCCGTCAGGCGCGTGAACTCGGCCCTCCGGTCGGCCAGTTGGAAGATCACCCCCCTTCCGTCGAGGAGCACACCATGCGCGAAGCGAGATCCTCGGTACCCCCCGGAACGACCCGTACGACCCGTACGACCCGTACGACCCGTACGACCCGTACGACCCGTACGACCCGTACGGCCCGTGCGACCCGTGCGACCCGTGCGACCCGTGCGATCCGGACCACCGGCCCGGCCGACCGGCCGCTCGCGGTGGGTCGCAGACGACTGCTGTCGGTCCTGGCCATCCTCGGACTCGCGCTGAGCGCCCTGGTCGGCCTCCCCGGAGCTGCTCAGGCCGCCGGCTCACTGCCCTGCGACATCTACGGCGACGCCGGTACCCCCTGCGTCGCCGCGCACAGCACCGTACGCGCCCTCTTCTCCTCCTACGGCGGCCCGTTGTACCGGGTCACCCGTGCCTCCGACGGCGCGGCCACCGACATCGGCCTCCTGGCCACCGGCGGATTCGCCGACGCCGGGCACCAGGACACGTTCTGCGGCGGCACCACCTGCCGCATCACCAAGGTCTACGACCAGACTTCGCGGCACAACGACCTGACCCCCGGGCCCGCAGGAACCGCCGGCATGGGGGCCGACCGCGGAGCTGACGCGAGTGAACTCGCCGTCACCGCGGGAGGCCACAAGGTCTACGGCATATGGATCTCACCCGGCGTCGGCTACCGCTACACCGGCGTCGCGTCCGGGGTCGCGGTCGACGGGCGGCCCGAGGGCGTCTACATGGTCGCCAGCGGTACCCACGTCGGTTCCGCCTGCTGCTTCGACTACGGCAACGCCGAGAGCACGCCGGCCGACACCGGCAACGGTCACATGGACGCGGTGAGCATCGCGACCACCTGCTACTTCGCACCGTGCACCGGCTCCGGGCCGTGGGTCGAGGCCGACCTGGAGAACGGCATGTTCCAGGGCGACAACGGCTCCAACCCCGCGAACCGCGGCAACAGGAGCACGTACGTCACCGCCGTCCTGAAGAACAACGGGCAGACGAGATACGCGCTCAAGGGCGGCGACGGACAGTCCGGCGGGCTGACGACCTGGTGGGACGGGGCGCTGCCCACCCGCGGCGGGTACCGGCCCATGCATCAGGAGGGCGGCATCATCCTGGGCACGGGTGGCGACAACAGCAACTGGAACATGGGCAGTTTCTTCGAGGGCGCGATGGTCTCCGGCTATCCGACCGACGCCGCCGAGAACGCCGTCCAGGCGAACATCGTCTCCGTCGGCTACTCCGGCCGGACCGACGTACCCAACGGCCCCCAGGGTACGGTCACCGGCCCCGGCGGAAAGTGCGTGGACGTCGCCGCCGACGACACGGGCGTCAACGGTGCCGCCGTACAACTGTGGGACTGCCAGACCTACGCGGAGGACCAGCACTGGACCCACAACTCCGACGGCTCGCTCAGTACGGTCGGCCGGTGCCTGGACGTCGTCGGGAACGGTACGGCGGCCGGGGCGAAGCTGGAGCTGTGGGACTGCAACGGCGTGGGTGGTCAGAAGTGGGTGCAGCAGGCGGACGGTTCGCTGCTGAATCCGCAGTCGGGGCGGTGCCTGGACTCTCCCGGCGGGGCCACGGCCAACGGCACCCGGCTGCGGATCTGGGACTGCAACGGCGCCGCGGCCCAGAAGTTCTCCGTCGACGCGGGCGCCCCGGTCACCGGGCCGGGCGGCACGTGTCTCGACGTCGCGGCCGACGACATCGGAGGCAACGGCGCCGTCGCGCAGTTGTGGGACTGCCAGTCCTGGGCCGTCGACCAGCACTGGTACCACGGCGCCGACGGTTCGCTGCGCACGCTCGGCCGGTGCCTGGACGTCGAGGGCAACGGTACGGCGGCCGGGGCGAAGCTGGAGCTGTGGGACTGCGACGGCGTGGGCGGTCAGAAGTGGGTGCAGCAGGCGGACGGTTCGCTGCTGAACCCGCAGTCGGGGCGGTGCCTTGACTCTCCCGGCGGGGCCACGGCCAACGGCACCCGGCTGCAGATCTGGGACTGCAACGGATCGGCGGCGCAGAGATTCGCACTGGGCTGAGACCCGGCCGAGAGGACACCGGTCCCGCGGACCGGTAGCAGGAGACGGGACTTGTGAGGGAAGACCGGTCTTTTCTCACAAGTCCCGTCTCCTGGCGGACCGGCACGTCGGCTACTTGCTCTCCAGCCTCCCCAGCGGCTCGGCGTCCTGCTCCAGAGCGGCGGCCGCCTCCCGCCAGCCCGTGTCCCCGGGGATGAGGGCGCTGCGCAGGAAGGCCGAGGTGAGCCGCTGGATCAGCGCCACGCGCGCCGGGCTCTCGTCGGTGGTCTCCGTGACCTCGTACCCGGAGATCCCTCCGAGCGAGTGCTCGGCCCCGAACAGCGTGAGCAGGCTCTTGTCGCCCGGGCTGTGGGTGTAGGGGTCGGTGAACCAGTCCGGCCCACGGGTGGAGAGCAGTGACTGGTCGTGGTCCCCGGCGACGACGAGCGCCGGTGTCGTCATACCGTCGAAGGACGGCTTCATGAAGGGCAGGTTCTCTTCGGCGAAGGGGGTGAGGTCGTCACCGAGACCGGGCAGGGCGAGCAGCACGCCCGCCTTGACCCGGGAGTCGGACATGTCCTCGCCCGGCACACCGTCGGCGTCGAGGACGCGCGCGCCGAGCAGTGTGCTCGCCGTCTGCGCTCCCCACGAGTGGCCGGCCACGGCGATACGGCCGCGGTCGAGGCGCCCGCCGAGGCCCGGCACCGATGCCTCCAGGACGTCGAGCCCGTCCAGCACCCGTGCGAGATCCTCGACACGGAAACGCCAGACGCGCGGGGTGCGTGGGTCCTCGGCGGGAAGGGCGAGCGTCCTGGAGTCGAGATGGGTGGGCTGAAGGACGACGAATCCCCTGGCGGCCCAGTCGTCCGCGAGCGGGGCGTAGTCGTCCATCGACTTGCCGAAGCCGTGCGAGAAGACGATGACGGGCAGGCCATCGCCGGTCGCGGGAGCGGACACCCGCACCTGCAGATTCTCCCCCCGCTCCGGCGCGCTCAGGACGACGGGCTTGGCCGACACCACCGTGACGGGCCCGCCCACGCTCTCCCGCGGGTTCGCACGGTGCGTCTCGGGGCCGGACTCGGGCGTGGACATGGATAGGGGCATGGACATCGAAGTGCCTTCCAGGGTGTTGCTTCATGACCCGGCCCGACGGCAGCGGCATGCGACGGCATGGGCGTGCCTCTGCCCGCCGGCATCAGCACGAAGCGGAACGTTGCTCCGCTTACGATACGGAACGCTGTTCCGCTTCGCAAGGGCGGGTGTGGGGGCGGGTACGGGTCACGGCACGGTGATCACGGTCTTGCCGCGGGCGTGGCCCTGTTCCACGTGGCGCAGGCCCTCGGCCGTGCCGGCCAGGGGATAGGTCCGGCCGACCACGGGAGTGAGCTTTCCGGCGTCGACGAGTGCGGTGACGGTGAGCAGGTCCTCCCGGGCCGGGCCGGCCGGGGTCGCCGGGAGGATGGGGCGCAGCCGCTGCCGGACGACGGCGTCGAGCGCGGCCGTCCTCAGCATGGAACCGATCGCTCCGAAGACATGGCCGGGTGAACCGCCGCCGTTGGCCACCAGGGTCCCGGCCGGGGTGAGCACCCGGCGCAGTCGGCTCAGCGGGTGATTGCCCACGTTGTCGAGGATCACGTCATGGCGTACGCGCCCGTCGGTGAAGTCCTCCCGGGCGTAGTCGACGACCCGCGTCGCGCCCAGTGAGCGGACCAGGTCGCCGCTGCCGGCCCCGCACACCGCGGTGACCTCCGCGCCCAGGTCCGTCGCGATCTGCACGGCGAAGGTTCCCACGCCGCCGCCCGCTCCGTTGACGAGCACCCGCTGCCCCTCCCGGACCCGGCCCACGGTGCGGATGCCACGCAGGGCGGTCACCGCCGCCATGGGCACGGCCGCGGCCTGCTCGAAGGTGAGGCGCGCGGGCTTCGGGACCAGCAGGTCGGCGGTGGTGCACGCGTACTCGGCGAGGGAGCCCGGGCAGAAGCCGAGGACCGGGTCGCCGGGCCGCAGCGCCTGTACACCGGGGCCGACCGCCTCCACCACCCCTGCCGCGTCGATGCCGGCGACCCGGTGCTTCGGCCGGCTCAGTCCCATGCCGCCGGTCAGCCGCGCCGCGTACGGGTCGCCGCGCATCATGTGCCAGTCATAGGGGTTGAGTGCGGCGGCGCGTACGCGTACCAGCACCTGGCCGTCCCCGGCCGTGGGCCGGTCGATGTCCAGAAGCCGCAGGATGCCGGGCGGGCCGAACCGCTCCTGGACCACTGCCTTCATCGCCGTGCCCCCGTCCCCTCGGGCCCCCGCCGCGGTTCGCGCGTGTCCTCCGGTCACCGTCCCGGGGGTGTCGCACGCCGTCGGTGCGGGCCGTACCGCGAGTGAGGGAAAAGTAGGTGTACGGCCGACGGCCGTCAAGTGCCGCCTGCGGGACGGGCTCAGGGCGTGCGGGCGCGGAGACGGCGCAGCATCCGGGGGTCCGTGAAGCCGACCGAGCGGGCGGCGGCGTCGACCGTCGCGCCGTGACTGATGAGGTGCTGGGCACGCTCCAGGCGCAGGGCCTGCTGGTAGCGCAGGGGAGTGAGTCCGGTGGCGCGGCCGAAGAGGCGGGTGAGGGTGCGTTCGCTCACGCCGACGGCCGAGGCCAGGCCGGGCAGCGGGAGTGCGCGGTCGAAGCGGGCGTCGATGAGGTCCTGGACGCGGTGCACGGTGTCGTCGAGGTGGGACCGGTGCCGGAGCATCGCGCTGGACTGCGGTTCATGACCGTTGCGGCGGGCGTAGACGACCATGTTCCGGGCCACCTGGGCGGCGACGGCCGGGCCGTGCCGGGTCGCGAGCAGGTGCAGGGCCAGATCGATGCCGCTGGCGATGCCGGCCGAGGTGATGACCCGGTCGTCGGAGGTGAACAGGACGTCGCGCACGACCACCGCCTCGGGGTGGCGCAGGGCCAGTTCCTCCTGCACGTCGTGGTGCGTGGTGCAGCGGCGGCCGTCGAGCAGGCCGGCCCGGCCCAGTGCTCTCGCTCCGGAACAGACACTGGCCACGGTCCCGCCCCGGGCGTGGTGCTCGCGCAGGACGCGCAGCGGCGCGGCGCCGATGCCGGGGTCGTCGGCCGGGGCGAGGGTCCGCCAGCCGGGCACGATGATCAGGTCGTCGGGCTCCAGTCCGGGCCAGTCGGGCCCGGCCACCAGGGGCAGTCCCTGCGCGGAGGGCAGCTGCGGCTGCTCGGCGACGTAGACGAGGGTGTAGGGGTGCCCGAAGTCGCAGGCCGTGGAGAAGACCTGCGCGGGGCCGGCCAGGTCCAGCAGGTGGACTCCGGGCACCAGGAAGAAGACGACGCGGCTCACGATCCGGTCATCATGCCCGACGTCCTGCCTCCGCCTCCAGCCGGTCGACGGTGGTGACGGTGGCGAAGCGTCCGGCGAGGGCGTACTCCGTGCGCCTGATGACGTCCTCGGCGGGCAGCGTACGGGGGTCGGCCAGCAGCTCGGCGACGCTCTGATCCGCCGGAGCGTCGGGGTGCGGGATGGGGTTGGTGGCGGTCGCGTCGATGACGAAGGTGACCTGGTAGCCGAGGTCGCCGGCGACGCGCGTCGTGGTCTCCACGCACTGCTCGGTGCGGATACCGCAGACGGTGAGTGCGCCGATGCCGCGTTCGGTGAGGAGTTGCTGCAGGTTGGTGGTGGTGAAGGCGTTGTGCGAGGTCTTGTGGATCAGCGGCTCCCCGTCCGCTCGCTCCAGTTCCTCCATCAGCCGGACATGGCCGAGCGCCGGATCGAAGACACCGCCGGTGCCGGGCTCGCAGTGCAGTACCCACACCACCAGGTCCCCGGCGTCACGGGCGAGCCGGACCAGGCGGTTCACCCGGTCGGCGATCTTGAGGTCGGAGGTCGTCTCCCACAGCGGACGGGCCCGGAAGGACTCCTGGACGTCGATGACGATCAGCGCTCGGTTCATGTGCCCCATCCTGATGTGCGTGGCCGCAGCGGGGACAGGCCGCATCGGGTCCGGCGGCGGACCGATCCGGTCACACGTCAGAGCGCCCTCTGACGCAGCCCCTCGGTGAAGGTGAGAAGCGGCGCGGCGGTACGAGGCGGGTCCTCGAGGTTGGGGGAGTGGCCGAGGCCGGGGAGCAGGTGGACCGTCGCGCCGGGGACGGCCCGGTAGTCGGCCGCGGACGCGGGATTCCACCTGCGGTCCTCCTCGCCGAAGAGTACCAGCAGCGGCTTGCCGAGCGATGCCAGCCGTTCCGGGAGCGAGTGCTCGCCGTAGAACGCGCGGATCGTCCGCGAGGTGGCGCCGAACACCTGGAGGTCGACGTCCCGGAACTGCTCCACGTATTCCCGGGGGATCTCGAAGCCCTCGTGGAACCCGTCGCTGATGGCCCGCCGGATCTGGTCGTCCGTCAGCTCCGCCCAGGACGCCGCCCCGAGTTCGGCCTCCTTCGCGATGTACGCGGCCATGTGGGGGCCGGTGCCGATGAGCACGACCGCCGTCACGAGGTCGGGCCGCCGCTCGGCGACAGCGCTGGCGAACACTCCTCCGCTGGAGTGGCCGACGACACAGGCGCGTCCGACGCCGAGCCGGTCCAGCACGTCGCCGAGCCGGCGGGCCTGGTCGGCGACGGCGTAGCTCGCGCCGTCCGGTCTGCCCGACGCGCCGCACCCGAGCAGGTCGACGCGGATTACCCGGTGTGAGCCGGTCAGCAGGGGAAGCATCGGCTCCCAGGAGCGGGCCGACGCGGCGGTTCCGTGGATGAGCACGAGCGCGGGGGCGTCGGCGGGGCCGTCCTGGCAGACGTGGATCTCACCGTCGGCCAGGGTCAGGGTGGTTTCCTCGGCGGTCGGGCCGGACGTGTTCTCCGAAGTGGTCATGACGGGACTCTCGCGGCCGGCGCGGGCCCGCGGCTTGGACAAATGTTCCGCTCGCGAGGCTGCGTAGCATGGGGGGATGGCGACCGGAAGGGACGACCTGCTGTGGGACATCACCTGCCCCGCACGTCCCCTCCGCGTGCCGGGAGTCACCATGGCCGGGTTCCGCGACCGAGGTCTCACCCCGCCCGGTCTCCGGCTCGTCCCGCACCCGGCCGTCGCCCTCCTCCTGGTCTTCGACGGCGGGGTCACCGTGCGGGACACCATCGGCCGACGCCGGTCCGGCAGCTTCGTCACCGGGTTCGGGTACGGCGACCGCCTCGACGTGCTGCGAGCCGACGCGTTCGAGTGCCTCCAGGTGCGCCTGACACCGATGGTGGCGTACGCCGTCCTGGGCGGGGCCGTGGCCGACCTCGACGGCACCGCGGTCACCCTGGACGACCTGTGGGGGCGGGAGTCGGCGCGGATCTGCGAGCGGCTGGGCGACCTCCCCTCCTGGGCGGACCGTTTCGCGTGGGTCGACGCATGGCTCGCGCACCGGTGCGCGCGGGCGTCGGAGGCGGCCCCGGAGGTGGCCTGGGCCTGGCGGCGGATCACCGACAGCCGGGGCACGGCCCGTGTCGAGCAGGTCGCGGCCGAGCTCGGGTGGAGCCGCAGGCAGTTGTGGGCCCGGTTCCGGGCGCAGGTCGGTACGCCACCGAAACGCGCCGCCAGACTCGTCCGCTTCGACCATGCCGTCCACGCTCTGGTCGCGGGCCGCGCGCCCGCGGGAGTCGCGGCCGAGGGCGGCTACGCCGACCAGTCGCACCTGCACCGGGACGTCGCGGCCTTCAGCGCGATGACCCCGGCGACGGTGGTCGACGAGCCGTTCCTCGCGGTCGACGACACCGCGTGGGGCCGGCCGGGACCGGCGCCGAAGCAGCGGGCCGGCGCCGGCGGGCCCGCGCACCCGCCCGCACGGGTGGGGTGTGGGAGGCGGGGAGCGGCTGGTGCCGTGCGGTCCAGCGGTCTCAGCCCGGGTAGGTGAACTCGTCGGCCGGGCCGGTGGGCGAGGTGACGCCGCCGACCGTGACGGTGACGTCCACGGTCTTCGGGTCGTCGATGATCCGGTGGGGCACGTACGCCGTGAGAGAGGTCGGGGACACGACGTGGACCCTGTCCCCGGCGGTCTCCTTGAACTGCACGGTGGTGGCTCCCTCGACGAAGCCGGAGCCGCCGATCGTGACCTTGAGGCCGACGGCCCCCTCGTTCGGTTCGACGGAGGTGACGACGAGGGGCGCCGGTCCGTCGTAGGCGAAGCGCCCGAGGGGTACGGCGGGCGAGGTCCCGAACATGGTGGTGACCCGGACGTCGACGATGCCGGCCCCGGGAGGCGCGGTCGCGGCGATGCTCGTGCCGCTCGGGTCGACGGTGAACTCGGTGCACGGGACCGGGCCGAAGTCGACGACGGTGCCGGGGCCGAATCCGCTGCCCTCGATCGTGACGCCCGTCCCGGTCTGCCCTGAGGTGGGGCTCACCGAGGCCACCAGCGGCCCGGGGGGAACGAGGGGGGCGCCCAGCAGCGACAGGTAGGTGTTGTTGGCGTGCTGGAAGCCGACTTGGCCCAGGTAGTCCTCGACGGTCTTCTTGACCAGCGCAAGGTCGTGACGCGAGTAGTCCCCGTTCATGAAGGTGGTGCCCGGGGCGCTGGGCTGCACGTAGACGTTCTGCTTCCTGAGCAGGTCGATCTCCGACAGCATGACCCTCACCTCGGCGTTCGCCACCGGTCCCTGGTCCTTCGGGTACCAGGTCTTGGGCGCGTCGAGATCGGACCACGCGCACGGGACCACGTCGTAGGAGTTGACGTAGCGCTCGTTCAGGCTGAACGGCAGGGAGTCGACGTAGTCGGCGAAGCCCTGGAGGCCGGCTGTGGGGGCCGCGAAGGTGATGAGGGCGAACCGCGGGGTGTTCGGCCAGCGCTGTGCCTGGAGGTAGGGGGCCACCATGGTCGCGACGCAGCCGCCGAGGCTGTGGCCGGTCACGTACACCGTGGGCGAGGAGCGCGCCGACGTCAGCAGTTCCAGCAGCGCCTGGGCAAGGGTCGTGCCCGAGGCAACGGTGATGTGCGACTGGCCGGGCGCGTCCCCCGACTCCTGATCGACGTCCCACCAGGAGAGCCCTGGCGCGTTGACGACCTGCGTGAACGCGGCCATGGCACCGGCCGAGACGGCCACGGGGGTCGTGGTCCCGTAGGGGAACGGCATCACCGTTCCGACGTCGAGGTCCTCCATCATGTCCGCCGGGGCCTGGACCGTGCCGCGGACGGCCACGGCGAACTCGTTCGATCCGTCGAGGTTCTGGGCGATGTACACGAGGTTCGCGTTGTCCGGGCTCAGTGCCAGCCACAGCGGCAGCCAGGTGCCGCCCGTGGCGAGCGAGGCGTCGGCCAGGCGCGCGGCGACGCCGGACAGGGCACGCCCTGTCTGGTCCGCCAGGGTCTCGCCCGACGGCCGGGGCACCGCGGCGGTGGCGGCGACCGCGGCCAGAGTCATGGTGACCTGGGCGGAGACCTCGTCGGACTGTGTGGCCGTCGGCATGCGTGCTCCTTGGGTGGCGTGCGGACCGGATGCGCCGCGGGGCCGTTCCCACGGGTTCCGGCGGACGGTCGCGGCCCTCGTCCCGGACCCTCGCTCGGCGGACACGTGCCATTCGGATGGTCGCCTCGAAGCTATTTCATCCCGCTTTGTGGCATGGTCACGCAGTGCTTCGGGATCACCCCTGGACCCGTGGGTTTCAGGCTCCCGGCCCAGTCAAGGCGCCGAGCGGCGTCACGCGCCGCCCACCCGGAGCGCACCGTACGCGCGCGAGGCGGCCACCGGGGTGCACACCCCGGCGGTCACCTCGCGCGGTGCCGCTCAGGTGTTGACGCACGTGTTGCCGGTCGCCGGGTTGAGGACTCCGACGACGTCGACGGTGTTGCCGCAGACGTTGATGTCGAGGTCGATGGGTACCTGGACGGCGTTGCCGGAGAGGATGCCCGGCGAGTTCGACACGTGGGCCCCGGCGCCGTTGTCCGCGTCGGCGGCGGTCGCCCCGCCGAGAGCGGTGGCGGTCAGGAGGACGGTGGCGGTGATGACGGTGCGCAGACGCATGGTCGCTTCCGATGCTAGGAGGATGAACTGACAAGCTGCCGGTTCCCTGGTGAGGCGGACGCATCCACGGATTCCTTCGAACGAGCCGTCCCGTACTCCCTTCGGAGCACATCCGGGGTGCGCCGGTCGTCGTGCCGTGCCCTGCCGGGTAGCGGACCGGGACGCCGAGGACTCGAGCGTGGCGTACGCACTGCTGCCGGCGCCGCTGCCCTGGACGCTCGGTGTCCGGGTGCGGGGGCCCGGGACAAGTGCCGTACCAGGAGCGGTTCGTGGGCCCTAGGATCGGGACTCGAACGTAGGGGGACATGTGGATCCGGAGATCGCCGCGCTGGCAGGGACCGCCGGCACGACCGTTGTCACGCTGATGGCCACGAACGCCTGGGAATCGACCAGGGACGGCATGGTCGCCCTCTGGCGGCGTTTCCAGCCCTCCAGGGCCGAGAGCATCGGCGAGGAGCTGGAAGCGGGCCGCGAGGAACTCCTCCTCGCGCGCGAGGCGGGCGACGCCGAGTCCGAGGCCGAGCTGACCGCCGAGTGGCAGGGCCGTGTGCGCCGGTTCCTCCTCGCCAGGCCCGAGGCCGCCGAGGCCCTGCGCGGCGTCCTGGACGAGCTGTACCCGTCGGCGCCGGAGCAGCCGGGGACGGAGCGGATCCGTCTGGAGGCCCACGCGTCGGGCCAGGCACGGGTGTACCAGGCCGGACGCGACCAGCACATCACCGAACGATGAGCTCGCCGGGGCCCATGGACGGGCAGGCTTCGGACCACGCCCGGGTCTTCCAGACCGGCGGGAACCAGTACATCGAGGAGCACGTCCACCACTACGCTCCCGGTGCCGCTCCCCTGTTCGGGCGTCATCTGGCCGGCCCCGCCGAACCGCGGTTCACCGCTCCCGACTCCGTCCGTCTGCCCCTGGTCGGCCGCGCGCCCGGCGTGCTGCGGGACCGCACCGACCTCATGGACCGTCTGCGGGCAGCCGTGGCGGGCCCGGGGGGAGACATCCACGTCCTGCACGGAATGGGCGGCTGCGGCAAGACGGCTGTCGCTTACGCCCTGTTCACCGAGGCCGTACGGGACCACGGCCGGGTCGGCCTGTGGGTCAACGCGTCCGACCGCGCGTCCCTGCGCGCCGGCATGCTCGCCGTCGCCGGCGACCGCGGCGCCGGCAGCGGCGAACTGGCCGCCGCGGCAGGCGGGCAGCGCGCCGCCTCCGACCTGGTCTGGCACCACCTGCACCGGTCGGCGACGCCCTGGCTGCTGGTCCTGGACAACGCGGACGACCCCGCCATGCTGGAAGAGGGCGCCTGGCTGCGCGCCAGTCCCCTCGGGACGGGTGCTCGTCACCACCCGCCACGCGGCCTCCGCGCTGTGGCGCGACCCTGGGGTCAGCAGCCACCGGCTCGGCGTGCTGCCCCTGGAGGACGCGGCCACGGTCCTGTGCGACCTGGCCCCGGACGCCGGAACGCGGGAGTCCGCCCGGAAGGTCGCCGGGCGCCTGGGCTGTCTGCCCCTGGCGCTCACCCTGGCCGGAGCGCATCTGGCCCACCAACTGCTGGAGTCCTGGTCCATGGACGAGTACGACCGCCGGCTGAGCGAGGAGTCGACGGCCCTGGTCGACCGCGGAGCGCCCGAGACCCGCGGCGGCCACTCCCGCGGCCTCGTCGGCCGCACCTGGCAGCTGTCGCTCGACAGCCTGGCGGACGACGGCCTGCCCGAGACGACGACCCTGCTGCGGCTCCTGTCGTTCTGGGCGGCGGACCCGGTGCCGCTGTCGCTGCTGATGCCGGCGGCGCGGGGCGGCATCGACCTCACGAACCTCGGGCCTCCGCTGGCCGCCGCCCGTGTCGAGCCCGCCCTGCGCGCGCTGCTGGACCACTCGCTGGCCGACATGGTCGAGGCCGGGGGACACCGCTGCGTGAAGGCCCACGGAGTACTGCTGGACAGCGTGGCGTCGGGCGTGCCCGACAGCGAGCGCGGCCTCCTGGCACAAGCGGCTGCCCGGCTCCTGCGAGCCGCACTGCCGCGGGACGGCGCCACGCTGCCGCTGGAGCGTTCGGCGTGGCGGCTCCTGGCACCGCACGTGGCCGGACTGCTGCGGTGGTCCGACCGCCACGGACTGGTGACGGAGGAATCCGTACGGATCGCGGCGCGTGTCGCACGGCTGCTGTACGAGGCGGGCGACTGGGCCGCCGCCCTGGCCCTGGCCTCCACCGCCGCGGACATCGCCACCGAGCACCTGGGGGAGGACGACGCGGCGTCCATCGAGGCCCGGTCGGGCCAGGGACCCGCCCTGTTCCGGCTCGGCCGGTACGCCGAAGCCGCCGACCTCCTGCGGCCGGTCCACCGGGACGCGCTGCGCACCCTCGGCCCCCACGACACGCGCACCCTCGACGCGGCCTACGAACTGCAGCGGGTACTGCACCGCCTGGGCGATCTGGCACAGGCCCGGACGCTCCTGCGGTCGGTTCTCGACGGCCGTCGGCAGGTACTCGGCGACGCCCACGTCGCCACTCTGAAGGCGCGTTGCGAGATCCTGGAACTACGGCTGTCCGGCGACGAGTTCGAGGGCTACGTGACGGCGGCCGAGGAACTGGCCGGGGACTGCGAACGGCATCTCGGTGACGGGCACCTGGTGACCGTGTGGGCCCGGGACGCACTCGCGCGAGGGCTCCTGCGCTCCGGCCGGGGCGCCGAGGCCGAGGACCTCTTCGGCCGGGTGCTCGCCGGACAGAGAGCCGGATACGGGGACGACCACCCGCTGGTCCTCGGAGTGCTCCTCCAGCTCAGCCGGGCACAGCACGCCCAGGGCAAGAGGGAGCAGGCCGTCGCGAGCGCGCGCGAGGTGGCCGAGCAGCGGGCCCGCGTCGTGGGGGAGGACCATCCCGAGACCGTCGCGGCGCGCGCCTGGTGCGCCGAGATCCACGCGCGGCCGTCCGGGGAGCGGTGACCTCGCCCCCGCTCACGGCTGCCCGGGGAGAATGACGGCATGGAGCTGCGTGGGGACAAGGCCGTGCTGCGGCCGGTGACCGAGGACGACATCGCGATCCTCGACAGGATCGTCCGGGAACCGGCGGTCGCGGCGTGGTGGTCGCCTCCGGACGACTACGAGGACAATCTGGCTGTCGTCCACGAGGGCGAGGTCGTCGGTGCCGTCCAGTTCGCCGAGGAGAACGACCCCGAGTTCCGGCGGGCGGGCATCGACATCTTCCTGACGGCCCGGTGCCACGGGCAGGGGCTCGGCGCCGACGCGGTGCGCACCCTGGCCCGGTGGCTGGTACGGGAACGCGGTCACCACCGGTTGACCATCGACCCTGCCGCGGACAACACCGCCGCGATCCGCTGTTACGGCAAGGCCGGGTTCAGGCCCGTGGGGATCATGCGGGCGTACTGGCGCGACCACCGGACGGGCGCCTGGCGCGATGGTCTGCTGATGGATCTGCTCGCGGACGAACTGACCTGACCTGAACGAGCTTGGCGGCCCTGTTCTCGTATAGCTGCCGTCCTGTGGTGTGCAGCGCTGAGTAACTGTCACAGCCCTCGTTTTCCTGCTCCGACTGTCTCGTTGGGCTGCGGCAGGACTGGGAGCCGGAAGACCTGATCGAGGTCTGGACGCTGCTCGAAGACGACATGAAGGAGGTGCGGAACAAGTCCCGGGCGAACAGGCTGGGCTTTGCGCTGTTGCTCAAGTTCTTGGAGGTGGAGGCCCGGTTCCCGGAGTCCGCCGAGGAGATGCCCGCCGCGGCGGTGGTGGCCCGGTGCCGCAACGACCGCATCGAACCGCTGGCGCCGGGGCGGGTCGGGCGGCTGGTGGGCAAGGCGGTCGAGGACTTCGAGGTCCGGTTCTGCCGCAGCGGGGTGGAGCGGATCTCGCACGCGACGCGGTCGCGCCTGGAGGACCTGGTCGCCGGCAGCCAGGACGAGACGGGCGAGGGGGCGGACGGCCGGGATGGGGTGTCGGCCGGCGGCCGGTCGCACGCCGCCGAGCTGAAGGCCGACCCGGGGCGCCAGGCCTGGAAAGCCTGCTGGCGGAGTGAACAAGCTTCAGCGAGTGCGGCGGCGGAGCCGCCCGCGGACTTGTTCGCGGGCGTCGAAGGAGTATCCGGCGAACCCGGAGCGGATGAAGCCGCCGCGGCGCCTGACGCTGCTGGCCGCGCTGTGCCATGTGCGGCAGACGGATCACCGACTCGCTGGTGGACCTGTTCATCCAGCTCGTGCTGAAGATCAACATCCGGGCGGTGCATCTGGACCTGTCCATCCGGGCCAACGGTGCCCGGCCTGCGTACCCCGCAGGACGAGGCAGCCGCAGCCCCGGCGTGACAACCGGTTCCGGGCCGGCCCCTACCTCGTGAGGGGCTCCACTCCGAGGAGGGCTGCGGTTTTGGTGTAGACGGTCCGGGCGAGAGCGTCGTTCAGGGCCAGGCGCGAAGGGGTGTCCGGCTGGGACTCGCTGAAGAATCCGCCGCTGGGGCGCGGTGCGGGCGAGGCGCTGGCGAGCCAGACCGGGGTCTGCACGCCTTCGTCCGGGGTGATGGCGAACGGACGGAACAGCGGGGCGGTCAGCCGCATCAGACCGCCGGCGTTGCTGTTCATCCCGGTGCCCTTGACCATGCCGGGATTGGCGTTGTAGAGCCTCATGCCGTCAGGCAGGCGGTGCGCGAGTTCTCGCGCGGCCAGGAGGCTGACGAGTTTACTCGTCGCGTAGACGTTGATCTGGTTGTAGAAGCGCTTGCTCCACGATGTTCCCGCGACATCCGGATCGGTGGCATCGAGCCTGCCACGCTTTTCCACGAACGAGGACATGTTGATGATCCGCGCTTCGAGCGTGAGTACTCCCTCGGCCAGGAGGGCGTGGGTGAGCAAGAACGGGGCGTGGTGATTGAGTGCGTAGGTGCGTTCCACGCCGTCCGGCGTCTGCTCGTACCGGGGGAACGCCGCGCCTGCGTTGTTGATGAGGACGTCCACCGGATGTCTGTCGGCGGCCAGTTGCGCTGCCAGTTCCTGTACCTGCGACCACTGTTCCAGGTCAGCGGTGTACGTCCTCGGCGGTGCCGCGTCGCTGCCCGCGGGGGCCAGGCCGCGCAGGCTGTCGGCGGCGGCCCGGGTGCGCGTCGCGTCCCGGCCGACGAGGACGACGCTCTGACCGGCCTTGATGAGGTGGCGTGCCGTCACAAGGCCCAGGCCCGAGGCTCCGCCCGTGATGACCGTGGTCCCGCTGCTCATTGATGCTCCTTTTTCACGGTGTCCTCGACTCTGGCGGCCTCACCTGTCGGGCGCGGGCCGTCGATCACTTCGCGGAGAAGCGTGTGCAGGCGCAGCCTGCTCTCGTGGTCGAGGAGGGCGAAGGGTGAGTGCTCGGTGGTGTGCTGGATGACGCGATCGCGCAGCGCGCATCCCTCGGGGGTGAGCTGGATGACTTTCGCGCGGCGGTCGATGGGGTGAGGCACGCGGCGGACCAGGCCTCGTTTCTCCAGCCGGTCGATCATCGACGTGGCGGTCGAGGCGTCGCACTGCAAGAGGTCGGCGAGACGGCGCGCGGTCATCTCCCGCCCGCGACTCAGCCTCCACAGCGCATCGGTCTGAGTGTCGGTCAGCCCCGCGTCCCGGGCCAGCTCCCTGAGCTCGGCGTGCACCTGGGTGCGGATCGCGAACAGGCAGTCGTATAGCTCTTCGATCAGCTGCCGATCATCCATGCCTCACACAATACATGGACAATCCAATTATTTGAAAATCCATGCACTTGTGGGGACCTACGTCGAGCGCCACCCCTGCCCACGCTGTGACGCATCGCCAGGTTCACCCTGCCGCCCACGGCCTGGTCCTGGAAACGCTCGCCGGGCCCCTTCAGGGGATGTACGGCTCCAGCGGGCCGGGCCGTCTGCCAGCTGCACGTAGCTACTCAGCGCTACACACCACCTGGCGGTAGCTAGACGAGGGCAGGGTCTTGGCGGCCGATGTCACGAAACGGCTCGCCTGCCCGTCGTACGGGACAGCGGCCTCCCTTCGCGGGAGCCGCCCAACGGCCCTGTCCCCGACAGAAACGGGAAGATCGTGCACACCGCCTACGTCACGCTCACCATCCTCGGCGCGGTCTTCAACGGCGCCGCGGCCGTCACCTACCTGATCGGCCACGAATACCCGAAGACGCAGGCGGACATGAAGGGGCTGCCCCGGAAGTGGGTGCCGGTGCTGGGCATGCTGCTGGCGGCGGGCACCGTGGGCCTGCTGGCTGGGCTCGCGGTGCCGCTTCTGGGAACCCTCGCGGCCTCCGGCCTCGTGCTGTACTTCATCGGCGCGATCTACGCCCACCTGCGGGTGGGATCCCGCAACATCGTG
Source organism: Streptomyces sp. NPDC008313 (assembly GCF_042956125.1). NCBI lineage: Bacteria > Bacillati > Actinomycetota > Actinomycetes > Kitasatosporales > Streptomycetaceae > Streptomyces > Streptomyces sp. NPDC008313. The sequence continues at coordinate 126,736 of NZ_JBIBFR010000020.1, forward strand.
GGCGGGATCGTGTTCCTCTCCACCGCGGCGGCCGCCCTGACCCTCGGCCTGCTCGACCACGGCCCCTGGTAGACCGCGGAGCCGGGACGGCTGGACGACCGGCGGGCGGGGTGCGGGAGCACGGTCAGCGCCTGGCACCGTACGCCTCGAAGCGGCCCCCGCCCGCGCGTCGGTGGACGACGGCGGCGGCCCGGCCGTCGGCGCGGGCGGGCACCAGGTGCCACAGGTTCCCGCGCGGCACCGCGGCGGGCGCGACATCGCTCGCGCCGGGGCGAAATCGAACCTTTCTCCCTTGGTGGAACGTAAGTGCGTCAAGGCAAGGCTTTGGCCCGTTACGTGCGGGAGGCGCTTCGCGGTCGGGGCGCGGGGAGGGTGTGTCGGGGGCGCGCGGGGAGCTGGATAACGCTTGCCCGGCCATCTCCGGCGGTGGGTGTGGTGTGCATCGAACCATCGGTAACAGCTGGACGACTTAGTTGAACGCTACACATGACAGTCACGGAAATGTCCGCATACGGCAACAGGAAGCGGGACACCTGTCGGACCCCGCGGGACGTGTCCAAGCTGTGGGTCCTCGGCAGTCGCCGGGACGCACACCGTCTCCTGCCGGCCGGTCAGGTCGAGGCCGGCGAGGGACTCGCACAGTTGGGGGACTTCCATGTCTTCTCGCTCCACCCGTCGTGTTGCCGCCGCGGTTCTCGCGGCCGGCGCCGCGCTCGGCGCGGCCGCTCTTCCCGCCTCCGCGGACAGCGGCCACCACCGGCGTGCCCACGTCGTCATCAGCGGCGTGCAGTACAACGCGCCGGGGCACGACAACCACTCCAACCGCTCCCTGAACAGGGAGTGGGTCGACATCACCAACAGGGGACGGCACGGCGTCAACCTCGACGGCTGGACGCTGCAGGGCGAGGACGGTCACACCTACACGTTCCATCACTACCGTCTGGGCGGCCGTGCGACCGTCCGCGTCCACACCGGCTTCGGGCACGACAACCGCCATGACGTCTACCAGGACAGCCGCCACCACGTGTGGGGCAACCACTCCGACACCGCCACCCTGCGCAACGACCGCGGCAGGGTCGTCGACGGCGAGTCCTGGGGTCACCACGGCGGCCACCACGGCGGCCACCACCACTGACCGCATCCGTCGCGGGCCTGCCGGGAGGCGTCGGCCCGTCGGCGCGGTGTGAACGGACAACGGTGCCCCGGGCGGCCTCACGGCCGCCCGGGGCACCGGCGTGTGCGCGGTGACGCCCCGTCACCCGATGTGGTGGGCCTTCCAAAAGGGGCCGAGGTCCTCGTCCGTCATGGACTGGGCGGCCCTGGTGAAGTCGGCGGTGGTGGAGACGCCGTACCAGTGGTCCCGGGCGTACCGCTTCAGAAGCCGCGCCATGGTGCCGGGGCCGAGGGTGCGTTCGAGGTCGGCCAGGGCGCAGGGCCCGGCCGTGTAGACGAGGTGATACTCGCCGGGGTGCTGCGACCAGTGGGCCATCGAGTCGGTCAGAGCGGTGCTGTCGCCGGGCCAGTAGACGTCCGACCAGCAGTCCCGGGTCTCCCAGCCGTAGAAACGGGCGTTGGCGTACTGGGCGAAGCTCTCGTCCAGCCACGGTGAGGCGTACTCGTCGTTGCCGACGATGCCGTACCACCACTGGTGCGCCAGCTCGTGGACGACGGCGCTGCCCTCCTCGGTGGTGCCGAGGAGGACGAGGCCGGGGTACTCCATCCCGCCGCCGAACCCGCTGGTCATCACCAGGTCGATCTCACCGTAGGGATAGCGGCCGAACTCCCGGCCGAACCGGTCGATCGCGGCGGCGGCGTCCCGGCGGTTGAGGCGCACCCCCTCGGCGGGGGTGCCGGGGGCCCAGTACGCCTTCACGCGCACGCCCCCGGGCGTGGTCCGGGTCGCCGTCCGGAACGGCCCCGCGGCCCACGCGAAGTCCCGCACCCGGTCCGCGACGCTCAGGGTGACCGTACGGCCGGGGCCGCCGGGGAGCGTCCGGGTCCGGCCGGTCGCAGGCACCCTCAGAGCCGACGGATGGTCGAGACGGACGCGGAAGTCGCTGGTCAGCGTGTAGAAGCTCTCACCGACCGCCACGTACGGGTCGAGGTGCCGGCCCTTCGCGTCCCGCACGGCGAGCACCGGCAGGGCGTTGCCGAGGAAGCGGAAGGCGCCCTCGCGGCCGAAGCGGGCGTCGCGGCCGGGCACCGTGATCGAGACGCCGAAGGCGACGGATGTCCGATCACCGTGCGCGAGCGGCTTCGGCAGGGCGATGCGCAGGGCCGTGCAGTCCACCGTGAGGCGGCCCGGAACGCCCCCGCGTACGTGCGAGACCGTCACGGGGGAGGGCGCGGCGGGCGTGCCGCACTTGTCCTCACCGTTGCCCCACAGGCGCAGGTACACCTCCCGCAGGGGCCGGTCGGAGGCGTTGCGGAACGACACCCGCTGCCGTCCCGTCCATCGGCCGCCGTCGCCGTCCGAGCGCAGGGACACGTCGTAGCGGGCGCGGTCCGGTGTCGCGGCGGCTTCGGACGTCGTGGCTTCGGACAGCCGCGGACCGGCCGCGGCGCCGGCGTCGCCCACGGCGGTGCCGATCGCCAGAAGCGGCACGAGCAGCAGGAGCAGCGCGACGAACGGACGGCGAGTCGACAGGGGCGACCGTAAGGCTGACGGTGACATGCCAGCCGATCCTGCCACATCGCACCCGTCTCCGTCCCTGCCCGTGGTCGGTGTCCCGGCCGGGGACGGGCGGGCTCGCGGCGGGAGGAGGAGGCACCGCTCAGCGGGGGATCACCCAGCTCGGCACCCACGTGCCCGCGGCGTCCTCGCCGGCGGCCGTGGCGGCGAGGTACGCGCGGAGGGTGGCCAGGGCCGGATGGGGATGGTCGCGGTGCCAGAGGAGGGAGTGCGGATAGACCGGCGTCGGGCCGGTCACCGGGATGCGGCGCAGATCATGGCCGGCGGGCCAGACGAGACGGGTGTGCCCGCCCATGAAGGTCGCCAGGGCAGGGGTGTCGGCGACGGTGTCGAGGAGCGCGTCGGAGCCGAAGTTGGGGCCGGTCGCCTCGATGGTGAGGCCGAACTCGGCCACGAGGTCGTCGTAGTAGGCGGCCCACTCGGTACCGGGGACTACACCGGGCATCCAGATCCGGTGCCCGGCGAGCTGGGCGACGGTGACCGACCGCGCCGACGCCAGCGCGTGAGCGGGGCCGGTGAGAAGCTGCAGCGGCTCGTCGAGGACGCGTACGGACTCGATGCGGTCGGGGAGGGCCCGGCCGGGCGCGGCGACGGCGCGGAAGGACGCGTCGATCTCACCGGAGAGCAGGGCGGCGACGGCCGTCTCGATGTCGAACAGCCACACCACGTCGAGTTCGACGTCCGGGTGCGCGCGGTGGAAGCCGCGCATCAGGCCCGATGCCGCCCCGCGCGACGCGATCACGTCGACGCGCAGTGGCCGGTGCGCACGGAGGTGACCGCCCGTTCGGCGATGCGCAGCAGCTCGCGTGCGTGGGGCAGGAAGGCCTGCCCGTCGATGGTGAGCTCGGCACCGCGCGCCGTCCGGGTGAAGAGCCGGACGCCGAGGTCGCGCTCCAGCGCGGCGATGCGCTTGGAGACGGCCTGCTGGGTGACCGCCAGCTCGGCGGCGGCTTCCTGGAACCGCCCCGTGTCGGCGGCGGCGACGAAGGTGCGGACGGCGTCGAGGTCCATGCCGACACCCTACGGGTACAACCACTGGTTGTGAGGATGTGGCTCATTGGTTGTTTGATCTGCGGGGCGCGGCCCGCTTTGATGCTCCCGATCGCTGATCGGTTGTATCGATGGTGCGGCGAGGATGAGGGGTGGCGGCGGGGATGAGAAGCGGACGAGGGCGGGGACGACCGCTCGGGGAGCGGCGGGGACGACCGCTCGGGCGTCGGCGGGGACGACCCCCGGGGCATCGGCTGGGGCGGCCGTTCGGATGGCTCTGGGGAGCGTACGCGACCAGCGCGCTCGGCACATGGCTCGCCTTCGGCGCGTTCCCGTTGATCGCCATCCAGGTGCTGCACGCCGGACCGGCCGAGGTCTCCGCGCTCGCCTCCGTGGGGGCCGCGGTGGGCGCGGCCGTGGCGGTGCCGCTCGGCCCCTGGGTGGAGTTCCGCCGCAAGCGGGAGGTGCTGATCGCGACGGACCTGGTGCGGTTCGCGGCGCTGCTGACGATTCCCGCCGCGTACGCACTGGGCGTGCTCACCTTCCTTCAGCTCCTGCTGGTCTCGGTCGTCGTCGCGGCCGCCGACATCGCCTTCCGCGCCGCCTCCGGCGCGTACCTGAAGACGCTGCTGCCCGCCGAGGACCTGCTCGTCGCCAACGCCCGGTTCGAGTCCACCGCCTGGACGACCACGATCGTCGGGCCGCCGCTGGGCGGCGCCGCGATCGGACTCCTCGGCCCCGTCGCGACGGTGGTCGCGGACGCGGTGAGCTACCTGCTCTCGGCCCTCGGCCTGCGTGCGATGGGCGGGCACGAGCCCCGGCCCGAGCGCCGGGAGGCAGCGAGGATGCGGGCCGGGGACCTGCTCGACGGCTGGCGGTACATCCTCGCCGACACGGCGCTGCGGCCGCTGCTCCTCAACACCGCGCTGTTCAACGCCCTCGTGATGGCCGTCCAGCCGCTGCTGGCCGTCCTGATGCTCGGCCGGCTCGGGTTCGCCCCGTGGCAGTACGGACTCGCCTTCGCCGCGCCCGCGATCGGCGGGCTGATCGGTTCACGGCTGGCCCGGCCGCTCGTCACCCGGTTCGGGCAGCACCGGGTCCTGCGCGCGGCCGGGGCGCTGCGCGCCGTCTGGCCCGTCGGCCTGGCCTTCGTGGGGCCGGGCGACGGCGGGCTGCTGCTGGTGATGGGCGTGGAACTCGGGCTCATCCTCTGCTGCGGAATCTTCAACCCCGTCCACGCCACCTACCGCCTGGAACGCACGGCGACCGACCGCGTCGCCCGCACCCTGTCCGCCTGGTCGGTGACGACCAAGGCCACGACCGCGCTCCTGACGGCCCTCTGGGGCGTACTGGGCGGTCTGCTGGGCCCGCGCACGGCCATCGGCCTGGCCGGAGCGCTCCTGCTGGCGACCCCCCTTCTGCTTCCCGACCGCACGGAAGCACCGGCCCCCACGCCGAAACCGGAACCGGCCCCCACGCCGAAACCGGAACCGATCCCCGTGCCGAAACCCGATCACGATGCTTCTCCGGCCGGTTCGCGGGTGAGGACTGGAGGTGCTCGGTGACCGGCTCCAGCCCCGGCAGCAATCCAGTCGACGGCGGTGTGGAAGCCGAAGCGGACGGCCGGCGCTTCGTCCACGTCGTCGCCGCCGGCTTCGAAGAAGCCGTGCAGCTCGTTCAGCAACACCGCCCAGTCGCCTGCGGCCAGGGGCTCTGCCACCGGCTCAGCCCTCGGCGGCGGTGTCGGTCAGATCAACGGTCTCGGCGGGCGGATCGGCCAGCGCCGCGTAGCTGATCTTCTGTCCGAGGGGCCGAGGTGCCGAGGTGGTTGGAATGCGCGTTGTCGACCAGGCCGAGGTAGTCGATGCCGGTGGTCACCCCGGGCTTCTCGGACGGCCCTTCGGGCCGGGCCTCGGGACGGGAGTGCGGTTCGGTCCTCACCTGCCGATTCGGCACGCGTCTTCCCGACGCCATGCGTACGAACGATCATGCGCACGGTGCCGAACTCGCACGTCGCGGGCCCGTTCCCAGGAGGCGATCTTGTCGCGTCGGTCTGAGAATCGAGTGAGGTGCCCGTCTGCGGCCCACGGCGGGAGATCGGGTGCGCGGTCTGGAGGTCGTCGGCCATGAAACGTGTGAAGTCCTGGAACGGAGCAGGAGGCCCCCCACAAGGCGGGCCGGAGGAACGGGGAGAGCTGGACTCCTCAGCCCGGCCGCGGCATGGCCGCGCGGTCATGACCGCCGATGAGGAGCTGCGGCCGCTCGGCGCGTCGCGTCCCACGGAAGTCGTCAGCCGCATACCGGGTCCCGTGGAGCACGCGGACGCCGAAGGAGCACCGGATCCGCCGCCGCCCGGCCCACCGGAGGCGGTCCAGGCTGCCCGGGATCTGGTGGCACGAACGCCGGGCCCGGAAGGCACTCCACGAGGCCGCCAGGGACCCGACGGTGAGAAGAGGTGACCGGTGATGTCGGACGAGCGGGCCAAGCGCATCGCGGACTTCATCGAGCCGCTGCGGGTGGAACCGGGGTCGAAGATCCGGCTGGGCCGCGACTTCGACCCACGTGACAGGGGCGGGCTGCGGAAGCGGCACGGCGCCGAACTGCTGCGCAACGGGGTGGAGTTGCTGGCTGAGTACCAGCAGAGGCTCGCCGCCCAGGACACGTACGGCGTGCTGCTCTGCCTCCAGGCGCTCGACGCCGGCGGCAAGGACGGAACGATCCGGCATGTGATGAGCGGCGTCAATCCGCAGGGCGTGCGGGTGAGCAGCTTCAAGGTGCCCTCTGCGGAGGAGCTGGATCACGACTTCCTGTGGCGTTACGCGCAGCGGTTGCCCGAGCGCGGCGGGATCGTCATCTTCAACCGCTCGCACTACGAGGAGGTCCTCGTCGTCCGCGTGCACCCCGAGCTCCTCCAGCGGCAGAGGCTGCCCGACCGGGCGCGCGGATCGGGCGTCTGGAAGCGGCGGTACCGGGAGATCAACGACTGGGAGCGATATCTCACGGACAACGGGTTGAAGGTGGTGAAGATCTTCCTGAACCTGTCGAAGGAGGAGCAGCGCACCCGGTTCCTGAAGCGGCTCGACCTGCCGGAGAAGAACTGGAAGTTCTCCGCGGCCGATGTCCGGGAGCGGCAGTGCTGGGACGACTACCAGCGCGCGTTCTCCAAGATGCTGTCGGCGACGAGCACTGAGTGGGCGCCCTGGTACGTGGTGCCGGCGGACCGGAAGTGGTTCGCGCGGATCTGCACGGCGGCGATCCTCGCGCACACCCTGATCGGTATCGACCCCCGGTACCCGGAGGTGGACGACGAGGCGCGGAAGGACCTGCGCATCGCGAAGCGGAAGTTGGAGCGGGAGGCCCCCGAGGGGCTTCCCGCCGACCCGTACGCGGCCCGGCATCCGTCGGCGGAGGACAAGCGCCGCTAGGTACCTCCATGGGATCTGACCGGCCAGGATCGGAGGCAGGGCGATGACGGTGCACCCGGATTCCGTGGGCACACAGGCGGGGGCTCCGCATGGCGACGACTGGTACGCGCGATCTCCCGAGGAGACCATGGCGTCCCTCGGCGTCGATCCCGCGGTCGGTCTTACCGCCGCGCGGACCGCCGAACTCCGGGCCGCGCAGGGCCCGAACGCGCTGCCCGAGGAGAGCCCGCCCCCGGCCTGGCGCCGGTTCCTCGATCAGTACCGCAGTTATATGCAACTCGTGCTGGTGGCCGCGGCGGCGGTCTCGCTGCTCATCCAGGAGTGGACCACCGCGGTCCTGCTCCTCGCGCTGACCCTGCTGAACGCCGTCGTCGGCCTGCGGCAGGAGGGCAAGGCCGAGAGCGCGATGAACGCGCTGAAATCGATGATGGAGGCCACGGCGCGGGTGCGCAGGGACGGCACGGAGGCCGAGATCCCCGCAGAGCAGCTCGTCGTCGGCGACATCGTGCTCATCTCCGCCGGGGACCAGGTGCCGGCGGACGGGCGGATCGTCGAGGCCAGCGCCCTGCAGATCGACGAGTCGGCGCTCACCGGCGAGAGCGTCCCCGCAGCGAAGGACACCGGCACACTGCCCGGAGGGCGGCGGTTGCCACCGGGTGACCAGAGCAACACGGCGTTCATGAACACCCCGGTCACGCACGGCAGCGGGCTCCTCGTGGTGACCGCGATCGGCGCGGACACCGAGCTGGGCAAGATCTCCGGGATGCTGGCGGCCACCGAGAAGGAGGTGCCGCCACTCACCAGGGAACTCGACACGCTGACGCTGTGGATCACGGGGGCGGCCGCCCTGACCATGATCGTGATGTTCGCCCTGGGACGCAGCCGGGACCAGGCGTGGGACGTGCTGTTCGTCAGCGCGGTGTCGCTGGCCATCGCTGCCATCCCCGAGGCCCTGCCGACCGTGACCCAGGCCATCCTCTCCGTCGGGAGCCTCAACCTGGCGAAGCGGAACGCCATCGTGAAGGAACTGCCGTCGGTCGAGACCCTCGCCTTCACCTCGGCGATCAACTCCGATAAGACCGGCACCCTGACGATGAACCAGATGACGGCCGTCGAAGTGCTCAGTCCCACCGACCGGTACACCGTCTCCGGCACGGGCTACGGCCTGGAGGGCAAGGTCCACCACGCCGTGGGGACCTCTGCCGGCATCGAGGACGCGATCCTGCCGTACGTCGTGGCCAGCGACGCGAAGCTGGTGGACGGCAATGTGGTGGGCGACCCCACGGAGGGCGCGCTGCTGGTGCTCGGCCACAAGGCGGGGCTGGACACGGAGGCCACCAGGGAGAGTCTCCCCCGCCTCGCGACACTGCCGTTCGACCCGGAGTACAAGCTGATGGCCACCTTCCACTCGGCCCGCGACACCGACGGCCGCCCGATCGTGCGGTGTTTCGTCAAGGGCGCGGCCCCCGCGGTGATGGCGCGGGCCGCCACCGCGCTCGCGGCGGGCGGGACCGTCCCGTGGGACGAGGATCTGCGGCGCCGCGCGGAAGTGGCGGTCGAGCGGATGGGTGGGGAGGGACGCCGGGTGATGGCCGCGGCCGTCCGGGACCTCGACCCGGCCGGCTTCGACGCGGACGACGACCTGCTCGCCCACGTCACCGAGTTGCGGATGACCAGCCTCGTCGGCATGGTCGATCCGCCCCGCGAGGAGTCGAAGACGGCCGTGGCGGACGCCCGGGCGGCGAACATCCGGGTCCGCCTGGTGACGGGCGACGACGTCACCACCGGGGCGGCGATCGCCCGGCAGATCGGTATCCCGGGCGACGCCGTCCTCGGCGCCGACTTCGCCGCGATGAGCGAGGCGGAGCGGCTGGCCCGCATCGATGCCATCGGCGTGGTGGGGCGGGTCGCGCCGGAGCACAAGGTGCTGCTCGCCGACACGCTGAAGAAGAAGGGGGACGTCGTGGCGATGACCGGGGACGGCGTCAACGACGCGCCTGCCATCAAGGCCGCCGACATCGGCATCGCCATGGGCAGCGGCACGGACGTGGCGAAGAACGCCGGTCGCCTGATCCTCTCCGACGACAACTTCGCCACCATCGTCTACGCCGTGGAGCAGGGCCGGACGATCTACGACAACCTCACCAAGTACATCCGGTTCGCGCTGCTCCTGCTGGTCACCTTCGTACTGACCTTCCTCGGGGCCACCGTCCTGAACATCGCGGCGGGTGAGCCCTTCAGCCCGCCACAGGTGCTGTGGATCCACTTCGTGGTCAATGCCTCCTTCGGCTTCGCGCTCGGTTTCGACCGGGAGAGCCCGGGGCTGATGAGCCGCAGGCCGCGCCCGCGCGGGGAGTCCGTGCTCACCCGGCCCGTGCTGGTCACGGTCGGGCTCGGCGGTCTCGCGATCGCCTGTGGACTGCTCGGGCTGATCAAACTCGGCGAGGCCCACTTCGCCGACGTCGAGACCGGTCGGTCGATCGCTTTCACCGCCTTCGCGCTCTGTCTGATCGTGGCCGCGTTCGAGTGCCGCAGCGAGACCGAGTCCGTGCTGACGCCGGCCACCTTCGACAGCACGCAGATGAACCGGGTGGCCCTGGCCCAGCTGGTCCTCGCGGTGGCGACGACTCAACTGGACGGCTTCCGCCGCGTCCTGGGGACGACGGAGATCGACGCGAGGCAGTTCGGCTGGGCGCTGCTGACCGCCGTCGCGCTGCTGGTCGTCTGGGAACTGGGCAAGCTCTTGGCGCGACGGTCACGGGAGGCCCGGCGGGCCGTGTGACGATGACCCCGGACCGGGACGACCGCCGGCGGTCGGACGCGACGAAGGGACGGCCCGTGACCGACCAGCAGGGCCGGAGCGGCCCACACGGGAGCCCCGCCATGCTGTCGCGGCTCCGGGCCGTTCCGGGCATCCGTGCACTGTCGACGTACCGGCGCGAGTGGCTGATCAAGGATGTGATCGCGGGGATCGTCCTGACGACACTGCTGGTGCCGCAGGGCATGGCCTACGCCGAACTGGCGGGGCTGCCGACCATCACCGGCCTGTACACGACGATCCTCTGTCTGCTCGGCTACGCCGTGTGCGGGCCGTCCCGGATCCTGGTGCTGGGCCCGGATTCCTCGCTGGGGCCGATGATCGCGGCCACCGTGCTGCCCCTGGTGGCGGCGGACGGGGATCCCGACCGGGCGGTCGCGCTGGCCTCGGTGCTCGCGCTGATGGTGGCGGCGATCATGGTCCTGGCCTCGGTGGCGAAGCTCGGCTTCATCGCCGACTTGATCTCCAAGCCGACGATGATCGGCTACATGAACGGCCTGGCCCTCACCATCCTGATCGGCCAGCTGCCCAAACTGCTCGGCTTCAAGGTCGACGCGGACAACCTGGTCGGGGAGTGTGCCGGCCTCGTCCAGCAGGTCGCCGACGGGGCCGTGGTGCCGACCGCCGCCGCGGTCGGCCTCGGCGGGATCCTGCTGCTCCTCGTGCTCCAGCGGTGGCTACCGAAGATCCCCGCGGTGCTCGTGATGGTGGCCCTGGCGATCGCCGCGGCAGCAGTCCTCGACCTGGGCGAACACGGTATCGACCTGGTCGGGGAACTGCCCGAGGGATTCCCGCCGTTCACGATCCCCGACGTCCGACTCTCCGACCTCGCACCGCTGCTCGGCGGCGCGCTGGGCATCGCGCTGGTGTCCCTGGCCGACACGATCTCCAACGCGTCGGCGTTCGCGGCCCGCAGCGGGCAGGAGGTCCGCGGCAACCGTGAGATGGCCGGGGTCGGGGTGGCGAACCTGGCCGCCGGTCTCTTCCAGGGCTTCCCGGTCAGCACGAGCGGATCCCGCACGGCGGTGGCGGAGCGGGCGGGCGCCAGAAGCCAGCTCACCGGAGTCGTCGGGGCAGCGCTCATCGTCCTCATGCTCGTCCTGGCCCCGGGCATGTTCCGCGATCTTCCCCAGCCCGCCCTCGCCGCCGTCGTCATCACCGCGTCGCTGTCCCTGGCCGACGTGCCGGGGGAGATACGGCTGTGGCGGCAGCGCAGGACGGAGTTCCTGCTGTCGGTCGCCGCCTTCCTCGGGGTGGTCCTGCTGGGCGTCCTGGAGGGCATCGCCATCGCCGTCGCCCTGTCCGTCCTCAACGTCTTCCGGCGCGCCTGGTGGCCGTACAACACCGTGCTCGGACGGGTGAAGGGCCTGGAGGGCTACCACGACATCCGCTCCTACCCGCACGCCGAACAACTGCCGGGACTGGTGATCCACCGGTTCGACGCCCCGCTCTTCTTCGCCAACGCGGGCGCCTTCCGCGACGAGATCAGGCGACTGGCACGCACGGAGCCGAGGCCGCGCTGGATCGTGATCGCGGCAGAGCCGATGACCGACGTGGACACCACCGCCGCGGACGTGCTGGAGGATCTCGACCGGGAGCTCAACGCCGAACACGTCCATCTCGTGTTCGCCGAACTCAAGGACCCGGTACGGCGCAAGATCGAACGGTACGAGCTCACCCGCACCATCGACCCGCGCCATTTCTTCCCCACCGTGGAGGCGGCGGTCACCGCCTTCCGGCAGCAGTCGTGAGCGGACCGGACGGCGTAAGTCAGGTGGCGGGTCAGGCCGGGGCGCTCGGGGCGGTGTCCTCGGGAGGAGTGCCGCGGCGGCGAGGCCGACGAGCTTGATCAGGGCCATCGTGATCATCGCGGCGGCATGGTCGCCGCGAGTGCGGCCGGAGACGAGGATGGTGCCGGCGACCGCCGTGCCGGGGGAGGAACCGAGGTTCGGCGCACTGCGGGAGGAGAGGCCGGGCGACGGCACTCAGCACGGCGCCGACACCATGGACGACGAGGGCGCCTTCTCTCCGTCATCAAGGCGGCTGGCTCCGCTCCCCACGCGCGGCCGGGCCTGCGCTCCTGTCCACGCCTCGCTCCAGCCCGGCCGGTGTCCGGGCGATGCAGCAGAGGCTTGCCGACCGCGGTGATCAGCGGGAACCAGATACAGCGGTCGAACCGGCCGGGGCTGTGGGACGGCTCAGGACCAGTTCCTTCGCCCTCTGAAATTCCTCGGGCGTGATGTCGCCGTGAGCGCGCAGCTCGGAGAGCTTGGCGAGTTCGTCAGCGCTGCTGGATCGGGGAGTGCCTGCCGTCTCCTTGACATAGGAGTCGAACGCTTGCTTCTGTTCGATCTTCTGTGCCGTCTCACGGCGGCCCATGTCCTTGCCGCGGGAAATCAGGTAGACGAAGACGCCCAGGAACGGCAGCACGATCACGAAGACGAGCCAGCCCGCCTTGCCCCCTCCGCTCAACGAGTCGTCGCGGAAGACATCGAAGACGATCTTGAAGAGCAGGACGAACCACATGATCCAGAGGAAGAACCACAGCATGGCCCAAAAGGTGCCGAGCAGGGGGTAGTCGTACGCGAGGTACATGGCAGTGACCCTTCTTCTGCCTTCCGGGCCTTCACCGGAAGGAGGCCTTTCGATCGGCTTTTCGATCACGATGACCGATAGGAAAGCCGAATCCCTCACCCGATACAGGTGAACTTCTTTACTGGCCCGGAACGCCGGCTGGGCGAGTTCCTGCTCGCCGGATGCCTCGTCGACCTGGTGGCGGGCACCAGGTCAGTACGTCGGGCCGACAGCGTCTGCTTCCCGCTCGACCTCGCGGCGTGTGCCTTGGCAACGTCGGCGCACCTCGGAGCCGACGCGTGTAGCGAGAACGGCGACCGCGGACCATGAGCTCAGGTCGCAGCCGGCGCCGACGCGCGCCACCATTTGAGGGTGCTTACGCTTGAGGCACAGCCGCCCGGCGCACAGGGGAGTTCACCCGTCGCCGGAGGGGGCAGTTCGGATCCCTACAACCGGAAGGCGATCTTACCATGGCCACTGCGTCTGACACTCCCGTACTCGACACCCTCGCCGCCATGACCGTCGACTCCATCGAGCGCTGTCACATGGACGAGAGGACGCTCATCCTCACGCGCGTCGCCGCTCTGGTGGCCATGGACGCACCGGCGGTCTCCTACCTCGCCCACATCAACCCCGCGGTCAAGGCCGACTTCACCGTCGAGGAGCTGCAGGACCTCCTCGTCGCCATCGCACCCGTAGTGGGAACGGCTCGGGTCATGTCGGCCGCAGGCCACATCGCTCAGGCGTTCGGCGTCGCGATCGTCCTGGCCGAAGCCGAGGCCGAGGCCATCGCCCAGGCGGAAGCCGACAGCCGCAGCGCTTCCTGAGGACGATGACTGTCGCGGCCGGGCACGCGTCGTCGCACCGGGACCGCTCGGCTCTGGACGGCGCAGGACACTCATGATCGGGTGAGGGCATGAGTTCTCTGATCCGTCACCTCAGCATCGACTCCGCCGATCCGTATGCTCTCGCCGGTTTCTGGGCCGAGGCCCTGAACGGCTCTCTCGCCGATGACGACTTCCCCGGGGATGCCGAGGCACTGGTCACGGCAGCGGATGCCACCCTGCTGTTCGTCCGGGTCGATGACCGCAAGACGGTCAAGAACCGTGTGCACGTCGACCTGCAGCCCCAGGACCGCACCCGGGACGAGGAGGTCGAGCGCCTGCTCGCACTCGGTGCCACGCTGCAGGGCGACCACCGCCGGCCCGACGGAACGGGATGGGTGACACTGCACGACCCCGAGGGCAACGAGTTCTGCGTGGAACGCAGCGCGGCGGAACGGGCCACGGGCTGACTGTCGCCCAGCCGGGTAGCTCCCTGTCCTACGCTGGGGCGATGGGTGTGGGGATCGAGGTGCTCATCGTCGACTGGCCGAGTGTGGAGGCGACGGCGCCGGACGACCGGCCGGACATGCTGTCCGACGCCGCCTTCGGGGAGGCGTTCGACAACGCTGCCGCCGGGCATGGCTGGTCTGCTCCACGCGCCCGGGTGAGGATTGGTTCCGCAGGTACGACCTGCGGAACACGCACGGCTCGTACAAGCCGCACTTCTGGGCCGGTCACCGCTGGGAGCGCATGCGCGACTTCGTCCGGCCCGGCGCGCGCGACGTACTGGACCGGTTCGACGACGCGCTGTTCTGGCACGGCCTGGAGGACACCACCGGATGCGGCTCGGGGCTCGCGGACGGGTCCGGCGGCTGGGACGCGGACCTGCTGCTGTGGTGTCCGCCCGGTCAGGTGCCGGTGATCGCCGGGTGGTGGCGGCTGGCGGCACCCGAACTGGACGGTCTGCGCGAGCCGTTCACGCGGCACGCCGCGGAGCCCGGCGGTTGGATCACGACCTTCGAGAGCTTCGCCGCATTCCTGACCGACTGGGGAGAGATCGTCACGGCCGCGGAGCGCCGCGGCTGGGGGATCGTCGGCCTGCGCTGCTGACGGCCGCCTCCGCCCACCGCCCGTGCCCGGACGGAGCGGCGGGCCCGGCATCGTGCGGACGGGAGGTCCTGGGAGCGGGTGTCACCCGGCCTCGGCGCCGACCGGGTTCCCGCCGGCGCCGGCGCCGGGGCCGGGAGTGCCGGCCGCGAGGCCGGTGGCACGAGTCCGCCACCAGGGCACGAGCTGGGCGAGCCCGAACGCCGCCTCCACGGTGAGGAACAGCCACAGCAGCCGCGTGGCGCCCTGGGCCAGGGCGTACCCCTGCCATGCGGTGAACAGGGCGCGGGCGGCGCCGTCGAGCAGTCCGTGCAGGGGCAGCGGCCTGACGATCCGCAGGAGCGCCCAGACGACCACCACCGAACCCATCAGGTTCGCGTACAGGGTCTGCATCGGATCCTGCGCGGGCAGGGCGCCGAGCCCGGTCGCGTCGCCCAGCGCCGACAGCGCGTCGTGCAGCAGCGCGTAGGTCCACGGCGTGGCGAATCCCGCTGTGACGACGAGGTCGTACCAGGCACTCGCGCGGACGACGCGAAGGTAGGCCGGGCGGGAAGGGGCGAACGAGCGGATCACGGCGAGGCTCCTGGTGGTCTCGGAACGGCGACGCCTGACGGTAAACAGTGGAGTACTGTCCAAGGTCAAGTTCACAGTCCGGCGGAGGATCATGCGCATCGGAGAGCTGGCCGCGCGAGCGGCAACCACGAAGGACACGATCCGCTTCTACGAGAGGATCGGCCTCGTCACCGGCCGGCGGCTGGCCAACGGCTATCGCGACTTCCCGCCGGAGACCGTGACGTGGCTCTACTACGTCCGCACCGCGCAGACGCTCGGTTTCTCCCTGGCCGAGATCGCCCGGCACGGCGAGGAACTGCGCGACGCGACGGACTCCGCCGAGGCGCTGTCCGCGCTGCTGGAGGAGAAGATCCACGTCGTCGACGCGCGCATCGCCGAACTCTCCGCCCTGCGAGCCGATCTGGAAGCCCGCGTCGGCACCGGCTGTCCGCTGCGGGCGGCCGGGCAGGCCGGCTGACGGCCCCGCCGGAAGTCCGGGGCCGGGGGAAGCGTGAGGCGGTCGCGTGACCACGCGGCCGCTCGACGCTCACTCGGACTGCGGTACTCGGCGCCGCGGAGAGGTTCCTGGGGGATCGCCAGGCAGCGCCGCAGGAGTCGGGCCGCGGGATCCCCTCCAGGCGGGGACTGGTCACTCGCGTGCGTTGTCCAGTGCGGTCATCAGCAGGCCGCTCGGGGTGTCGCCGGACCTCTCCCGGACGAAGCCGCCCAGCAGGCCCTTCCGTGTGATCCAGGCCGTCTTCTTCCCGATCGGACCAGGTGCCGTCGAAGGACCACCGCCGGCGTTCCATAACGCCGGGGCGGGGGCGGACTGACTTCTTACGCCCGGCGACCGGCCCTCCCTACGGTTTCGGCACCCCACGAGACCCGAGGAGATCCCCATGCTCCGGCCACGAAGCAGGTGACGGGCCATGACCACCGACGCGGCGCGGACCGCGCCGCCGGGAGGGCAGTTCGGGCGGACGCTGCGGTCCTGGCGCGTACGCGCCGGGCTCACCCAGCAGCAGCTCGGCCTGAGGGTGGGCTACCACCACAGTCTGATCAGCAGGCTCGAAGCGGGGTGGCGCGAACCACCGGCGGGGCTGGTGCCGCGGCTGGACTCCTTGCTCGGGACCGGCGGCGAGCTGGCCGCGATCGTAGCCGCCCCGCGCGAGGTGCCGGGGGGACCGCCGGGGGGACCGCTCGACCCGAGGCTGTTCGCCGCGCTGCCCGGCGCCGCAACGGCCGGAGCCGAGGACGCGACGGACCCGGCACCGTGGCCCCCGGCGCTGCCCGCCGAGGGGCTCGTCTGCCCGCTGCACGGCACCGCCGGCTGCGTGGTTCCCGACCGGGCGGCGATCGCGAGCCTGCTGAACGGGCTGACCGCGCCGCACCCCCGGTTCGCCGACCTGACGGGTGTGGAGGCCGACCTGCTGCACGGGCTCACCGCTGTGCTGGCCTGCCTGACGCGCGACGTGCCGCACGGGGCCGGTCCGGACGGCACCGTCCAGCTGGAACGGCTGCTGCACGCCACCGTTCGGTGGGCCGAGGCGGTCAATCGCTCCGGACGGCTGCCGTACGGGCAGTTGCGGATCGCGGCACAGTACGCCCAGGTGGCCGGACGCCTGCGCATGCGGTGCGGCCAGGGCGCCATCGCGATGGCCTGGTTCGGCCATGGACTGAGGTGGGCGGAGTCCGTCCATGACGCCCCGGCGCGAGCCACCCTGCTGAGCGACATGTGCACGCTCGTCCGGCTTGACCAGGACGCCGCCTCGACACTCGGCTACGCCGAGGCGATCGGCGCCGTGGACCACCGGCGCCGCTGGGTCGCCGCCCTCGCCCATCTGTACCAGGCGCGCGGACAGGCGCTCGGCCACGACGCCACCGAGTGCCTCCGTCAGATCAGGCTGGCCCGGCGTGTGTTCGGCCGTCTCACCCGGAGGGACCGTGCCGAGGCGCCGTGGCTGGACGGCGCCGAGGGGGAGTTGCGGGTGGAGTCCGCGGTCGGCGGAGCCCTGCGCGACCTCGCCGCCCTCACCGGCGACCGGGGGACGGCCCGCCGCGCGGTCGCCGCCACCGCCCGCTCGCGTGACCTGGTGCCGCCGACGATGCGCGACACCCGCCTGCTGCTCACCCTGCGGCTGGCGGACGGCTGGGCGTGCGCGGGTGACCCCCGGGCGGCGGTCGCGGTGGTGTCACCCGTGCTCGACGAGGCGGTGCGCTCCCGCGAACTGATGATCAGGGCGGAGCTGCGCGGGCTGCACGGCAGGCTGCTCGCCGGCTGGGGCGACGTCCGTGACGTACGGGAGTACCGCGGCCGGGTGCTGGACGCGGGTGACTGAGCCCGGCTGCCGAGGGCCGGGCCGCCCGCTCGCACCGGGCCGTCGTTGCCCGCTTGCCGGATTGTGACAACCCGGGACCGCTGCCCCGGTCCCCGTTGACCCGGGTGGCGGCCGGTGTGAGGGTTCGGCGAGCCCGGCGCACGGGCATGCCAGGCACGGCCCATGGGGTGGCGACCCCTCCCTCGTCAGCGTTCGCGACAGGCCAATTTGTCATGCCCACACCTGAAGCGCCGGGTGCTGCCTCACGACCTCTCACAAGGAGCCACGATGCTGAGAAAGATGGCGGTGGCCGGGATATCCCTGGCCGTGACGCTCGGGGTGGTGGTGCCGGCCCAGGCCGCCGCGGCCCCCGTGACCGCGCCGTCCGCGGGTGAGCCGAGACCGACCGCCGCCGCGAAAGCCGTCGCCGCCGCGGACCGGGCCGTGCGAAGCGGCCTCGACTCGCTCGCCAAGGGCGCCGAGGAGCAGTACGACCGGCACCAGGTCACCCCCTGGGGCGGCAACCTGTTCTCCGTCGCCTACGAGCGCACGTACAAGGGCCTGCCCGTCGTGGGCGGCGACGCGGTCGTCCTCGCCGACGGCAAGGGCAAGGTGCGCTCCGTCCAGTCCGCGACCGCGGCCACCGTCTCCGTCCCGACGAAGGCCGGGGTCAAGGCGGCCCAGGCCGTGAGAATCAGCCGGGCCAGGCTGGCGAAGGTGGACAAGGCCGACTCCGGACGCCTGGTCGTCAGGGTGAGAAACGACGACGCCACCCTCGCCTGGGAGACCGTGCTCACCGGCCGGACCAGGAAGGACGAGCCGAGCAAGCTGCACGTCTTCGTCGACGCCCGCACCGGCAAGGTCGTGGACGCCTACGACGACGTACACGCCGGCACCGGCCACAGCGAGTGGAACGGCCCCGACCCGCTCACCATCGACACCTCACGCTCGGGCAGCAACTACGTCCTGCGGGACACCACCCGCCCCGGACTGCAGTGCTCGGACTACAGCGGCGGCCTGTTCACCAAGTCCCGGGACGACTGGGGCACGGGCAGCGCCACCAGCAAGGAGACCGGCTGCGTCGACGCCATGTGGGCGGCGCAGAAGGAGTCGGACATGCTCCGCGACTGGCTCGGCCGCAACGGCCACAACGGCAATGGCGGAAGCTGGCCGGTGCGTGTCGGCCTCAATGAGCTGAACGCCTACTGGGACGGCTCCACCATCACCATCGGCCACAACAGCGCCGGCAAGTGGATCGCCGGCATGGACGTGGTCGGCCACGAGTTCGGCCACGGCCTGGACTCCTACACACCCGGCGGCGCCAACCACGAAAGCGGTCTGGGCGAGGCCACCGGCGACATCATGGGCGCCCTGACCGAGGCGTACGCCAAGGAGCCGTCGCCGTACGACACCCCCGACTACACCGTCGGCGAGGAGATCGACCTGCAGGGCCGCGGCCCCATCCGCAACATGTACAACCCCGGGGCGCTCGGTGACCCCGCCTGCTACTCCTCCTCGATCCCCAGCACCGAGGAGCACGCCGCGGCCGGTCCGCTCAACCACTGGTTCTACCTGCTCGCCGAGGGCTCGAACCCGAGCGGCGGCAAGCCCTCCAGCTCCACCTGCGACAACTCCACCGTCAACGGCGTCGGCATCCAGAACGCGGGCAAGATCTTCTACGGCGGCATGCTGCTCAAGACCAGCGGCATGACGTACAAGCGCTACCGCACCGCCACCCTGACCGCGGCGAAGAACCTCGACGCGAGCTGCGGACTGTTCAACAGGACCAAGGCGGCCTGGAACGCGATCAGCGTGCCGGCGCAGTCCGGCGACCCGGCCTGCGCCGGGGAGCAGAGCGACTTCTCGCTCACGCTCAGCCCCGCCTCGGGCGACGTCGACGCCGGTGCCTCGGCCCGCGCCACCGTCGGCACCAGCACCGTCACCGGCAGCGCCCAGCAGGTCTCGCTGACCGCCTCCGGCGCACCCTCCGGGGTGAACGTCTCCTTCAGCCCGGCGACGGTCACCTCCGGCGACAGCTCCACCATGACGGTGTCCACCTCGTCCGGCACGGCCGCCGGCACGTACTCGATCACCGTCACCGGTCGCGCGGGCACCACGACGCACACCGCCCAGTACACGCTGCGGGTCGGCGGGGGCGGCGGCAACCAGCCCGCCCCGCCGGACATCGACGTGGCCGACGTCCAGTCCCACCTGTCCCAGTTCAACGCCATCGCCTCGCAGAACGGCGGCAACCGCCGCTCCACCGGCGCCGGCTACCGGGAGTCGCTCGCCTACGTCAAGGGCAGGCTCCAGGCCGCCGGGTACACCGTCACCGAGCAGACGTGCGGCTCCGGCTGCTCCGCGGGCGCCGGCAACAACCTGATCGCCGAATGGCCGAAGGGGGACGCCGACAGCGTCTACATGTTCGGCGCCCACCTCGACAGCGTGTCCGCGGGGCCGGGCATCAACGACAACGGCTCCGGCTCCGCGACGCTCCTGGAGAACGCGCTCACTCTCGCACGGACCGACCCCGCCATGAAGAACCGGGTCCGCTTCGCCTGGTGGACCGACGAGGAACAGGGCCTCAACGGCTCCGACTTCTACGCCAGGACGCTGTCCGGCACCGAACGCTCGAAGATCAAGGCCTACTACAACTTCGACATGGTCGCCTCGACCAACGCCGGGTACTTCGTGAACAACCTCGGCTCGGCCGCGGCGGCGCCCCTGAAGGCGTACTGGGACTCGCTGGGCCTGGCCCCGCAGGAGAACGTCGAGGGGCAGGGCCGCTCGGACGACTACTCCTTCCAGCAGGCCGGCATCCCCACCTCCGGCTACGCCACCGGCGCCTCGGCCGTGAAAAGCTCCGCCGAGGCCGCCAAGTGGGGCGGCACTGCGGGCCGCGCCTATGACTCCTGCTACCACTCCGCCTGTGACACCACCGGCAACATCAACGCCACCGCGCTGAACCGCAGCGCCGACGGTGTCGCCCACACGATCTGGAAGACCGCCGTCGGCGAGGCACCGACGCCGGTGAACGACTTCTCGATCAACGCCGGTCCCTCGGCCGGCACGGTCGACCCGGGCTCCTCCACCACGGTCACCGTGTCCACCGCCACCACCAGCGGCAGCGCCCAGACCGTGCGGCTGTCGGCGTCGGGCGCCCCGGCCGGCGTGACCGTGTCGTTCAGCCCCTCCTCGGTCACCTCGGGCCAGTCCTCGGCGGCGACCGTGCGGGTCGCGGCCGGAACACCCGGCGGCACCTACACCCTCACCCTCACCGGTTCGGGCGAGGTCAGCCACACCACCACCTACACCCTCACCGTCCCCGGGGGCGGCGGCGGTGAGACGACCTGGCAGCTGGGAGCCACCTACGCCGCGGGTGACATCGTGACCTACGACGGCGTCCGCTACCGATGCCTCCAGGGTCACACCGCCTACCCGGGCTGGGACCCGCCCAACGTCCCGGCCCTGTGGGAGCGCCTCTGACACCGGCCCCGAGAGCCTGAGGGCGACACCTCCAACGCCCCGGCCGTTCCCGCGCGTTCACGGGGCCGGCCGGGGCCCTTCCCCTGCCGCGCCACCGGACGCTGCAGTCGGCTGTCCGCAGCCCGGGTGGCCCGCCCCGTCGCCGGTGCCGGAAGGCGGCGTGTGCCGGCACCGGACTCCGCCTCCGGAGTGGTCCAGGGCACCGGCGGAGGCCTGGACAGGCGGGGGACCGCCGGGGCGTGAAATTGGTCTAGTCCTATCTTGGTCCAGACCATTGACTCGCTCATCGCCGAGCGCTTCCATACAGGCATCAACAAGGCAGCACCCGTAAGGGAATTGGCGACACACCTCCTCACACCGGGACTGACATGAGACTCATGCGTTCCTTCCGCGCGGCCCTCACCGCGGCCGCCACGGCCGCGGCCTCCGCGGGCCTCGCACTGTCGGGCGCGGGCGCGGCCCAGGCGGCGACACCGCTGCCGTCCCACGTCTTCGCCCCCTACTTCGAGGCGTGGACCGGCGAGAGCCCCGCCGACCTGGCCGCACAGTCGGGCTCCAAGCACCTGACGATGGCGTTCCTCCAGACGGCGTCCGCCGGATCCTGCACGCCGTACTGGAACGGCGACACGAGCATGCCGGTCTCCTCGGCGACCTTCGGCAGCGACATCTCGGCCATCCAGGGGCGCGGCGGGGACGTGATCCCGTCGTTCGGCGGCTACACGGCCGATACCACCGGCACCGAGATCGCCGACAGCTGTTCCGACGTCAAGCAGATCGCGGCCGCGTACGAGAAGGTCATCACGACCTACGACGTCTCACGCCTCGACATGGACATCGAGATCGACTCGCTGGACAACACCGCGGGCATCGACCGGCGCAACAAGGCCATCAAGCTCGTCCAGGACTGGGCGGCCGGCAACGGGCGCAAGGTGGAGTTCTCCTACACCCTGCCGACCACCACGCACGGCCTGGCGGACAACGGCAAGGCGCTGCTGCGCAACGCCGTCAGCAACGGCACCCGGGTCGACGTCGTGAACATCATGACGTTCGACTACTACGACAACCAGGCGCACGACATGGCGGCCGACACCAAGACGGCCGCCCAGGGCCTGTACGACACCCTCGCCGGCCTCTACCCGGGCAAGACCTCCGCGCAACTGTGGAACATGGTCGGCATCACCGAGATGATCGGAGTCGACGACTTCGGCCCGGCCGAGACCTTCAGCCCGGCCAACGCCCGCACGGTCTACGACTGGGCCGTCGACAAGGGCATCAACATGCTGTCCTTCTGGGCGCTGCAGCGTGACAACGGCGGGTGCCCGGGCGGCGCGGCCGCCGACAACTGCTCCGGCATCCAGCAGAACACCTGGGACTTCAGCCACCTCTTCGCCCCCTTCACCGGCGGCACCACGACCCCGGACAACGACTTCTCGCTCGCGCTCAGCCCGGCCTCGGCCACGGTGACCGCGGGCAAGTCGGCCACCACCGCGGTGAAGACGGCGGTGACGGCGGGCCAGGCGCAGAAGGTGGATCTCAGCGTCAGCGGTGCTCCCGCGGGCGTCACGGCGTCCCTGGCCCCCACGTCCGTCACGGCCGGCGGCTCCTCGACCCTCACCCTGGACACCACCTCGGCGGCGGTCTCGGGCACCTACCACGTCACCGTCACCGGGGCCGGTGCCTCCGGCAGTCACTCCGCGACGTACACCCTGACCATCACCGGCGGCAACGGCAACCAGTGCACCGCCGCCCCGTGGGCCAAGGACACGGTGTACACCGGCGGCCAGCAGGTCTCGCACGACGGCCACAACTGGAAGGCCAAGTGGTGGACGCTGGGCGAGGAGCCCGGCACCACCGGACAGTGGGGCGTCTGGCAGGACCTGGGCGCCTGCTGACACGCCCGGCCCCGAACCCGGTGGCCGTCCGGCAGAACAGCTGCCGGACGGCCACCGGACCCATGCGCGCCGCCCGCCATCGCCCCGGCGGCACCGCACGCCGCCCCGGCCACGCGACTACGGGCGGTTGAGCGCCCGCGAGATCCCGGCGGCGACGGTCGTGGCCAGGATCCATCCGGCGGCGGTCAGCGCGTAGGCGAGCCATTGGCCGGTGCCTCGTGGCCGCCGGCACCCAGCAAGCAGCGCCGCGATGACCTCGGCCCGCACCGCGGTCGCCGCCCCCTGCGGCGCGTCGCGGACATCGACGGCGCCGCCGCGGGCGAAGGAGCCCCACAACCGCCGCTCACCGGCGCTGAGTTCGTCGACACACATGAACTGTGATCATCCGGCACGGCACGGCACGGCACGGCACGGCACGGCACGGCACGGCACGGCACGGCACGGCACGGCCAAGGACAAGTCCACGCCAGTGGAGCACCTCAGTACTCCCGTACGCCTTCGCGCCCCTGTGCCCTCATGCCGTCCGCGGCCCCGCGTCCTGTGCCGCGCGCGCGAAGGCCCGGACGAGGCCCGTCTCCGCGGCTGTGGGCCAGATGAGGGACCAGTAGCCCATCGGGCCGTCGGCCAGGCGCAGATACCGCAGGCCGGGCCATCGGTAGTAGCGGGTGGCGTCACCGTGGACGAGGCTGATCGCCTCGCCCGCCGCGACCACGGCGGCCACCTCCTGGAACGTGGAGACCTTCGGGCCACGCCGGATGGGACGGCCGCCCGGGGTGTGGGTGGGCACGAGCGTCTGCTGCCAGTATTCGGGGATGGGCATGGCGGACTGCGGCAGCGGCCAGTCGGCCAGATCCTCCATGCCGACTGTGTCGCGGGCGGCGAGGGGGTGGCCGGCGGCGACCATGAGGACCAGAGGCTCGGTGGCGACCAGCGGGCCGACCGTGAGGTCCGGCTCGCGGACCGGCAGCCAGGCGGTCGACACCTCGACCGAGCCGTTGCGCAGCGGCCCGAAGGGATCGGTGAAGTAGACCTCCTGGATACGGAGTCGCACTCCGGGGTGCCGAGTGCGGAAGAGGTCGATCACATGGGCGTAGTCGAGAGCCTGGGGTCCGTACAGCCCCAGTGACAGTGTGCTCACCTCGCCGCGGGCGGCGGCGGTGGCCGTGCGTGTGCCGTCCAGTATCCGCTGGTAACCCGTGCTGAAGTCGTCGCGCAACCGGGCCCCGATGGCGGTCAGTTCGACCCGGCGGCTGCTGCGGGCGAACAAGAGGGCGCCGATCCGCCTCTCCTGCTTGGCGATCGACTGGCTCACACGCGCCTGTGACACGTGCAGCCGGTCCGCGGTCCGGCCGAAGTGCAGTTCCTCGGCCAGCGTCAGGAAGATCTCGATGTCACGCAACTCCACCCTGACGCCCCCGTTCTCCATTCATAACGTCGGGCTAATCAGATCATGTGCAGTCGACGATTGTTCGCCCCTTTCCCGCCCTGCATCCTGAGCTACGTCCTCCTTCGGGGACGCCCTTTCAGCGCTGCGTAGCAAGGAGACGGGTGTGCTCACACCGTTCGCGTACGGCTTGGCCGTGATCCTCGATCTTCTGGTCGTCTTCATAGGCCTCCGCTTCCTCTTCCAGCCCCGGTCTGCCGCCGTCGGCTACGGCGTCCCCGCCGACGACAGTGGTGAGTCCGCGTACTTGACCATCAAGGGACTGCGTGACCTTGTCTCGGGCCTCCTGGGACTCGCGCTGCTGGCGTTCTCGGACGCCACGAGCGAGGCCCTGTTCATGCTGGTGATCGCGCTCACCCCGCTGGGGGACACGGTCATCGTCCTCCGCAACGGGGGCGCCGGAGCCGTCGCCTTCGGAATTCACTTCGCCACGGCGGCCGTCGTCCTGGTCTGCGCGGCCCTTCTGTTCGCGGTCTGACCCGCGCCAGCCCCCTACCGATGATTCCCGCAGCCCGTTGGAGGCGAGCAGATGTCTCTCATCCATCCAGACTTCGACCAGTCCCATGTGATGCGTCAGGCCGATGCCGAGGTCATCGGCCAGGCCCCGACCACGGTTCGCCTGCTGGCGGACAGCAGCACCACCGGCGGTGCGCTGTCCACCCAGCGCGTCACCCTCTCCGAGGGAGCGAGCGGCGCGAGCCCTCACCGCCACGGCAACTCCGCCGAGCTGTTCTATCTGCTGGACGGCACGGCCCAGCTCCTCTCCGGCGACCGGATCGTCACCGCCGGCCGGGGTGACCTCGTCGTCGTCCCGCCGAACCTGCCGCACGCCTTCGCCGCCGCTCCCGGCGAGCGCGCGGACATCCTCATCGTGATCACTCCGGGCGTCGAGCGCTTCGAGTACTTCCGTCATCTCGAACGCATCGCCTACGGGAAGGTCCCGCCCGAGAGCCTGCTGGACGTCCAGGAGCTCTACGACACCTATTTCCTGCAGAGTGAGGCCTGGACCGCGGCACGGACGTGACCGGTTCGGCCGTGCCGCGCGCGGCCTGCGTACCAGAGGTCATGGTTCTCGGCGGTGGGGGAGCGGCGGCAGGCCACCGCGAGGGCGTGCATACGATGGCCCCCGTGCGGATCGGTCCGCCCAGTCCGGTCGACCGCACGACGAGCCACATCCGTCATACGGGGAGTACACGCATGCGCAGGGCAATGACCGTAACGGCGTTCATCGCGGCAGCCGGGCTGATGACCGCGTGCGGCAGCGGCGGTGGGGACGACGGCGGTGACGGCAAGAAGGAGCACGCCGGCAAGAGCACCGCCACCACGTCGTCGAAGCCCGCCTCCGACGGCCGGGACAAGACGTACGAGGTCAGCTTCGAAGTCGGCGGCAAGGGCCGGAGCAACGTCTACTACAACCTCGACACGAACCACTTCGAGCAGGTCACGCTGCCGTGGAAGAAGTCGGACAAGCTCACCCTGAACAGCACGGAACGCAAAGTGGGGATCACCGTGTCCGTCGTGCCGGGGCCCGTGCTGCGTTCCAACGGCCGGATGGCCGCGGCCCCGTGCTCGATCACCGTCGACGGGAAGAAGGTGACCGAGGACCCGGGCGGCGCCGACGGCAAGCACAAGTGCGAGTACACCCTTCGCTGACAGCACGCCGAAGTCGGCGCGGCGGGCCGCTGTCGGCTTCGAGAAGCCGGGCCTGCCCGTCGCGCCGCTCCGCCGTGGTCTGCCCGGCCTGATCCAGACGAGAGGCCCTAGTCCGGGCGCCTGGCCATGATGACCACGCCCGGCCCGGTGTGCTCGTTCGCCGGGAGCCGGAGTTCGGCGACCGGGTGCAGGCCGGCCTGTTCGATCAGGGCCACGAGTTGCTCCGGACGCCATTGGTGGGTCGTCCAGCGGACGGGCACGCCTCCGTAGGCCTCGGTGCGCACCACGTCCTCGTCGCCGACGTGTGTCGCGGTGAGGAAGTACCCGCCCGGCTTCAGGGCGCCCGCGAAGCCGGCGAGGACCTGAGGGAGGACGGCGCGGGGGAGGTTGAACAGCGACCACCATCCGAGCACGCCGCCGAGAGACCCTTCGCCGAGGTCGAGTTCGGTGGCGGAGGCGACGTCGAAGCGGCAACGCGGATGCAGGCGGCGCGCGTTCTCGATCATGCGAGGGGAGAGGTCGACCCCGGACACGTCGAGTCCGCGCTCGGTGAGGTAGGCGGTCACCGTTCCGGGACCGCAGCCGACGTCGAGGACGGGCCCGAGGCCGCCCACGCTGTCGGCGAAGGCGTCGATCGACGCCTTGAGCCACGGATGCGTACGGATGTCACCGATTCCCGAAGTCAGCACCATGTGCACGTAGTTGTCGGCCACGCTGTCGTAGGACTCACGGACGATGTCGAGATCGGCCGGACGGTCGATGGGGTGTGGGCGCATCGGCCCACCATAGGACCGTGCCGGGGCGGGCGGTTGCCGATATCCGTCAAGGGCCGTGCCCGGGCGGGTCGTTGCCGATGCCCTCGCCAGTCGGCCCCGGTCGCGGCGGGTCCGTGCCCGGCGCTGTCAGTCCAAGAACTCCAGCAGCCGGTCGTCGAGTTCCTTGGGCGCGGTGTGCGGCAGGGAGTGGTGGGTGGCCCCCGGCAGGAGTGCCACTTCGCCCCGCGAGAGCGTCCGGCGGGCCCGCTCGGCGACCTTGAGGGCGTCGTGGGCGCGGCTGCGCTCGGCGAGCAGGACGAGCACCGGCATGCCGAGGCCGGCGGCCGGAGGGCGGCCGCCGGTGACGAACTTGCGGCCGGGAACGGTGGTGGCGAGCGCGTAGAGGCGCTGCCAGCTCTCGTCCGGGTGGGTACCCGCTGTCTCCCAGGCCAGGAAGGCGCGGGCGCGGGCCTGGCTCGGGCGGACCAGGGCGGGCAGCGCGCGCAGCAGGTAGCCGAGACGGAACCCGGCGAAGACCTGGGTGGGGTCGACGAGGGCGAGACGGTCCACCCGCCGCGGCGCGTGCAGCGCGTACATGACGGCCATCCAGGCGCCGTAGGAGTGACCGCACAGGTGGGTGCGGTCGAGACCGAGCCCGTCCAGCAGCGCGTCCAGCCAGGCTGTCAGATCGTCGGCGTTCCGCAACGGTGTGCCCCGGCGTTCGGTGCGGCCGGCGTCGCCCAGCAGATCGACGGCATGCACCCGGTACCGCTCGCCGAGAGCGGGGGCGTTGGCGGACCAGGTGAGGCCGGTGGCGGATCCGCCGGGCAGCAGCACCAGCGGACGGCCGTCCACCGGGCCGTGGACATGGACTCGGGTCGGCCCGTACGGCGTGGGCACGTCGCGTTCCTCGGTGAACTCCGGCCAGCGTGAACGGAGTTCGTCGTAGGCCAGGTCGAAGGCGGACGGAGGCACGGGCATTCCCCTCGCTGGACGGCATTCTCGCTCAGCGAGATACTACGAACAGGACTTCCCCACCGCCGTACTTGTAGGGGCCGTCCTGGTCCGCCTCCGGGTCGTCGGGCGGCCGGTCGAGCCATCGGCCCCGTTACCTTTTTCGTGGCCCCGCAATGGGGCGCCTGGCCCCCGGGTCCGGTATGGCTGTGTGCCCCCTGTCGTACGGATGACCTGGGGGGTG
>NZ_JBIBFR010000021.1:0-146863 GCF_042956125.1 Streptomyces sp. NPDC008313
CCGAAGGATGTCGAGCTCGCCGCATAACCCCAGCAACCCTGAACCACCCCAAACCCGACAGGGGTGCCTTGACGAAGGACATAGAGGCACCCCCCGGGGGCCGGGACGCTCACCGGCCGCCCGCAACCGGCGTACCCGCCCGCGAGGCCGCACCCCGTGACCACCCCGTACGATCGAGGAATGAGCACGCGGATCGCCTTCCTCAAGGGGCACGGGACCGAGAACGACTTCGTGATCGTCCCCGACCCGGAGAACGCCGTCGACCTGCCCGCCGCCGCCGTCGCCGCCCTGTGCGACCGCCGGGCGGGGATCGGCGGGGACGGCGTGCTGCACGTCGTGCGGTCCGCCGCTCATCCCGAGGCCCGGGCGATGGCGGCCGAGGCGGAGTGGTTCATGGACTACCGCAACGGCGACGGCTCGATCGCCGAGATGTGCGGCAACGGGGTGCGGGTGTTCGCCCGGTACCTGCTGCACGCCGGGCACGTGGCCGAGGGCGACCTCGCCGTCGCCACGCGCGGGGGAGTGAAGACGGTGCACCTCGCCAAGAACGGCGACGTCACCGTAGGCATGGGCCGGGCGGCCCTCCCCGAGGGGGACGTCACCGTGAGCGTCGGCGAGCGCAGCTGGCCCGCGCGCAACGTGAACATGGGCAACCCGCATGCCGTCGCCTTCGTGGACGACCTCGCGCACGCGGGCACCCTGTACGGCCCGCCGCCCGTCAGTCCGGCCTCGGCCTACCCGGACGGCGTGAACGTCGAGTTCGTGGTCGACCGGGGCCCGCGGCACGTCGCCCTGCGTGTCCATGAACGCGGCTCGGGCGAGACCCGTTCGTGCGGCACGGGCGCGTGCGCCGTGGCCGTCGCCGCGGCCCGCCGGGACGGGGCCGACCCCGCCGTGACCGGGACACCGGCCACGTACACCGTCGACGTGCCCGGCGGACGCCTGGTGATCACCGAGCACCCGGACGGCGGGATCGAGATGACGGGCCCCGCCGTGATCGTCGCGGAGGGCGTGATCGACGCGGAGTGGCTCGCGGCCGCGAGCCGGTGACCCGGGGCACACCCGGCGCGAGGTGGCACGGGAGGGCGGACGCAGGCTCTGCCCGTAGCACGGAAGGCCGAAGCGTGAGCCGATGCGCCATCCCTCGAATGGGTGATCCGTTTCACGCTCGACGAGAGGCGGTCAGGCGCGCGTGGTGGGCTCGGTAGCATCAAGCACCGGCCCGGACGGGGGATCACCGTCATCCCCTGAGCCGTGTCCGCCCTGGGACGCCCCGTCCGCCGGTCTACGCAGCCGGAGGTGCCCATGAGTGCGGATGCCGCGAATCCCGCGACGCCAGGCCCAGTGCCGTCGGGACCGCACCGCAGGAAGAGCCGCCCCCGGATCGATCTGCGCAGGCTGGGCCGGGCCGCACTGCTCGGGCCCACAACCCGCGACCGGCTGCCCGACGCCATCGGCCACGTCGCCGAGGCCCACCGCGCCCACTACCCCGACGCCGAACTCGACGCGCTGCGCCGGGCCTACGTACTCGCGGAGTCGTCCCACCGCGGCCAGATGCGCAAGAGCGGCGAGCCCTACATCACGCATCCGCTCGCCGTGACCCTCATCCTCGCCGAACTCGGTGCCGAGACCACGACCTTGACCGCGTCCCTGCTTCACGACACCGTCGAGGACACGGACGTGACGCTGGACCAGGTCAGGGACGAGTTCGGCGACGAGGTCTGCTATCTCGTCGACGGCGTCACCAAGCTGGAGAAGGTCGACTACGGCGCCGCCGCCGAACCCGAGACGTTCCGCAAGATGCTCGTCGCCACCGGCAACGACGTACGCGTGATGTCGATCAAACTCGCCGACCGGCTGCACAACATGCGGACGCTCGGAGTCATGCGCCCCGAGAAACAGGCCCGCATCGCCAAGGTCACCAGGGACGTGCTGATCCCGCTCGCCGAACGGCTCGGTGTGCAGGCCCTCAAGACGGAGCTGGAGGACCTGGTCTTCGCCATCCTGCACCCCGAGGAGTACGAGCACACCCGGGGACTGATCGCCGAGAACGCCTCGCGCGCCGACGACCCGCTCACGGAGACGGCCGAGGAGGTCCGCACCGTACTGCGCGAGGCGGACCTGCCGGCCGAAGTCCTCATCCGGCCCCGGCACTTCGTCTCCGTGCACCGCGTGGCGCGCAAGCGCGGCCGGCTCCGCGGGGCGGACTTCGGGCGCATCCTCGTGCTCGTCAACGAGGACGCCGACTGCTACGGGGTGCTCGGTGAACTGCACACCTGTCTCACACCGGTGGTCTCCGAGTTCAAGGACTTCATCGCCGTCCCCAAGTTCAACCTGTACCAGTCGCTGCACACCGCCGTCGCCCGGAAGAACGGCGAGATCGCCGAAGTCCTCATCCGTACCCACCAGATGCACAAGGTCGCCGAGGCCGGCGTGGTCGCGCTCGGCAACCCGTACGCGCCTCCCCCGGAGGAGCAGGGCGACGGCGCCGACCGCGCGGCCGGGGACGGCGAGCGGGTCGACCCCACCCGTCCCGGCTGGCTCTCCCGGCTCCTCGACTGGCAGGAGGCGGCCCCCGACCCCGACACCTTCTGGTCCACGCTGCGCGAAGACCTCGCCCAGGACCGCGAGATCACCGTCTTCCGTGCCGACGGGGGCGCGCTGGGGCTCCCCGAGGGCGCCAGCTGTGTCGACGCGGCGTACGCGCACTACGGCGAGGACGCGCACGCCTGCATCGGCGCGCGCGTCAACGGCCGCCTGGCGACGCTCAGTACGGTCCTGAAGGACGGGGACACCGTCGAACTGCTCATGGGCCAGGACCCCGCGTCCGAGCCCTCCAGGGAGTGGCTGGAGCACGCGCACACACCTGTCGCGCGCATCGCCATCCAGCGGTGGCTCGCCGCCCACCCGGCCCGCGCCGAGGCACCCGACGAGGAGGCTCCCAGCGCGCCGCCCCGCCCGTCCGCCGACGGCCCCGCCGCACGGCCCGCCTCCGCGAACGCCGTCGTCGACCGTCCCGGGGCGAGCGTGCGGCTCGCGGGCTGCTGCACACCGGTACCGCCCGACGAGGTGACCGGTTTCGCCGTCCGCGGGGGAGTGGTGACCGTCCACCGCGTCGGGTGCGCCGCGGTGAAGCACATGAGGAGCGGGGGGCGCGCGGAGGTCGGAGTGCGCTGGGGCGACACCACGGAGTGCCGCGTCACCCTGGTCGCCGAATCGTTCGGCCGGCCCCATCTGCTCGCCGATCTCACCGAGGCCATCGCCCTGGAGGGCGTCGCCATCGTCTCGGCGACCGTGGAACCCCCCAGCCAGCAGCGCGTACGGCACACGTACACGCTGCACCTCCCCGACGCGGCGCACCTGCCCGCACTCATGCGCGCCATGCGCAACGTCCCGGGCGTCTACGACGTCAACCGGGCCCAGCACCAGGCGGCGGGCGCGCAGTAGCCCGCCCCGGGGGCCGGACGCCCGCCGGCAAGCCCCCGCGGACCCGGCGGACCCCGCGGGACACGCCGGAACGGCGCGCCGGGCGGGGTGATCCGTTCGGGTGGGCCCGGTGCGCGTCGCCGTCACCGCGCGGGCGCCCGCTGGTAGCGGTGGTCCATGCTGCTCTCCCCCCACCACCGCACACGCCGCCGCGCGGCCGTGCCTCCCCGCCGACGCGTCAGGGCGGCGCTGCTCGCCTCCGTCCTCTCCACCGGTCTGATCGCGGCGGGCGTCCCGTCACCGGACGTACCGCTCGGTATCGGCGACCGCCTCTACCCGGAGCTGGGCAATCCCGGCTACGACGTCACGGCGTACGACCTCGACTTCACGTACCCCGGAACGAACAGCGAACCGCTCAAGGCCGTCACCACCATCGACGCGCGCACCACGACCCGGCTGGACCGCGTCAACCTCGACTTCGCACACGGCACCGTCGGCTCCGTGGAGGTCAACGGCGCGCCCGCGCGGTTCACCGGCGCGGGCGAGGACCTGGTGATCACCCCCGCGAAGCCGCTGCCGCGGGACAGCGCGCTGCGGATCACCGTGCGGCACACCAGCGACCCCGTCGGCGCGGACGACGAGGACGGGGGCTGGGTGCGGACCGCGGACGGTCTCGCCATGGCCAACCAGGCGGACGCCGCCCACCGCGTCTTCCCGGGCAACGACCACCCCTCGGACAAGGCCGCGTTCACCATCAGGGTCACCGCCCCCGAGGAGTACACGGTCGTGGCCAACGGCCTTCTCCGGGGCACGCACCGGGACGGCCCGGACACCACCTGGACCTACCGGACGCAGCACCCCATGGCCACCGAACTGGCCCAGGTCTCCATCGGCCGCTCCACCGTGCTGCGCCGGCGCGGACCGCACGGCCTGCCCGTGCGCGACGTGGTGCCCGCCAAGGACCGCAAACTGCTCGAGCCCTGGCTCGCGAAGACGCCCGGCCAGATCGCCTGGATGGAGAGCAAGGTCGGCCCGTACCCCTTCGAGACGTACGGGCTGCTCATGGCCGAGGCGCAGACCGGCTTCGAACTGGAGACGCAGACCCTCTCCCTCTTCGAGAAGGACGTCTTCACCGAACCCGCGTACCCCGAGTGGTACGTCGACTCGATCATGGTGCACGAGCTGTCGCACCAGTGGTTCGGCGACAGCGTCAGCCCGCGCACCTGGTCCGACCTGTGGCTGAACGAGGGGCACGCGACCTGGTACGAGGTCCTGTACGCCGAGGAGAAGGCGCACCGGCCCATGGAGGCCGGGATGAAGGAGGCCTATGCGGCCTCGGACGCCTGGCGGGCCTCCGGAGGCCCGCCAGGAGCGCCCGAGCGGCCCGAACCCGGCCAGAAGATCAGCATCTTCCGGCCCAGCGTCTACGGGGGAGCCGCCCTGGTGCTGTACGCGCTGCGCCAGGAGATCGGCCACCGTGACTTCGAGCGGCTGGAGCGGGCCTGGGTGAGCCAGGGCCGTGACGGGGTCGCGTCGAGCGCCGACTTCGAGCGCCTGGCGTCGCGGATCAGCGGCCGGGACCTGGGCGGATTCTTCCAGGACTGGCTGTACGCGCGGAAGACGCCGCCGATGCCGGGCCACCCGGACTGGAAGAGCGACGCGCCCTGACGCGTGGCGCGCCCGGGCCGCGGGCGGGCCGTGTGCGGCGCGCGCCGGCGCGGGCGCCGATAACCCGGGTGACGAGACGGGCCGTGCCGTGCGACCATCTTCGAGTCGGCGGCGCGGCCCCCAGGGGCCCGCGCGGTGGACTCCGGGAATCTCCCGGACGCCTCGGACGTTCTTCTCCGTGACGGGTGTTTCCCCCCCACGCGGACGACGTCCGTCGCCGCATCGGTGTTCCCACGACGTAAGGATCCAATGACCTCCTCTTCTTCCCCTTCCCAGGACGCGCAGAGCTTCGCGCAGAACTACCCCGAAGGTCTTCGGGCCGATGCCCTGATGGAAGAGGACGTCGCCTGGAGCCACGAGATCGACACAGAGCGGGACGGCGACCAGTTCGACCGCTCCGAGCGCGCGGCCCTGCGCCGCGTGGCGGGCCTCTCCACCGAGCTGGAGGACGTCACCGAGGTCGAGTACCGGCAGCTCCGTCTGGAGCGCGTGGTGCTCGTCGGCGTGTGGACCACGGGCTCGGCCACCGACGCGGAGAACTCGCTCGCCGAGCTGGCCGCTCTCGCGGAGACCGCGGGCGCGCTCGTGCTCGACGGCGTCGTCCAGCGCCGGGACAAGCCCGACGCGGCCACGTACATCGGCTCGGGCAAGGCGGTCGAGCTGCGGGACATCGTCCTGGAGACCGGCGCCGACACCGTCATCTGCGACGGTGAGCTGAGCCCCGGCCAGCTCATCCACCTGGAAGACGTCGTCAAGGTCAAGGTGATCGACCGGACCGCCCTGATCCTCGACATCTTCGCCCAGCACGCCAAGTCCCGGGAGGGCAAGGCGCAGGTCGCCCTGGCCCAGATGCAGTACATGCTGCCGAGGCTGCGCGGCTGGGGCCAGTCGATGTCCCGGCAGATGGGCGGCGGCAAGGGCGGCGGCCTCGCCACCCGTGGTCCCGGTGAGACCAAGATCGAGACGGACCGGCGCCGTATCCGCGAGAAGATGGTGAAGATGCGCCGGGAGATCGCGGACATGAAGACGGGCCGCACGATCAAGCGCCAGGAGCGGCGTCGCAACAAGGTGCCTTCGGTGGCCATCGCCGGATACACCAACGCCGGCAAGTCCTCGCTGCTCAACCGCCTCACCGGCGCGGGCGTCCTGGTGCAGAACGAGCTGTTCGCCACCCTCGACCCCACCGTGCGCCGTGCCGAGACGCCCAGTGGGCGCCTCTACACGCTCGCGGACACGGTCGGCTTCGTACGGCACCTGCCGCACGACCTCGTCGAGGCGTTCCGTTCCACGATGGAGGAGGTCGGCGACGCCGATCTGATCCTGCACGTGGTGGACGGTTCGCACCCGGCGCCGGAGGAGCAGCTGGCCACCGTGCGTGAGGTCGTCCGCGAGGTCGGCGCGACCGACGTGCCCGAGATCGTGGTGATCAACAAGGCGGACGCGGCGGACCCCCTGGTTCTCCAGCGGCTGCTGCGGATCGAGAAGCGCTCGATCGCGGTGTCGGCCCGGACCGGGCTCAACATCGACGAGCTGCTCGCGCTCATCGACCAGGAGCTTCCGCGGCCGTCGGTCGAGGTCGAGGCGCTCGTCCCGTACACGCAGGGCAGGCTGGTCGCCCGCGCGCACACCGAGGGCGAGGTGATCTCCGAGGAGCACACCCCGGAGGGCACCCACCTCAAGGTGCGGGTGCACGAGGAACTGGCGGCGGATCTCGCGCCGTACGTTCCGGCGGCCCTGGCCTGACCGACGTACGGCGAAGGGCCGCCTCCCGCACCCAGCGGTGCGAGAGGCGGCCCTTCGCCGTGTCCGACGGCGGCTACTTGCCGCCGTACTCCTTGCTCATCATGTTGTAGAGCTGCTCGGCGCCCGCGCCCAGCTGCGGTCCCGCGAGCCAGGTGTTGTCGGTCGGGCCGATCGACGTGTTCGAGACCAGCCTGGTCTTCCCGTCCACGACGCGGAACCAGCCGCCGCCGGACGATCCGCCGGTCATGGTGCAGCCGATGCGGTACATCGTCGGCAGGCTCGGGCTCAGCGACAGGCGGCCCGGCCGGTCGAGGCACTTGTACATGATCAGCCCGTTGTACGGCGGAGCGGCCGGGTAGCCCCAGGCCCCCATCGTCCCGGCCTTGGCGGCCTCCGGGGTGGAGAAGTCCACGTCGAGCGCGGCGCCGACCGTCTCCTCCAGCGACTTGGTGCCCCGCTCCGGCTTCACGTGGAGGATGGCGTAGTCGTACGCGGCACCGGCGCCGCCCGTCTCGGAGCCGCCCTCGATCCACTCGTTGGAGGTCGAGGCCCAGTCGGCCCACCACTGACCGTACGGAGCGATCTCGGACGAGGCGGCGTCACTCAGCTGCGACTCGGACTTGCCGAGGTCGTTGAACGCCGGGACGAAGGCGATGTTGCGGTACCAGCCGCCGCTGCCGCCGGCGTGCACGCAGTGGCCCGCGGTCCACACGAGATTGGACTTGCCCGGGTGGCGGGGGTCGGTGACGACCGTGCCGGAACACACCATCGAGCCCTCGGGCGAGTCGAAGAAGACCTTCCCGACCGGCGCGGCGTTCTCGTGGTACGGGGTCTTCTCGGCCTTGGCGTCGACCGGCTCGGGCGCGGGGTCGCTGACGCCCTGGTCGGCGGCGGCGTCCTTCGCCGAGATCGTCTTGTCGGGGTCCTTGGCGGACTTCATCCGCTCGGGCTTCCACAGCCCGTCGATCACCGGGTTGACGAAGTCCTTGGCGTCACCGAGCCACTTGTCCTTGTCCCAGTTCTTCCAGGCGCCGTTCTTCCAGTCGTCGACGTCGATGCCGTGCTTCTTGAGCTGGTCGGCTATGTCGCCGGGAATCTCGACCCTGCCGTCGGCCGAACCCTTGTCCTTGGCCGCCCGGGAAGCGGCGGCGTCGGCCTTGTCGTCCTTCTTGTCGTCGGATCCGCAGGCGGTGGCGGTGAGAGCCAGGGCCGCCACGAGCCCGGCGGCGGCGAGACGCGCGCGCCGCCGTGGTGAGGAAATCATGGTGCTGTACCCCCGTGGGAATGTCCGTGATGCGGTGTGCCGGTGTGCCGGTGTGCCGGTGTTTCGGTGGGGCGCCGGCGGCCGTCCGCGGCGGGACGCGCCGGAGCCGGTGCGTCACCGCGCGGCGAACTTCTTGCTCACCGAGTCGTAGACGCCCTTGGCCACGTCGCCCAGGTGCGGGCCGGCCAGCCAGCCCGAA
Source organism: Streptomyces sp. NPDC008313 (assembly GCF_042956125.1). Lineage (NCBI taxonomy): Bacteria > Bacillati > Actinomycetota > Actinomycetes > Kitasatosporales > Streptomycetaceae > Streptomyces > Streptomyces sp. NPDC008313. The sequence continues at coordinate 8,301 of NZ_JBIBFR010000021.1, forward strand.
GTGACCGGGCCGATCGAGGTGTTGGAGACCAGCGCGGGCTTGCCGTCCGAGCCCCTCGCCACCCAGCCGCCGCCGGACGAACCACCGGTCATGCTGCAGCCGATCCGGTACATCGTCGGATCCGACTCGGCGATCGAGAGCCGCCCGGGCTTGTCCTGGCACTGGAACAGCTTCTGGCCGTCGTACGGAGCCGCCGCCGGGTATCCGGTCGCCGTGATGCTCTCCACCTTCGGCACGGCCGGGGCGTTGAAGTTCACCGGCAGAGCCGAACCGACCGTCTCCTCCAGCGACTTGCCGCTGCCGCCCTTCTCCGGCGTCACATGGATGACGGCGAAGTCGTACGACGCTCCCTGGCCGCCCGTCGAACCGCCCTGCTCGATCCACTGGTCCGAGGTCTGCGCCCAGTCGCCCCACCAGACTCCGTACGGAGCGATCTGCGGCTTGGTGGCGGTCTGCAGCTGGTCCGTCGTCCTGCCCTCGTTGTTGTACGCGGGCACGAAGGCGATGTTGCGGTACCAGCCGCCCTTCTTGCCGGCGTGCACGCAGTGGCCCGCGGTCCACACGAGGTTGGACTTGCCCGGGTGCGCCGGGTCCTCGACCACGGTCGCCGAGCAGACCATCGTGCCCTCGGGCGAGTCGAAGAACACCTTGCCCGCCTCGGGGGCGGAGTCGTGGTAGGCGGTCTTCACGGCCTGCGCGTCCACGGCCACCGGGGCCGGGTCGGTGACGCCCTGGTCACCCGAGAGGTCGTTCTCGTCGACGCCCTTGTCCTTGTCCGGGTCGTCGGCGTCGCGCATCCGGTCCGGGTCCCACAGACCCTTGATGATCGGGTTGATGTACTCGTCGGCCTCGCGGAGCCAGTCGTCCTTGTCCCAGTTCTTCCAGGCGCCGTTCTTCCACTTGTCGAGGTCGAAGCCGTGTTCCTTCAGCTTGTCCTTGACGCTGTCCGGAATGGTGACCTTGCCGTCGCCGCCCGGGGCGGAGGCCGTCGACTCGCCGCTCGCCTTGGTGTCCCCGGAGTCGCACGCGGTCGCGGTGAGCGCGAGCGCCGCCGTGAGGCCGACGGCCGCCAGTACGGGGGAGGTTCTGCGACGCGGCCCGCCCCCTCGGCGGCCGGTGAAGGACGGACGTATGGATCGCATGGTGTGACTCCCCCTGGACGTAAGGAACTGGCGCCGACCGGTAGTTGTTCACCCGGTATCACTGAACGGCACCACAGACTATGCGGTCGCTGTGGGGGACTTCCGACGGAACGGCAACGGTTCCGTCACGGCAAGGATCTTCGATCCACCCGCTTCCCCGCGCGGACCGGGTCGTTGTACGTACGGGGGTGGCCTGCCGACTGCGCCCGCGACCGAGCCGGCGACGGTGTCCGCGGCGCGCCCGGCGGACGCTCCCGTGCCCGCCCCGCCCCGCCCAGCCCGTACGACCCCTCCCGAACGACCGATTCCGTACGGCCGCCTGCGACCGGCCGGCCGAACGACTGCAAGAGGAACGCTCCTTGGACGCGATCGCCGCACCCGACGTACGCTCCCGCACGCACGAACCGGTGCCCCGGGCGACGCCGAACGACGTCGTGCCGGCCGCCCCCGGATCCACGCAGGGCCCCCGGGAGCCCGAACCGCGGCGCATCCCGGCGCCCGCCCCACCGGATCTGCCCGGCCCGCCGGACCCGTTGGACCACCCCCACGCGTACGCGGTGGCCCAAGCGGCAGGCGTCGAGAACCTGCTCCGCTGCTGGGTACGCGAGAACGGTCTCGCCGCACCGGAGAACGGCACGCTCCGCATCCCCCTCCCGGCGACCGGATCCGACCTCCTGGTGCCGGTCCGCCACTGGTCCCCGACGGGCTGGCACCGCTTCGGCCCGCCTCGGCCGTCCGGCGCCCCCGAGGCGGCACCCCCGCTCGACGCGGTCACCCTGGCCGCGCTGCTCACCCGCGAGACCCCGAGGGGCACGGCCCGCACCACCGCCGGCTCCGGCACCGGGTCCCCGGCCGGGTACGGGCGCGTCCCCGACGAAGCCGACCTCGTCTGCCGGGTGGCCGACTCCGTGCGGCGCACGGCCGTGTTCGTCGCCGACCGAAGGAAGCGCCCGGCCGACGAGCCCGGCGCCGACCTCTTCCTCGCCGCCGAGCAGTCCCTGCTGCTCGGCCACCCGCTGCACCCCACCCCGAAGAGCCGGGAGGGGCTGTCCGACGCCGAGGCCAGGCTGTACTCGCCGGAGGTGCGCGGCTCGTTCCCGCTGCACTGGATGGCCGTCGCCCCCTCCCTCCTCGCGGGCGACTCGGCGTGGACCGAGCGGGGGCGGGCCGTCCCCGCCGAGCGGCTGACCGCCCGGCTGGCCGGCGACACGCTGACGCTGCCCGACGGACACGCCGCCCTGCCCGTGCACCCCTGGCAGCTGCGTCAGATGAGGCACCGGCCCGAGGTCACGGCCCTGCTCGACGCCGGGCTCCTCAAGGACCTCGGCCCCCACGGCTCCCCGTGGCACCCCACCTCCTCCGTGCGCACCCTCTACCGCTCCGGCGCCCCGGCGATGCTGAAACTGTCGCTGGGCCTGCGCATCACCAACTCCCGCCGGGACAACCTCCGCAAGGAGCTCGCGAGGGGTGTGGAGGTCCACCGGCTGCTGCGCACGGGCCTCGGCCGGCGGTGGCGGGCCGCCCACCCGGGCTTCGACGTCGTCCGTGACCCCGCCTGGCTCGCCGTCGACGACCGTGACGGCAGGCCCGTGGCCGGGCTCGACGTCATGATCCGCCACAATCCGTTCACCCCGGCGGACGACGCCACCTGCCTCGCGGGACTCGTCTCGCCCCGGCCCGACGCGCCGGACGGCACTCACGGCACCCATGGCACGCCGGCCATGCGCTCACGGCTCGCGGTGATCATCACCCGCCTCGCCGCGAGGACCGGCCGGCCGCGTGGCGCCGTCGCGGCCGAGTGGTTCCTGCGCTACCTGGAGCAGGTCGTACGCCCCGTGCTCTGGCTGGACGGCGAGGCCGGCATCGCGCTGGAGGCACACCAGCAGAACACCGTGCTCCTGCTGGACCCGGACGGCTGGCCGGCCGGCGGCCGGTACCGCGACAACCAGGGCTACTACTTCCGCGCCTCCCGGCGTGCCGAACTCGAGGCACACCTGCCCGGCATCGGTGAGCAGAGCGACACCTTCGTCTCCGACGAGGTCACCGACGAACGCTTCGCCTACTACCTCGGCGTCAACAACGTGCTCGGTCTCATCGGCGCGTTCGGCTCCGGACGTCTGGCCGACGAGACGCTGCTGCTCGCCGCCCTGAGGCGCTTCCTCTCCGACGCGGCCACCGGCCCCGCCCGGCTGCGCAGCTCACTGCCCGGCCACCTGCTCGACTCGCCCGTCCTGCGCTGCAAGGCCAACCTGCTGACCCGGCTGCACGGACTGGACGAGCTCGTCGGCCCCGTCGACACCCAGTCCGTCTACGTCACCCTCGCCAACCCCCTGCACGCCTGAGGACCGGCGCCGCAGCCCGCGCATCGGTCTTCCGAGCCGTCCGAGTCCCTTCGAGAGGAGCGTCGCCGTGCCCTCAGCCGACGCGAGCACCGATGCCGTCCCCGGCCCCGGCACCGACACCCGCCCCACGAGCGGCCCCGGTGCGGCCCCGGACCGGAGCGCGGACAGTGAGGACACCCTCGACCTGCGCCTGCCCGACGAGTTCACCGCGCGCTTCGCCGAGGAGCCCCGGCCGCCCCACTGGCCGCAGGCGTCCGGGCAGCCGGCCGCCCCGTTCTCCCCGCCCGGCCGGGCGGGCGGGGACCTGCTCGACCAGGTGGGCGACTGGGGGCCGACGGTGACCTCGGCCGGTGTGCTGCACCTCGTCCCCGTACGCGTCGAGCGTGACCTCCCCCTGCTCACCCGGTGGATGAACGACCCGGCCGTCGCGGCCTTCTGGAACCTGGCGGGCCCGGAGACGGTGACCGAGAAGCACCTGCGCGGGCAGCTCGACGGTGACGGACGCAGCGTCCCCTGCCTCGGAGTCCTGGACGGCACCCCGACGAGCTACTGGGAGATCTACCGTGCCGACCTCGACCTCCTGGCCCGCCACTACCCGGCACGGCCGCACGACACCGGCCTCCACCTCCTCGTCGGCCCGGTCGCCGACCGCGGACGGGGCGTCGGCTCCCTCCTGCTCAGGGCGGTCGCCGACCTCGTACTCGACAGACGGCCCGCGTGCGCACGCGTCGTCGCGGAACCCGACCTTCTCAACATCCCCTCCGTGTCCGCCTTCCTCAACGCCGGATTCCGGTTCTCCGCCGAGGTCGACCTGCCGGACAAGCGTGCTGCCCTCATGGTCCGCGACCGGGCCCTGCGCGCGGTGCTGTAGCGCCGTCACTCCTGCCGCACCGCTCACGCCGATCCGGTTCCACTCCGAGGAGTCACGTGCCGCACACCCCCGCCACCTGGCCGTTCATGGCCCGGGCCGGCGTGATCACGTCCCTGCCGGCGGTCTCGGCGGCCCGATTGTCAGCGCGGCCCCGTAGGGTGGTCGGGCTATGACGAAGCCCTCACTCCCCGAACTCCTGCACGCCGCCGTCACCGCCGTCGGCGGCACGGAGCGCCCCGGTCAGGTGACCATGGCCGAAGCCGTCGCGGAGGCCATCGACGACAGCTCCCACCTGCTGGTGCAGGCCGGTACCGGCACCGGAAAATCCCTGGGATACCTGGTGCCCGCACTCGCCCAGGGAGAGCGTGTCGTCGTGGCGACGGCGACCCTGGCCCTCCAGCGACAGCTCGTGGAGCGGGACCTTCCGCGCACCGTCGACGCGCTGCACCCGCTGCTGCGGCGGCGCCCCGACTTCGCGATGCTCAAGGGCCGGTCGAACTATTTGTGCCTGCACCGCTTGCACGAGGGCATGCCGCAGGACGAGGAGGACGGCCTCTTCGACCAGTTCGAGGCCGCCGCGCCCACCAGCAAGCTGGGTCAGGACCTGCTGCGGCTGCGCGACTGGTCCGACGAGACCGAGACCGGTGACCGCGACGACCTCACGCCCGGCGTCTCCGACCGCGCCTGGGCCCAGGTGTCCGTGTCCTCCCGGGAGTGCCTGGGCGCCACCAAGTGCGCGTACGGGGCGGAGTGCTTCGCCGAGATGTCCCGGGAGCGCGCCAAACTCGCCGAGGTCGTCGTCACCAACCACGCGCTGCTCGCGATCGACGCCATCGAGGGCGCCCCGGTCCTCCCGCAGCACGAGGTGCTCATCGTCGACGAGGCGCACGAGCTTGTCTCCCGTGTCACCGGCGTCGCGACCGGCGAGCTCTCCCCCGGCCAGGTCAACCGGGCCGTCCGCCGAGCCGCGAAGCTCGTCAACGAGAAGGCCGCCGACCAGCTCCAGACCGCCGCCGAGGGCTTCGAGCGGCTGATGGAGCTGGCGCTTCCCGGCCGGCTCGAGGAGATCCCCGAGGACCTCGGGTACGCCCTGATGGCACTGCGCGACGCCGCCCGTACGGTGATCTCGGCGCTCGGCACGACCCGCGACAAGTCGGTCCAGGACGAGGACGCGGTGCGCAAGCAGGCGCTCGCCTCCGTCGAGTCCGTCCACGACGTCGCGGAGCGCATCACGAACGGCTCGGAGTGGGACGTCGTCTGGTACGAGCGCCACGAGCCCCGCGGCGGATCCGCGTACCGGCCCAGCGGAGCGTCCCTGCGCGTCGCCCCGATGTCGGTGTCCGGTCTGCTCCGGGAGAAGCTCTTCACGGACCGCTCGGTCGTGCTGACCTCGGCGACGCTCAAGCTCGGCGGGGACTTCAACGGCGTGGGAGCCTCGCTGGGGCTGGCGCCCGAGGGGACCGAGGGCGACGACCTGCCGCAGTGGAAGGGTGTCGACGTCGGTTCGCCGTTCGACTACCCGAGGCAGGGCATCCTCTACGTCGCCAAGCACCTGTCGCGCCCCGCCCGCGACGGCGACCGGAAGGACATGCTGGAGGAGCTCACCGAGCTGATCCAGTGCGCCGGCGGCCGCACGCTCGGTCTGTTCTCGTCGATGCGGGCCGCGCAGCTGGCGGCGGAGGAGCTGCGCTCGCGCATCCCGGAGTTCCCCATCCTGCTCCAGGGCGAGGAGACCCTGGGCGAGCTGATCAAGAACTTCGCGGCCGACCCGAAGACGTGCCTCTTCGGCACCCTCTCCCTCTGGCAGGGCGTGGACGTCCCGGGGCCGAGCTGCCAGCTGGTCGTGATGGACAAGATTCCGTTCCCCCGCCCCGACGACCCGCTGATGAGCGCCCGCCAGAAGGCGGTCGAGGACGCGGGGGGCAACGGCTTCATGGCCGTCGCCGCCACGCACGCGGCACTGCTGATGGCCCAGGGCGCCGGCCGCCTGGTACGGGCGTCGGGGGACCGCGGTGTCGTCGCCGTACTCGACCAGAGGCTGGCCACGGCCCGCTACGGGAGCTACCTGAAGGCGTCGCTCCCCGACTTCTGGTACACGACGGACCGCAATCAGGTCCGGAAGTCCCTCGCGGCCATCAACGAGGCGGCACAGAAGACGGAGACGTCCTGAGGCCTGTCCGCCCGGTCAGGCGCCGCTGGTTCACTGCGACGTGATCCGCCGGACGGGCAGCCCCGGCCCCCAGCCGCCCCCGGGGGCGCGCGACGCGGGCACCGGGGGTCCGGCGACGCGGGGGCCGAGCAGAGGCCCCCGCGAGGGCGCAGGCACCCCGTAGAAGCCCTCGGCCAGACATCGCAGGGCCCCGGAACCGGCGCAGTTGGTTCCGGGGCCCGGTCATGGGCGGGGCGGAGGGGCTGGCCCTGCCCGCCGCGGGGGTTCACACCCGCCGCAGTACCGCCACCACCTTGCCCAGGATCGTCGCCTCGTCACCGGCGATCGGCTGGTACGCGGAGTTGTGCGGGAGCAGCCAGACATGGCCGTCCTCACGCTTGAAGCGCTTGACGGTGGCCTCGCCGTCCAGCATGGCCGCCACGATGTCGCCGTTCTCCGCGACCGGCTGGCGGCGGACGGTCACCCAGTCCCCGTCGCAGATGGCGGCCTCGATCATCGAGTCGCCGACGACCTTGAGGACGAAGAGCTCACCGTCGCCGACCAGCTGCCGGGGGAGGGGGAAGACGTCCTCCACCGACTCCTCGGCGAGGATCGGCCCACCGGCGGCGATGCGTCCGACGAGCGGCACGTACGACGCGGCGGGCTTGCCCGCCGTGTCCGTGGGCTGCGGCGAGGACTGGTCGGAACCCCTGACCTCGTACGCGCGGGGGCGGTGCGGGTCGCGCCGCAGGAAGCCCTTGCGCTCCAGTGCCATCAGCTGGTGCGCCACCGAGGAGGTGCTGGAGAGGCCGACGGCCTGCCCGATCTCCCGCATCGACGGTGGGTAACCCCGTCGCTGCACGGAGTCCCTGATGACCTCGATCACCCGGCGCTGCCGGTCGGTGAGTCCAGAACTGTCAGCCCTGATGCCTGGAGGTCGGCCCGGCAGGGAGCGCTTGGGCCCCTCATGGTTCGTGGCTTCGCTCATCGCATGCACCGGCTCGAGTCGGCCCTGGGGGCGGTCCTGGGCAGTGATGGTGGCACTGTCTGCGGTGGTGGTCACGTCGGCCCCTCTCGATGGTCTCCCTGCTGGACAACGGTAGTTGCTTTCGAAAGGTTGCGCCAAACACACGTTCGAGTGAAAAACCGCGATTTGCCTGACGTGGTCACGTGTCCGGGCGTATGGCTGACGCCGCGCCTGGCAGACAAAAGTGTTCATTGTTGTAGCCTGTGCCGCCGCGCTTTCTCCTGCCTGGACGGCAGGCCGCCGGGCCGCTGCCCCAGTCTGTCATCCGGCACTCCGCCGGCCGGGAATCGGACCCCTTCGCGTGGCGCCCACCGTAGCGCCGCGTGCCCGGGATCGGTACGGCCGTGCGGCACCGGCCGAGATGTGTGCGACACGCGCGTCCTGGGCGAATGTTCGGGTCGATCCCCACATCTAGTGGTTGGATTGCGGCCGCCGCCCAGAAGTTGTGGTCGAGTGGGTCCCCCCGGGGCTCCAGGGCTCCGGTCATCGCCTATGCTTGGGGCTGCTTCGAGAGGCCCGTGAGGCCTAACGGGGCTATGGGATCGTGCTGCGCGAGGAGGGTTGGGAACCATGCACTGCCCCTTCTGCAGGCACCCCGACAGCCGTGTCGTCGACAGCCGTACGACCGACGACGGCACGTCCATCCGACGGCGCCGCCAGTGCCCGGACTGCTCCCGTCGTTTCACGACGGTCGAGACCTGCTCGCTGATGGTCGTGAAGCGCTCCGGCGTCACCGAACCGTTCAGCCGCACCAAGGTCATCAACGGAGTGCGCAAGGCGTGCCAGGGGAGGCCGGTCACCGAGGACGCGCTCGCGCAACTCGGCCAGCGGGTCGAGGAAGCGGTACGAGCCACCGGAAGCGCCGAGCTGACCACCCATGACGTGGGTCTGGCCATACTCGGACCACTGCAGGAACTCGACCTCGTCGCCTATCTGCGGTTCGCGTCCGTCTACCGGGCGTTCGACTCGCTCGAGGACTTCGAGGCCGCCATCGTGGAGCTCAGGCAAGGGATGGACCGACGCCCCGCCGAGGACGGCCAGGGCGGCGAGGACGTGGGCGCGAAGCGCCAGGGAGGCGACCGCGGGTCCGGAGGGACCCCGCAGGTCCCCGAGCCCGCCAACGCCGCCGACTGACCGGCGGGCCGGCCCGGACGGACGTCCGGCCCCGGTCGAGCGGCGACACACAGACCTGTCGCGCGGGGGCCGCTCATGCGGCGCGCGCGACACCGGACACACACCGTGCCACGGGAAGAACGAGGCACTTCAGGGCGTTTTAGCCCGATACAGGGAGGCGGCATGACAGAGACGGCGAGCGGTCCGGCACGAGGTTCCCGCGCGAAGGGCACCAAGGCCACCAAGGGACTGCGTATCGAGCGCATCCACACCACTCCCGGAGTGCACCCCTACGACGAGGTGGAGTGGGAGCGCCGGGACGTCGTCATGACCAACTGGCGCGACGGCTCGGTCAACTTCGAGCAGCGTGGCGTCGAGTTCCCCGGCTTCTGGTCGGTGAACGCGGTCAACATCGTCACCAGCAAGTACTTCCGGGGCGCCGTCGGCACCCCGCAGCGCGAGGTGAGCCTCAGGCAGCTCATCGACCGCATCGTGAAGACCTACCGGAAGGCCGGCGAGGACCACAAGTACTTCGCCTCGCCCGCCGACGCCGAGATCTTCGAGCACGAGCTGGCCTATGCCCTCCTGCACCAGATCTTCAGCTTCAACAGCCCGGTGTGGTTCAACGTCGGCACGCCGCAGCCCCAGCAGGTCTCCGCCTGCTTCATCCTGTCCGTCGACGACTCCATGGAGTCGATCCTCGACTGGTACAAGGAAGAGGGCATGATCTTCAAGGGCGGCTCCGGCGCCGGCCTGAACCTCTCCCGTATCCGCTCCTCCAAGGAACTGCTCTCCTCCGGCGGCAACGCCTCGGGCCCCGTCTCCTTCATGCGTGGTGCCGACGCCTCCGCGGGAACGATCAAGTCGGGCGGCGCCACGCGGCGTGCGGCCAAGATGGTCATCCTCGACGTCGACCACCCCGACATCGAGAACTTCATCGAGACGAAGGTCAAGGAGGAGGAGAAGATCCGCGCCCTGCGCGACGCGGGCTTCGACATGGACCTGGGCGGCGACGACATCACGTCCGTCCAGTACCAGAACGCCAACAACTCGGTCCGCGTCAACGACACCTTCATGAAGGCGGTCGAGTCGGGCGGCAAGTTCGGCCTGACGTCCCGCATGACCGGCGAGGTCATCGAGGAGGTCGACGCCAAGGCGCTGTTCCGCAAGATGGCCGAGGCCGCCTGGGCCTGCGCCGACCCGGGCATCCAGTACGACGACACGATCAACAACTGGCACACGTGCCCGGAGTCCGGCCGCATCAACGGCTCGAACCCGTGCAGCGAGTACATGCACCTGGACAACACGTCCTGCAACCTCGCCTCGCTGAACCTGATGAAGTTCCTGAAGGACGACGGCAAGGGCCGCCAGTCCTTCGAGATCGAGCGCTTCGCCAAGGTCGTCGAGCTGGTCATCACGGCGATGGACATCTCCATCTGCTTCGCGGACTTCCCCACCGAGAAGATCGGCGAGAACACCCGCGCCTTCCGTCAGCTCGGCATCGGCTACGCCAACCTCGGCGCCCTGCTGATGGCCACCGGTCACGCCTACGACTCCGACGGCGGCCGCGCCCTCGCCGGCGCCATCACGTCGCTGATGACCGGTACCTCGTACAGGCGCTCCGCCGAGCTCGCCGCGGTCGTCGGCCCGTACGACGGCTACGCCCGCAACGCCCAGCCGCACCTGCGCGTCATGAAGCAGCACGCCGACGCCAACACCACGGCCGTCCGCATGGACGACCTGGACAGCCCGATCTGGGCCGCCGCCACGGAGGCCTGGCAGGACGTGGTCCGGCTCGGCGAGAGGAACGGCTTCCGCAACGCCCAGGCGTCGGTCATCGCCCCCACCGGCACCATCGGACTCGCGATGTCCTGCGACACCACCGGGCTCGAGCCCGACCTCGCGCTGGTCAAGTTCAAGAAGCTGGTCGGCGGCGGCTCGATGCAGATCGTCAACGGCACGGTGCCGCAGGCCCTGCGCCGCCTGGGCTACCAGGAGGAGCAGATCGAGGCGATCGTCGCCCACATCGCCGACCACGGCAACGTGATCGACGCTCCCGGTCTGAAGACCGAGCACTACGAGGTCTTCGACTGCGCCATGGGCGAGCGTTCCATCTCCGCGATGGGCCACGTCCGCATGATGGCGGCCATCCAGCCGTGGATCTCCGGCGCGCTCTCGAAGACGGTCAACCTGCCGGAGACGGCGACCGTCGAGGACGTCGAGGAGGTCTACTTCGAGGCGTGGACGATGGGCGTCAAGGCGCTCGCCATCTACCGCGACAACTGCAAGGTCGGCCAGCCCCTCTCCGCCAAGACCAAGGAGAAGGAGAAGTCCGCGACCGACGCCGTCACCGCCAAGGCCGAGGAGACCATCCGCAGCGCGGTCGAGAAGGTCGTCGAGTACCGTCCGGTCCGCAAGCGCCTCCCCAAGGGCCGTCCCGGCATCACGACCTCCTTCACGGTCGGCGGCGCCGAGGGCTACATGACCGCCAACTCCTACCCGGACGACGGTCTCGGCGAGGTCTTCCTGAAGATGTCGAAGCAGGGCTCCACCCTCGCGGGCATGATGGATGCCTTCTCGATCGCGGTCTCCGTGGGCCTGCAGTACGGCGTGCCTCTGGAGACGTACGTCTCGAAGTTCACGAACATGCGCTTCGAGCCGGCCGGTATGACGGACGACCCGGACGTGCGGATGGCGCAGTCGATCGTCGACTACATCTTCCGGCGCCTGGCGCTCGACTTCCTGCCCTTCGAGACGCGCTCCGCGCTCGGCATCCACTCCGCCGAGGAGCGCCAGCGTCACCTGGAGACCGGCTCGTACGAGCAGTCCATCGACGACGAGATGGACATCGAGGCCCTGGCCCAGTCCGCGCCCCGCGCGCAGGAGCTGAAGGCCGTCGCCGGCCCGACGGCCGAGGCCGAGGTGGCCGAGCCCGCTCCGAAGCAGGCGCACACCAGCGCCGAACTGGTGGAGATGCAGCTGGGCATCCAGGCCGACGCCCCGCTGTGCTTCTCCTGCGGTACGAAGATGCAGCGCGCCGGCTCCTGCTACATCTGCGAGGGCTGCGGCTCGACCAGCGGCTGCAGCTGACGCCGGACGCCCGCCGGGCGTGAAGTAGCTGTTCAGGGCGGTGGAGCCGGCATTCCGGCTCCACCGCCCTCGGCCGTCGCTTCCCGGTGTCCCGGCGGGACGACCACCGGGTTACCCTCCCCACTGCACGTCGGGTGAGATCAAGGGGTGGGGAACAGGTGGACGGCGACACGGCCGGTGATCGGGCCGAACCGAAGAGACCGAGTCCGCGGGTACGGGCGGCCGCGGCCGTGATGGGCGTCGCCGTCCTCGCGGCCGGAGTGTGGGGCCTGGGAAAGGTCTTGCGGAACGCGCCCGGTGACGGTGCGCCCGCCGAGTGCTCGGCCACCGACGGGCATCTGCCGGCCCGCTACGTCTCCGGAGCGCGGCTGTGTGCGGCGCTCAACCGCCAGGACCTGCCGGACCTGCTCCGGACGCCGGCGGAGCGGACGGTGACCGCCGGCGGCAGGCGCGAGTGGGTCACTCCGGACGGCGGCATGAAGGTCGCCGACTGCGAGGCGCACGTCGCTCTCGAGAGCTATTCCGTGAAGCTCTCGGCGTCCTATGACGCGTCTTCCGTCGCAGGGAGGGCGGCATTCGAGACCGGCAGCGCACAGAAGAGGACGGTCCTGGGGCACCCGGCCGTGCTGTACTCGGACCGGACCGCCTCGATCACGCTCGACGGCGAAAAGGCCGGTACCGGCCGCGGCGGCCACGCGCGTCGTCTGATGGTCGCCATGGACGAGAAGGACAGAGGCGACTCGTTCGAGATCGTCATCTGGCGTCAGGACGGCCGGGCACCCGACGACACGGCGCTGCTCCGCGTCGCCGAGAAGGTGCTGCCGACGGTCCCGGGCTGGTCGGCCGGTGACGAGGAGCCGCAGGCCGACGTGTGAGGAGCGGTGCGGCCGGTGGCCGTGCCGCCCCTCACACGTGGTCACGGCTGTTCGCCGCCCATCACGCGGGCGAAGGCCGCGGGGTCCGTGTCGAAACCCTGGACGCCCGGATGGAAGGTCCACTCCCCGGAGTCGTCGCGCAGGAACTCGCCGACCTTGGCCGCCGTCGCCTCCGGCACCTGGCCGAAGTCGTCCTCGGCGAGCACCGTGTAGCCCTCCCGCATGCGCAGCCCCGGGCCCCGCACACAGGCGAAGGACCTGGGGCCGCCCCGCTGCTGGATGACGACACCGACGACCACGCGCGCGTACCGGTCGCCGAGCCGGCTCAGCTCCAGGGTCATGACCTCGTCCCAGCCGAAGCCCTTGCCGTCCTTGCTGTCGCGGTTCAGGTAGATGGTGCCGTCCGGTGAGCGGCTGTCGAAGTGCACCACGTAGTCGGGGTCCCCGTACGGCCGGTCCACCAGATAGGTCGCCGCGACGATGTCGAGATCGGTGTCCGGTTCGCCGGACGGACTCGGATCCCACTTCACCGAGACCTCGACCTTGCGGATTCCCTTGTTGAGCCCGTTCACCAGATCTCACCTCCCCGTTCCCCTGGTGTGGCGCCCCAACTGCTGTGCGGTCGGAGCCGGTTGCCCATCGTGCCACGCCCTCCGGCGGGCTCGCTCGTACGCACCTTTCCCGAGCGTGACCGATGCCACGTTCCTGGGCCGTACGATGGCGCGGTGCTGGTCAAGTGGATTCGCTGCACCGTGGTGGACCGCCGCGGTTTCGAGCGGGGGCAGCGGAAGTGGGCGGGGCTTCTGGGGGAGCCGGGATTCCGGGGGCAGGGCGGGGGCTGGAGCAGGGGGCGTCCGGGCGTGGCGCACACCTTCGCGTTCTGGGAGAGCCGTGCCTTCTACGACTCCTTCATGGCCCGGTCCCACGACCGGCTCGCCGCCGCGCAGGCGGGCACGTTCAAGGATGCCCAGGCCAAGCTGTTCGACCACCGCTTCGACGTGAAGACGGGCTTCGAGCCCCGGTTCACGGACGCCGACCTGGTGAGAGTCGCGCACTGCCGGATCCACGAGGAACGGGCCGAGCACTTCTCCCTGATGCAGGAGAAGGTCTGGAACCCGGCGATGGCGGGCTCGCCCGGGATGGTGCGGGGCCTCTTCGGGGAGGCGCCGGGCCACGAGTTCCTGATCCTCTCCATGTGGCAGTCCGCCGCCGAGCACGGCAAGTACCGCTCCGAGCGGGTGGAGCGGCTGGCGCTGCGCGCCCAGACGGATGCGGACGTGGCCGCACTCGCGGGGGACATCGTGCAGCTGGAGCCGAGCTGGACGGTGTGACCCGGGCCCCCGGGGGGGCGGGGCGGGACGGCGGGCTCGTCACGGCGACGCTCCCTCGGCGGCACCCTTCACCGCGACGCGCCCACGGTGGGTGCCTTCACGGCGACGCCCACGACGGGCCTCTCACTGCGACGCGCCCACGGTGGGTCCCCGCACGCGACGCGTCGGCGGGCGCGGGCCTTCCACCGCGCCGTGCACCGCGGGTGGGCCGGCCGGCCCGGGTACGCCCACATCGGGTCCGGTATGTGGGGGCCCTGTGTGACCTACGCCGTATGGAGCCCGTACGCGTACTCGATCGGCCCCCACCCGATCTAGGGTTTCGGCATGGCACGACCACGGCGCATCGTCCTTGTCCGGCACGGAGAGTCGGAGGGCAATGCCGATGACACCGTCTACGAACGCGAACCAGATCACGCCCTGGGCCTCACCGAGAAGGGCTGGCGGCAGGCGGAGGAGAGGGGGAAGGTACTGCGGGACGTGTTCGGGCACGAGCGCGTAAGCGTGTACGTCTCCCCGTACCGCCGGACCCACGAGACCTTCCGGGCCTTCCACCTCGACCCCGCTCTCGTACGGGTGCGCGAGGAGCCGCGGCTGCGGGAACAGGACTGGGGCAACTGGCAGGACCGCGACGACGTACGTCTCCAGAAGGCCTACCGGGACGCCTACGGGCACTTCTTCTACCGCTTCGCGCAGGGCGAGTCGGGCGCTGACGTCTACGACCGGGTCGGCGGCTTCCTGGAGAGCCTGTTCAGGAGCTTCGAGGCCCCCGACCACCCCCCGAACGTGCTCCTCGTGACCCACGGTCTGGCCATGCGGCTGTTCTGTATGCGCTGGTTCCACTGGACGGTCGCGGAGTTCGAGTCGCTGTCGAATCCGGGGAACGCGGAGATGCGGATGCTCGTTCTCGGAGACGACGGCAAGTACACCCTTGACCGGCCTTTCGAACGCTGGCGTGATCCCGAACCGTACGGAGTCACCGGATAGAGTGGCAGGGCGATGACCGCTGACTCCTCTCCCGACAGGCGCCTCGAGCGCGCCCTGGCCTGCCTGCGCGGACTCGCGGTGGGAGACGCGCTGGGCTCGCAGTTCTTCGTGCCCGCGAACTACCCACTGCTCAAGCGCCGCGAGCTGCCTCCCGGTCCCTGGCAGTGGACGGACGACACCGAGATGGCGTGCTCCGTGGTGGCCGTCCTGGCCGCCCACTCCCGCGTCGACCAGGACGCGCTGGCGCACTCCTTCGCCGACCACCATGACTTCGACCGTGGGTACGGACCCGCGGTCAACCGGCTGCTGCGGCAGATCCGGGAGGGCGGCGACTGGCGCGAACTGGCCTCCGCCCTCTTCCAGGGCCAGGGCTCGTGGGGGAACGGCGCGGCGATGCGGATCGCCCCCCTGGGCGCCTGGTACGCGGACGACCCCGAGCAGGCGACCCACCAGGCGGAGATCTCGGCCTACCCCACCCACCAGCACCGCGAGGCCGTGGTCGGCGCCATGGCCGTCGCCGCGGCGGCCGCGCTGTCGGCCGACCCGGCGGGCCCGCCGAGCGCCGAGGCGCTGCTCGACGGCGTCATCGCGCTGGTTCCGCGCAGTGCCGTGGGCGCGGGGCTGCGCCGCGCCCGGGACATGCTCGACTACGGGGACCCCGGGACGGTCGCGGCCGTCCTGGGCTGTGGTCGCCGTACGACGGCGCATGACACGGTGCCGTTCGCGCTCTGGTCGGCGGCGCGTTCCCTGGGCGACTTCGAGCAGGCGTTCTGGACGACGGCCGGTGTCGGCGGCGACATGGACACGACCTGCGCGATCGTCGGAGGGGTGGTCGCCGCCGGAACAACCGGGGCACCGCCCGCTCACTGGCTGGAGCGGACCGAGAGCCTGCCGGACTGGGCGCCGCCGGTTCCGGTCTGAGGGCGTCCGGCTCCCGTCCGGCTCTCTCCGGAACGGCACGGCACGACACGACACACATAGCGTGACACGGAAAGCCCATGACCTGGTCGTCCACCGGGACGGACCAGGGCATCGCGGGCACCCCCGCGTCACAGGCTTGCTACAGCGGGCCCTCCCCGGCGCTCCACGGCCTGCCCGTGGATACCCTGTGCGCCACGCCGCCTGTTGATCATGTCGGGCGCGCATCCGATCACACCGGTCACCCTCCCCGCGCCGGCGCGCCGCGCCGCGTCGGCTGGACAGGGGCCGGCCGGGAGGGGGTCTCGTGTCCGACGACATACCGTCCACGTCCGAGCCGAGGGAGCCGGAGCTCGACGCCGCCGGCGAGCGCGGCCGCCGCGAGGAGACGGAACACGCCGACCGCGGCACCGCGAAACCCGGCGACGCCGTGCCGGCGGGCGCGGTGTCCGGCCGCGTCTCCAGCGCCGCAGCCGACGCCAACGCATCCGGCGCCGACGCGGGCGGCAGTGGCTCGGGCGGCAGTGGCTCGGGCGACGAGAGGCCGCCCGCCTCACGGACCTCCATGGAGAAGCCCTCCGTGGAGAAGCCGAAGCCGAGCGGAAGCGACGACGACGAGCCCGAGGAGACGGCCGGGAAGGGCCACGGCGGAAGCGGCGGCCGGGACGCGTGGGCCGTACCGGAGCCGCCCGCGCCCTCGCCCCTGTTCGCCGGGCTGAACACCCCGCGACCGGCACCCGTCCGGCCGGGCACCCTGTGGGCCGCCCTCGCCACCGGACTCCTCAGCATGCTGCTCCTGGGCGACGGCCTCGCCCTCAACATCCTCCTCGTCGCCCTGCCCGCCGCCCTCGCCGCGTACTTCGCCGCTCACGCGGCGGGCCGCCGCCCGCGTCCGTGGACGCTCGTCTGGGCCGTCGGCGGCCTCGCCCTGCTGGCCGTGCCCGCGCTGCGCGACGCGAGCTGGCCGTCGTTCCTCGCCGTCGTCGGAGCGATCGCGCTGGGGTCCCTCGCACTGCACGGCGGACGCACCTGGCCCGCCATGCTGCTCGGCCCGATCGGCGTCTTCAACGCCCTCGCCACCGGGCCCGTATGGGGCTGGCGCGGACTGCGGGAACGCTTCGGCGGCGCCCGCGGGAACATGGTCACCTGGCTGCGGGCCCTCACCGTGACGGCTCTCCTGCTGCTCGTCTTCGGGGCCCTGTTCGCGGGCGCCGACGCCGCCTTCGCGGATCTCCTCGGTGAGCTGATCCCCGACACCTCCGTCTCCGGAGGACCCTGGCGTGTGCTGCTCCTCGCGATCGGCGTGGTCGGAGCCCTCGCGGCCGCTCACACCGCGGCCTCGCCGCTGCAGTGGGACCGCGTAGACGTCCCCGAGGGCCGGGCCAGGGGCCGCGCCGAGTGGACGCTCCCGCTGGTCGTGCTCGCCGCCCTCTTCGCCGCCTTCAACGCCGTCCAGCTCGCCGTCCTCTTCGGCGGATACGACGCGGTGCTCGAGGAGACGGGCCAGACGTACGCCGAGTACGCGCGCCAGGGCTTCTGGCAGCTGCTCCTCGTCACGCTGCTGACGCTGCTCGTCATCGTCGTCGCGCTGCGCTGGGCGCCACGCGGGGGAGCGCGTGACCGGACGCTGGTGCGGGGCGTGCTGGGAACCCTGTGCGTCCTCGCGCTCGTCGTCGTGGCCTCGGCCGTGCGCCGCATGGACATGTACGTGGACGCGTACGGGCTGACGCGGCTGCGGATCTCCGTGATGGCCGTCGAGCTGTGGCTCGGCCTGGTCATCGTGCTCATCATGGCGGCCGGCGTTCTGGGGGCCCGCTGGCTGCCGCGCGCCGTCGCGGCCGGCGCCGCCGCGGGAGTGCTCGCGTTCGGGCTGCTCTCCCCCGACGGTCTGATCGCCGAGCGCAACGTCCAGCGGTACGAGGACACCGGCAAGTTCGACCTCGCCTACGCGCGCGACCTGTCCGCCGACGCCGTCCCGGCCCTGGACAGGCTGCCGGAACCGCTGCGTTCCTGTGCGCTGGAGTCACTCGCCGACGACCTCGCGGAGAAGGACCCGCCCTGGTACGCGACCAGCTGGGGCGAGGCCAGGGCCCGGGACGTGCTCGACGAGAATCCGCTGTCGCCGGACGCGGACTGGTCGGCCTGCCGTCAGGTGGAGGCGGAGCTGAGCGTGCGTTGAGGCCGGAGCGGGCCCGTCCGCCGTGGGGGACACGGATGACGGGCCCTTCGCGGTCCCCGGCGCGAGGCGGGGGCCGGTGGTGCGACGTCTCAGCCTCCGGCGGGACCGGCCGTGGCGGCGGTTCCCGAGAGGGCCTCCAAATCGCTCTTGCGGACCCTGATCACCAGCCCGGCCGTGAGGAGTGCCAGCAGGGCCATGCCGACGGCCGGGACGAAGGCGGTCGAGATGCCCTCGGCGAGGACCTCGTGACCCCATGGCGCGGGCAGCTGGTGGGTCCTGGCCAGTTCCGCCTTCTGCTCGGCCGAGGAATCGGCCAGGAAGCCGGGCATCTGCTTCTCGGCCTCGTCCCGGCTGGCGGTACCGAACACCGTCGTCAGAATGGACAGGCCGAGCGAACCACCCACCTGCTGGGTGGCGTTGAGCAGGCCGGAGGCCGCCCCGGCCTCGTGCACGGCGACACCGGAGACCGCGGTCAGGGTCAGCGTCACGAAGTTCAGGCCCATGCCGAAGCCGAACAGCACCATGGGACCGAGCACGCCGCCCAGGTAGGAGCTGTCGGGGCTGATGAACGTCTGCCAGCCGAGGCCGAGCACGGCGATCGTCGACCCCGAGACCATGAACGGCTTGGGGCCGAGCACCGGAAGGAACCGCTGCGACAGACCCGCTCCGACAACGATCGCCACCGTGACCGGGAGGAAGGCGAGACCGGCCTCGATCGGCGTGTAGTCCAGCACGTTCTGCACGAACAGGACGATGAAGAAGAACATGCCGAACATGGCGGCGGCCAGACTGAGCATGATCACGTACGTGCCCGACCGGTTGCGGTCGGCGAACATCCGGAGCGGCGTGATCGGCTCCCTGGCCCGCTTCTCGATGAAACCGAAGGCCACCAGCAGCACGACCGCCGCGCCGAAGGACCCGGTGGTGAGGCCGTCCCGCCAGCCCTCCTCCGAGGCGCGGATGAATCCGTACACCAGCAGGGCCATGCCGGCCGTCGAGGTGAAGGCCCCCGCGAGGTCGAAACGGCCGGGGTGGCGCTCGGACTCGTTGATGTACAGCGGGGCGAGCACGGCGATCAGCACGCCGATGGGCACGTTGACGAAGAAGACCCAGCGCCAGTCGAGCCACTCGGTGAGCATGCCGCCCGAGAGCAGGCCGATGGCGCCGCCGCCCGCGGAGACCGCGGCGAAGACGCCGAAGGCCCGGTTCCGTTCCGGACCCTCGGGGAAGGTGGTGGTGATGAGGGCCAGCGAAGTGGGCGACGCTATCGCCCCGCCCACGCCCTGGAGGGCCCGGGCCGCCAGCAACTGCCAGGGTTCCTGTGCGAGTCCGCCCAGCAGCGAGGCCAGCGTGAACAGCAGGATGCCGGTCATGAAGACCCGGCGCCGGCCGAGGATGTCGCCGGCTCGGCCCCCGAGAAGCAGCAGGCCGCCGAAGGTGAGGGTGTAGGCGCTGACCACCCAGGTCAGATCGGTCGTGCTGAATGCGAGCGCGCCTTGAATGTGCGGGAGTGCGATGTTCACAATCGTCGTGTCGAGTACCACCATGAGTTGGCAGGCCGCGATGACGGCGAGTGCCATTCCGGGACGCCCCTCCCGGCGGGCCGCTCCCGGTGTCGTGTCTTTGATCAACTGAGAGGTTGTCACTATGGGTCCCCCACAAGTGCGGTAGTGAACGCTCGCGTTCACTACCGCGCCAACGGTAGTGAGTCCCCGTCAGTGAACGCAAGCGTTCACTGGCCTCGCTGTCGGACGGCGTCACCCGCATGCACGCCCCCCGCCCCCGGAATCCCCGCTTCCCCTTGCTCAACGGAGACATTCAGATGGTTGATTCGCGCTGGACGGCCGACCCCGCCCCGTCGGCCTCCCCGCGTCGGCGCGGTGCCGTGCTCGAACGCGCGATCCTCGACGCCGCGCTCGAACAGCTCAGCACGGTCGGCTGGAACGGCCTGACGATGGAGGGCGTCGCCGCCGGCGCCCAGACCGGCAAGGCCGCCGTCTACCGCCGCTGGCCCTCGAAGGAGGACCTCGTCGCCGACGCGCTCGAGGCCGGACTGCCCTCGATCCAGGAGGTGCCCGACCACGGGAGCGTGCGCGAGGACCTGCTGGGGCTCTGCCGGCTGGTGCGCGACGCGATGTACTCCCGGCCCGGATTCGCTCTGCGCTCCGTACTTCACGAATGCGACACAAGCACGGCCGAGCGCTTCAACAGCGTCATCCTGGACGGACTCGTGCATCCGACCGTGCGGCTCATCGGGGAGGTCATCCGCCGCGGAATCACGCGCGGAGAGGTGCGGGCCGGTGCTGACGACGCCTACGTCCGCGATGTCATCCCGGCGATGATGATGTACCGCTCGAAGGTGTGCGCCAGCGAATGGAGCGACCTGGACCTGGAGCAGATGATCGACCGCGTGATGGTTCCGCTGCTGCGGACGCCGGGGGAGTGAGCCGGGCCCGCCGGGCGGTGCGCGCCGTGTCGGTGAGGTGGGGGAGATGCTTCCGGAGACCGGGGTGTCGCCCGCCGTCGCGGGCGGCGTAGGCTGAGGGCGTCATGCCGTACGAACCCCCTACTCACACCGTCGAGCGCTCCCTCCGCGCCACGACCGGAGTGAAGATCATTGCCGGTGTCGACGAGGTGGGCCGCGGTGCCTGGGCCGGACCCGTCACCGTCTGCGCGGCGGTCACGGGACTGCGCCGTCCGCCCGAGGGCCTCACCGACTCCAAGCTCCTGACCGTCAAGCGGCGTACCTCGCTCGCGGCGGAACTGGAGAAGTGGGTGACCTCCTACGCCCTGGGGCACGCCTCTCCCGAGGAGATCGACGAGCGGGGGATGACGGCCGCCCTGCGCCTGGCCGCGGTGCGCGCCCTGGAGGCTCTGCCGGTCCGGCCCGACGCGGTCATCCTCGACGGGAAGCACGACTACCTGGGCACTCCCTGGCAGGTCCGTACGGTGATCAAGGGCGACCAGTCCTGCGTCTCCGTGGCGGCGGCCTCGGTGCTGGCCAAGGTCCAGCGCGACAAAATGATGGCCGAACTGGGCATCGACCATGCAGACTTCGGTTTTGCGGCCAACGCCGGGTATCCGTCACCGGTGCACCGGGCCGCGCTGGAGGAGCGGGGCCCCACCCCGTATCACCGGCTGTCGTGGGCGTATCTTGATGCGCTGCCCCAGTGGCGGCACCTCAAGAAGGTCCGCAGCTGGGCGGACGGAAGCGTTCCGGAAATCGAGGGTCAGCTCGGCTTCGATTTCTGACCGTATCCGCTCGCACTCATGTGCCACCCGGTGACGCGCGTCGTACCGGTGTTTGATAAAAATCAGCTCATGCCTCTCATTCCCGAGGAGCCTCAGATTCACGAGAGTGCCCAGGGTCCCCGCGTCACTCCGGCCAGTGGCCGTACCGCGCCGACCCCTCGTCCCGTACCCGGTCCCCGTCCCGCGGCTCCGCCGCGTCCCGGTCGGCCGGGTCCCGGCCGGCAGATGCCGGCCCCCCGCGCGCCGCACGAGTCGGCCGCGCCCACTCCCAAGCCGTCAGCCCAGGCTGCCGCGCCTGTGCAGATCCAGCTGATCCCGGCCTCGGCCGAGGGCGCGCTGGACGCCGCGGAGGAAGCCGTCGACCTGCTGCTGGAATCGGGCCGCGCCCCCGGTGAGGTGCTGGTGATCACCACCGGCGAACCCCACCCATGGGCCGCGCACGAACTGTCCTTCGGCGAGGCCGCCTACTGGGCGCAGCACGACGCGGGCGACGACGTCTTCTACACCGACGCCGAGGCCGCGGGCCGCGCCAAGTCGCGCCCCGTCGCCGTGGTCGCCGTCAACGGCGGCTCCGACGCCGGTGTCGCCGCCGCCCTGCCGCTGGCCCTCGGCCGGGCAGGCGCCCTGCTGATCGTCTGCGGCGACCCGCAGCAGATCAACTCGGTGCTGGGCACGAGCGTCTGAGCCACCCCGGCCGGTCCGGGGCGGTTCGGCGGGTCGTCGCGCGCCGCTCCGGCGGCGCCGGCACTGCGGTCCCTGTGGCGTACCCGCCTCGCAGGGGCCCCGTTCCGCCCAGACGGGCTCGGCGCGCCGTCCTCGTGGGGTGGGTCCGGACGCGTACGCCGCTGGGAGGCGACGTCCGCGGGCGCGTACGCGCGCCGGGGAACCGACGGGTCCGCACCTTCACCGACTTCTGGCGGTGAGGTGACGGCCCGCTCCTGGCGGCGGGCAATCGGCCCGCTCCTGCCGGCGAGGTGATGGCCCGCGGTGTCCGGCTCAGCGCGCCGCCGCGCGGCGCAGCACCTCCGAGGCGGCGCCTCCGGTGCGCGGCAGCGGCGGCGGTGCCTCGGTCATGGCGAACGGCTCCGGGGGCGAGTCCGCCGTCGGATGGCGCCCGCCGCGGCCCTCGCCGAGCACCTGCCAGCCGTCACGCGTCAGCGTGATGTACGCCCCGCAGCGCAGCCCGTGCAGGGTGCAGGCGTCCCGCAGCCCCCACATCCACGCACCGTCCTCCTCGGTCCAACGGGTGTCGCCCTCGCGGCAGTAGAGCAGCACGGCGGTGCGCACCGGGGTGCGGCGGCGCAGGTCGTGCGGGACCACTCGGCGCAGCTGTGACAGCAGCGAGTTGCGGAACATCCATCCGTCGGCCGGAACCGGACGCCGGGTGAACGAGGCGCTCGCCCGCAGCCGTTCGTCCGGGTCGAGCACCGCGACGATCGCGGTCGCGGGGCCGGGGCGGTGCCGGGAGTGCAGGCCCCGGACGACCTCCCGGGGATTGCGCAGCAGCGGGATTCCCGCGGCTGCCCACTCCGCGGGTTCGAGCATCCGGGCCAGTGGGTCGGTGGCATGGGCGGACGGATCGGCAGACGTCGGCACGGATGCCGCCGGGGACGGAGCGAATCCGAAGGTCACGGTCCTCCCTTCGGCTACGCGCCCACACGGAGGGCGGAGACGGACTTGGGGGAGCGCACCGCGGCAGAGCCCTATCGGACCACCGATGAGCCGCGCGGGGAGCGACTCCAATTGTTCCTGTCGAACTTGGTTGCGGCAACGAGCAATTGAACCGGCAGACCGTTTTCTGACGGTGCGTCGTGTATATCCCTGCCCACAGTCGCACCCGCTGACGCGTGTCATGACTGCACGGCGAGCACCAGCGGCAACACCCCCTCCGCGCCGGCGCGTCGCAGCAGGCGCGCGGCTACGGCGAGTGTCCAGCCGGTCTCCGTCGCGTCGTCGACGAGCAGGACGGGACCTCCGGCCTCCTTGAGGGAGGCCGCCAGGTCGGAGGGGACTGCCAGAGCCCCGTCGAGTGCCTTCAGCCGCTGGGCGCTGTTGCTGCGGGAGGCGTGCGCGACCTCGCCCACGTACGCGACGGACCCGAGCAGCGGCAGTCGGCCGATCTCCGCGATCCGCGCCCCGAGGGACTCGATGAGCCGAGGGCGCGAGCGTGACGCCATGGTGACGACGCCGACCGGGCGGGGCTGGGCGTCGGCGCTGCCCGACGCCCAGCCCCCGGGGCCCTTCGCCCAGTCCGCCAGTACACCCACCACGGCCTGCGCGACATCGTCCGGTACGGCACCGTCCGGGGCCTGGGGTCCCAGCATCGGACGCAGCCGGTTGCCCCAGCCGATGTCGGAGAGGCGGCCCAGAGCCCTGCCCGTGGAGGCCTGCTCCCCGGCGGGAATGCGGCCCTTCAGGTCCACTCCCACAGCGGGCAGGCCCGTCGGCCACATCTTCCGGGGCTCGACCTCCACGCCCGCGCGGCCCAGCTCGCCCTGGGCGGTGTCCAGGGCGGCGGACGACACGGACGCCGCGAAGCGCGCCCCCGCGCACCGGTCGCAGCGTCCGCAGGGAGCCGCTCCCTCGTCGTCCAGCTGGAGGCGCAGGAACTCCATCCGGCAGCCCGCCGTGGTCACGTAGTCGCGCATCGCCTGCTGCTCGGCGGCCCGTTGCTTGGCCACCCAGGCGTAGCGCTCGGTGTCGTACACCCACGGGGCACCCGTCGAGGTCCAGCCGCCCTTGACGCGACGCACGGCGCCGTCGACGTCGAGCACCTTGAGCATCGTCTCCAGCCGGGACCTGCGCAGATCCACCAGCGGCTCCAGGGCGGGCAGCGAGAGCGGCCGGCCGGCGTCGGCCAGGACGTCCAGCGTGCGGCGCACCTGCTCCTCCGGGGGGAAGGCGATGGAGGCGAAGTACTGCCAGATCGCCTGGTCCTCCTTGCCCGGCAGCAGCAGCACCTCGGCATGCTCCACACCGCGGCCCGCCCGCCCCACCTGCTGGTAGTAGGCGATGGGGGAGGACGGCGAGCCCAGATGCACCACGAAGCCGAGGTCGGGCTTGTCGAATCCCATGCCGAGCGCGGAGGTCGCGACCAGGGCCTTGACCCGGTTGGCCAGCAGGTCCTCCTCGGCCTGCTGACGCTCCGCGTTCTCCGTCTTGCCCGTGTACGACGCGACCGGGTGTCCGCACTGGCGCAGGTACGCGGTGACCTCCTCGGCGGCGGCCACCGTGAGCGTGTAGATGATCCCGGAGCCCGGCAGCTCGTCGAGATGCTCGGCGAGCCAGGCCATCCGGTGGGCGGCGTCCGGCAGCTCCAGCACACCGAGGCTCAGGCTCTCCCGGTCCAGTGGCCCGCGCAGCACCAGGGCGTCGGTGCCGCCTCCGGTGCCGAGCTGCTCCGCGACGTCGGCGGTCACGCGCGCGTTGGCCGTCGCCGTGGTGGCCAGGACCGGGACACCGGGCGGCAGGTCGGCGAGCATCGTGCGCAGCCGGCGGTAGTCGGGCCGGAAGTCGTGGCCCCAGTCCGAGATGCAGTGCGCCTCGTCCACCACCAGCAGACCGGTCGCCGCGGCCAGCGCGGGCAGCACCTGGTCGCGGAAGTCGGGGTTGTTGAGCCGCTCGGGACTCACCAGGAGGACGTCGACCTCTCCCGCGGCCACCTCGGCCTGGATCGTCTGCCATTCCTCCGGGTTGGACGAGTTGATGGTCCTGGCCCGGATCCCGGCGCGGGCGGCGGCGTCCACCTGGTTGCGCATGAGGGCCAGGAGCGGCGAGACGATGACGGTGGGGCCCGCCCCCCGCTCGCGCAGGAGCGCGGTCGCGACGAAGTACACCGCGGACTTGCCCCAGCCCGTGCGCTGGACGACCAGGGCTCTGCGCTTGTCGGCCACCAGCGCCTCGATGGCACGCCACTGGTCCTCGCGCAGTCGCGCCTCGCCGGTCGGCGCGCCGACAAGGCGGGCGAGGACCTTGTCGGCGGCGGTGCGCAGGTCTTCTTCGGCCGTGGGGCGCGGGGCTTCGTTGCTCATGGCTCCATGCAACCCGATGGGTCGGACATCGCGCGAACGAGCCGAGCACGTTGTGGACAACTCATGGCATGTCCCTGATGCGACTTATCCACAGGCCAAAGCGGAATTTCGTGATTCGCGAGAAGGTCACGGCATGACGAATCACAGCGAAATGGCCGACCCGTCCGGCTCCGGTGACATCAGCGGGATCGACGGCCGTGCGGACGCCCCGGGCACGGCGGACGCCGGCCGCTGCCGGCTCCCGGCCCCGCGGACGGGAGACACCGGGCTCGGGGGACTGGCCGACGGCGGGCAGCCCGATGGCGGAAGGTTCGACGACCCACAGTCCGACGGCGGACGGCATGACGGCGGACTGCGTGACGGTGGACGACGCGACGGTGGACGACTTGGCGGTGGCGAGAGGCCGTCGGCGGGCGGGGAAACCGGCGGCGACCCCGCCCGAGGCACCGGGGACCACGCCCCGGGCACCGGGGACGCCGACTCGTGCGGCCATCACCAGGTCACCCTGCGCACTCCGGGCGAGCTGGCCGACGCCCTTCCCTACCTGCTCGGATATCGGCCGGAGGACAGCATCGTGCTCGCCGCCCTGCACGACGGGCAGAGGCGTGGCCGCTTCGGCGGACGGGCGCGGCTCGGCATCCCCGCCCAGAGCGACGACTGGCCCGCCGTGGCCGAACAGCTGGCTCGGGGCCTGGTGACAGGCAGCGAGCGCCGTGGCGCCCGTCCCGGGAGCATGGTCGCCTTCCTCTGTCAGGAACCCGCGAGCGGCGAATCGGGGCGGGACGTCATGAGGCGCCTGCGGCCGCTCGCTCAACTGCTGCGCACGGCCTGCGGCCGGCTCGACGTACCCGTGGTGGAGGCCCTGTGCATCTCCGACGGCCGTTTCTGGTCGTACTGCTGCCCGGGCCAGGGGTGCTGCTCGGCGGACGGTCAGCCGATGGGGCTGCCCGGGACCTCGGTACTGGCGGCGGCGGCCACCTACGCGGGTCTGCGGGTGCGCGGGAGCCTGCGGGAACTGACGGCCCGGCTCACGCCGTGGGAGTCAGCGGCGGCCCTCGCACAGGAGGTGGCGCTCGACACCGCGAACATGGCCCTCGTCCCCCGGATCCTGGAGGCCGGCAGCCGTGCCGAGGTCGCCGGGGAGACTCTCGGACTCGCGCACCGGATCATGGGCAGGCTGGCCGACGCCCCACCGGAGCCGGATCCGCTGCGCGCGGACCGTCGCGACGACGGGCTCATCGGACACGACGAGGCGGCCACGGTGATCCTCGGCCTTCAGGACCGTACGACCCGTGACCGTGCGGCGGAGTGGATGGAGGGCGACGAGGCGGGTCCGGCCCTGCGGCTCTGGCGAGCCCTGGCCCGCCGCTGTGTCGGGCCGTACCGCGAGCACGCCGCCGCTCCGCTCACCCTCGCGGGCTGGGTCGCCTGGTCGTCCGGCGACGAGTTGGAGGCCAGGGAAGCTCTGGCGATGGCGATCGGCGTCGATCCCGACTACCTCTTCGCGCGGCTTCTTCATCAGGCGTGCAACGAGGGACTGGACCCGGAATCGGTCCGCCGCTGCCTGCGTGCGGAGCGCACCGGTCGCGGGGCTGCGGCGGGCAGCGCCTCGGAGCCGGTCGAGGGGGCCGGACCGTCGTCGCCCACCGAGAAGGTTCCGGTGGCGCCGGGCACCGGCGTCCCGCCCGAGCTCCCGCCGGCGCCGAGGACCGGTCGCCGCCGGTCGAGGACGCACCCGGCGGGCAGCGCGAGGGGGTGCGGGGACCGACGCCCGCCGGGAAGGGCGGGCGCCCACCGGCGCGGCGGCAGGGAGCGGGGGCCGGGCCGCGCGCCGGAGGACACGAGCGGCCGTTTCCGGCTGCCTCGTACGGGCGGGAAGCGCACGGAAGAAGACACGTGAACCCCGAGACCGGCGCCCCGCCCCGTCCGGGGGCGGGCGGCCTCCGGCGCCCCGCCATCGGTGAGGGCGTTGCGGTCCCCTCCGCGGACGGGCCCGTGGACACCGCCGCGGGTGCGAGCGGACCGAACCGACTGCAGGACACCGACGGTGCCGTTCCCGCGCCGACGCCCCGGCCGGGACTGTGACCCTGCGTCCGCTCCGCGGCGCACCGCTCGGTGAGATAGGCCTGACCGGTCTCCGGGTCGCGGGTGCCTCCTTCTCCGTTCGCGTCGGCAGACTCGGGCTTGGCGGTGGTGGAGGAGGCGGAGAGGCTCCAGTTGGGGGTATGACGGGGCGTGACCCCACAGGCCGCCCCTCCGGCCGTAGAAGGGCGGAGATCGTGGCGGGCCGGTCATCCGATGTGGATCGGTCACTGATGCGACCGGTGAAGGGAGTGTTTATCGTCAGGAAGACGACTATGATCACGGCATGCCCTACGACCCGTCGGCCTACCCGCCCTACGCTGTCACTGTGGACCTGGTCGTGCTGACCGTGCGCCGCCACGCCCTGTGCGCGCTGGCGGTGCGGCGAGGCGAGCAGCCGTTCCAGGGGCGGTGGGCGCTGCCCGGCGGCTTCGTACGGCCGGACGAGGATCTGTCGCAGGCCGCCGCGCGGGAGCTCGTCGAGGAGACGGGGCTGTGCGCTCATGAGCCTGCCGCGCCCGCCCAGGACAAGGGCGCGCACCTGGAACAACTCGCGACGTACGGCGACCCGAAGCGTGACCCGAGGATGCGGGTGGTCAGCGTCGCCCACCTCGCGCTGGCCCCCGACCTGCCCGCGCCCGTGGCGGGCGGCGACGCCCACAGCGCGCGGTGGGCCCCCGTCGAGGAGCTGTTGCAGCAGGGCGGCCACGGGCGCGACGGAGAGCAGATGGCGCCTCTCGCCTTCGATCACGCGCAGATCCTTTCGGACGGTGTGGAGCGCGCCCGGTCCAAGATCGAGTACTCCTCGCTCGCCACCGCCTTCTGCCCGACCGAGTTCACCGTCGGGGAGCTGCGTCGCGTGTACGAGGCGGTGTGGGGCGTGGCTCTGGATCCGCGCAATTTCCACCGCAAGGTGACCGGCACCCCCGGCTTCCTGGTGCCCACAGGGGGCACGACGACACGACAGGGCGGCCGTCCGGCCCAGCTCTTCCGGGCGGGCGGCGCCACGCTGCTCAACCCGCCGATGCTGCGCCCGGACGTCTGACCGGCTCCGCGGGCAGGCGGGATCGGCCGAGGCGCCGGCCGTCGAAAGCCGGTCCTCGCGACCGACTGCGGGCCGACTGTCGCCCGGCCAGGCTCACGTTGCCCGACAAAACGGGCATACAGCGCTATCTTGCATTGGGTGATCCAGGCCATCGGACTGACCAGCAGCACCCGCAAGGAGCCTCTGCCCGCCGTCGACGACGTCTCCTTCGAGGCGCGCGCCGGTGATGTCACCGCGCTCGTCGGTGCCCCGGGTGCGGGCAAGACGACGGTGCTGAGGCTGATGCTCGAACTGCAACAGGGGCGTGGGATCACCTATTTCAGAGGCCGGCCACTGCACCGGATCGCCCATCCGTCGCGGGAGGTGGGCGCGCTGCTCGGCGACGTCCCGGGCCATCCGGCGCGCACGGTCCGCGGTCAGCTGCGCATGCTGTGCGCCGCCGCGGGTGTCTCCGTGCGGCGCGCCGACGAGGTCCTCGAGGCGGTGGGTCTCGCCGGACTGCGCGACGAGCGCCTCGGCACGCTGTCGCGCGGGATGGACCGCCGTCTCGCTCTGGCCTGCGCCCTGTTGCCGCGGCCGCACGCCCTCGTCCTCGACGACCCCGCCGGTGGGCTGAGCGCGGGCGAAGGCCGTTGGGTGCACGGGCTTCTGCGCGCGCACGCCGACCAGGGCGGCACCGTGCTGTTCACCACGGACGACACCAAGGAAGCGGCGCGAACGGCCGACCGGGTCGTCACCCTCGACCGGGGCGCGGTCGTCGCCGCCCAGACCGCCGACGAGTTCGCGAGGACCAGGCTCCGGCCCCGTGTCACCGTACGGAGCCCGTACGCCGCCCGGCTCGGCGCCGTACTGGCCAAGGAGGCGCGCACCTCGCGTCGTTCCGTCGAGATCGTGCGCGAGGACGGCAACCGGCTCTCGGTCTACGGCAGTACGTGTGCGGACATCGGCGAGACCGCCTTCCGGCACGGCATCCTCGTCCATCAAATCGCGGACGAGATCGGAGACATGGGTCCCGTGCCCCCGTCGCCTGCTCGCTCCGGGAGGCCCGCGGCCGACGAGCGCGCGTCCCCCCGCCCTGTTGACGCCACACGGACGCGTGCCGAGACCGAGGGCCCCGACCCGGCCGGAGGGCCGGGCGCCACCGACCGGCGAAGGCCGGCGGGCGCCCCGGGGTCGACGGAGCCCCACCGGCCGGCGGGCACCCCCCGCCCGGCGGGCACCCCGGGCCCTGCGGACGGGACCGCTGCCCCGGCGCAGGCGGCGGCTCCGGTGCGGCCGACGGCCGCGGGCGCTCCGTACCGCCTCCCGCCCGCCATCTCGGTACGCCAGGCGCCCAGCCCGCTGCGTCCGCTGCGCTACGAGCTGCGCCGCGCCCTCGGGATCGGCACCGGTTACTTCACGGCCGCGGCGGTCCTCGTCACCTCGGCGGTCCTGTCGGTCCTCCTCGCCAGAATCGGCCACACCCCTCTGTCCCGGCTTCTGGCCGCGTGGCCGGCCGACCTGCCGCTGCCGCCGGCGGCACTCGGCGCCGGACTGCTCGGCGCGGTCTCCTCCGGCGACGAGTTCCGCCACCCCGCCCTCGCCGTGGACCGCGGCACGGTCCCGCGCCGCCTGGGTCTGCTCGCGGCCAAGCTCCTCGTCACCGCGTCCACCGCGTTGATGCTGGCCTTCCTCACCGTGGGGTGCGACGCCGAGGCGCTCTACCTCGTGTACGGACGGGAGGTCGTGGGGGTCCCCCAGGACTGGCTCGCGGACACGGCGAGTTGGGTCGGGCTGGTGGTCGGCTGCGCCTGGGCGGGCGTACTCGCCGCAGGGCTCTTCCGGTCCACGACGGCCGGGCTCGCGGCGGTGCTCTCCGTGCCGGTCCTCGTCGTACCGCTCGTACAGAGGGCCTGGGAGGGACCGTCCGTGCGGACGGCGGCCGGGCTTCCCCATAGGCTGTGGGAACTGCCGCTGATGCAGTGGCCGTTCGGAGGCGAGCGGTATCTGGCGGCCGGGGCGAGGGTGATCTCCCAACCCGTGGGAGGCGCGCTGACGTTGTCCCTGACGGCTCTGCTCTGCGCTTATCTGTTCACGACCCTCCGCGGAAGGGTCCGATGACGACCGGGCGGACCCTTCCGTTCCGGTCGTGCGCACAACTCCCCGCAGAATGCCCGATTTCTTTCCGATAAGGCGTCAATTGCGACGGGGTGAGCGATCACCCTTTCGTGTGCTTTTCACCAAAGCCCTCAAGGCAGTTGAGGGCAGCGCCGAAAAAGGATGCGTGAGTACCCTTGCGCACACCATGATGACCGCCGCCCGATCGGACTCCGGCCTCGCCGGCCCGGGCGAACTCGACCGCTACCCCTACGCCGAGGCCTCCGGCCCCGATCGCGTCGGTGCCCCCGCGTGGGAGAGCGCGGATCCGGAGCTGGGCCGCGTGGGCCGACGCGCCACGGGCAGCCGCGGCCGCGGCCTGCACGGCCAACTCGTTCAGCAGCTCGGCCAGATGATCGTCTCCGGCGACCTCGGCGCGGACCGCCCGCTCGTGCCGGAGGAGATCGGCCAGCGCTTCGAGGTCTCCCGCACCGTCGTCCGGGAGTCGCTCCGTGTCCTGGAGGCCAAGGGGCTGGTCAGCGCCCGCCCGAACGTGGGCACGCGCGTGCGTCCCGTCAGCGACTGGAACCTGCTCGACCCCGACATCATCGAGTGGCGGGCCTACGGGCCACAGCGCGACGGCCAGCGACGTGAGCTGAGCGAGCTGCGGTGGACCATCGAGCCGCTCGCCGCCCGCCTCGCCGCCGGGCACGGACGCGAGGATGTCCAGCAGCGGCTCGGCGACATGGTCGAGATCATGGGCCACTCCATGGCGCAGGGAGACGTGCTCACGTTCTCGCGGGCCGACGCCGAGTTCCACTCGCTGCTCATCCAGGTCGCCGGCAACCGCATGCTCGAACACCTGTCGGGCATCGTGTCGGCGGCCCTCCAGGTCTCCGGAGGCCCGGTCACCGGTTGTGACCGTCCGAGCGACGCGTCGGTGGCGCACCACGCCAGGATCGCGGAGGCGCTCGCCGCCGGCGACGGCCCGGCCGCGGAGGCGGCCATGCGCCAGCTGCTCACGATCCACCCCGAGGCGGAGCGGGTGGTGCCCGCCCCGCGAGAGCACTGAGCGCGTTCCGCGGGCGGCGCGATCGCGGTGCGGCCCCGTGGCCCCGCGCGGCCCCGTTGCCCGGGGCCCTGTCCGGTGGATGATCCGCCGTGGCCCTCCTGGGCCCGGCGAAGCGCCTTCCGTCGGGCCCCTTTCCGCTCTCCGGGGCTCGGCGGGGGCCCGGCGGTGTGATGGGTGCACCCGATACTGACCGGGTATGACACCAAATGAAAGTATTTGCACGCTTACGGGGTGTGACTCGGGCCACGTGGATTGGGCGTAACGCTCCTCGGAACAGCGCGATGACCTAAGAGGTGACAGCCGAGAAGGGAATACGGACGCCGTTCATGGCGCTGTGACTCGTCCCGGCACCCGCACGCGCCGTCGGCCCATCACTCAGCCGGCGGTCGTCGGTTCCTGTCCACAGGAGGACATGGGGCCGGAAGCCGTTTTCCAACGTTCCGAGAGGTTGTTCGTGTCGGCCAGCACATCCCGTACGCTCCCGCCGGAGATCGCCGAGTCCGTCTCTGTCATGGCGCTCATTGAGCGGGGAAAGGCTGAGGGGCAGATCGCCGGCGATGACGTGCGTCGGGCCTTCGAAGCTGACCAGATTCCGGCCACTCAGTGGAAGAACGTACTGCGCAGCCTCAACCAGATCCTCGAGGAAGAGGGTGTGACGCTGATGGTCAGTGCCGCGGAGCCCAAGCGCACCCGGAAGAGCGTCGCAGCGAAGAGTCCGGCCAAGCGCACCGCCACCAAGACCGTGGCGGCGAAGACGGTGACCGCCAAGAAGGCCACCGCCGCCACCGCGCCTGCTGAGCCCGCCGCCGACGATTCCGCCGAGGACGCCGCGCCCGCCAAGAAGGCAGCCGCCAAGAAGACGACGGCCAAGAAGGCTGTCGCGAAGAAGGCGACGGCCAAGAAGGCGACGGCCAGGAAGACCGCCGCCAAGAAGGACGACGCCGAGCTGGCCGACGACGAGTCGGCGGAGGAGACCCCCGCGTCGGGCAAGACGGGCGACGAGCCCGAGGGCACCGAGAGCGCCGGCTTCGTGCTGTCCGACGAGGACGAGGACGACGCCCCCGCCCAGCAGGTCGCCGCCGCCGGTGCCACCGCCGACCCGGTCAAGGACTACCTCAAGCAGATCGGCAAGGTCCCGCTGCTCAACGCCGAGCAGGAGGTCGAGCTCGCCAAGCGCATCGAGGCCGGTCTGTTCGCCGAGGACAAGCTGGCCAACGCCGACAAACTCGCGCCGAAGCTCAAGCGCGAGCTGGAGATCATCGCCGAGGACGGCCGCCGCGCCAAGAACCACCTCCTGGAGGCGAACCTCCGTCTGGTGGTCTCCCTGGCCAAGCGCTACACCGGCCGCGGCATGCTCTTCCTGGACCTCATCCAGGAGGGCAACCTCGGTCTGATCCGCGCGGTCGAGAAGTTCGACTACACCAAGGGCTACAAGTTCTCCACGTACGCCACCTGGTGGATCCGTCAGGCGATCACCCGCGCCATGGCCGACCAGGCCCGCACCATCCGTATCCCGGTGCACATGGTCGAGGTCATCAACAAGCTCGCGCGCGTGCAGCGTCAGATGCTCCAGGACCTGGGCCGCGAGCCCACCCCGGAGGAGCTGGCCAAGGAACTCGACATGACCCCTGAGAAGGTCATCGAGGTCCAGAAGTACGGCCGCGAGCCCATCTCGCTCCACACCCCGTTGGGTGAGGACGGGGACAGCGAGTTCGGTGACCTCATCGAGGACTCCGAGGCCGTCGTCCCGGCCGACGCGGTCAGCTTCACCCTCCTCCAGGAGCAGCTGCACTCGGTCCTCGACACCCTGTCCGAGCGCGAGGCGGGCGTCGTCTCCATGCGGTTCGGTCTCACCGACGGTCAGCCGAAGACCCTCGACGAGATCGGCAAGGTGTACGGGGTGACGCGCGAGCGCATCCGTCAGATCGAATCGAAGACGATGTCGAAGCTGCGCCACCCTTCGCGTTCGCAGGTGCTGCGCGACTACCTGGACTGAGCCCCTGCCGCCTCGCCGGCGCGGGTGTACGTCACGGAGGGCCCGGTTCCCGTGTGGAGCCGGGCCCTCCGCCGTGCGCGCGCGAGGTGCGGGTGCGGGTCTGCGCACGAGGGATCACTCTGGGTTTCCCACACCCGTCCCAGAGTGAGGAGCGCGCATGCGCCGTCCCTTCGTCCAAGCGCTGGCCCTCGCGGCCATGACCGCCGCGATACCGCTGGCGGCGCCGGGTCCCGCGGCCGCCGACAGCGTTGTCGTCGGTGGCTATCCGGTCGACATCGACCAGGCTCCCTGGACCGTGGCGCTCACCAGCCGTGACCGGTTCGGGGGTACCCGGGCGGGGCAGTTCTGCGGGGGTGTGGCGGTCGACCGCTCGACCGTGCTCACCGCGGCCCACTGCATGGGCGAGGACGTACTGAGGACGCCGCCCGAGGGCGTTCCCGACCTGAAGGTCATAGCGGGCCGTGGGGATCTGCTGGGGGCCGGCGGACAGGAGATCCCGGTGCGTGAGACCTGGGTCAACCCGGCGTACGACCCGGACACGAACGCCGGCGACTTCGCCGTTCTGACCCTTGTCACGCCGCTTCCCGAAGGCTCTGCCATCGGCATGGCGGGCCCGGGAGACCCCGCCTACACGCCGGGGACCGCCGCCGTGGTCTACGGCTGGGGCGACACGACGGGGATCGGCGACTACGCGCGGACGCTGCGCGCCGCCCGCGTCGAGGTACTGGACGACTCCGTCTGTGAGCAGGCGTATCCCGGCCGTGCGGAAGGGCAGTACCAGGCGGGGTCCATGGTGTGCGCGGGCGAGGTCGCGGGCGGCCGGGACGCCTGCCAGGGGGACAGTGGCGGACCGCTGGTCGCCCTGGGGCGCGTGATAGGCCTGGTCTCCTGGGGGAGTGGATGCGGGAACGCCGGAAGCCCCGGCGTCTACACGCGCATTTCGGACGTCATCCGGACGGTGAGCGAGAGCCGCTGAGGCCGCTTGGCGGACGGTACGAGTACGGGCGGCCACCTCCTGTAGCGGAGGTGGCCGCCCGCTCGCCGGCCTGTCGCCGGATCAGGCTCGTCGTTGATGCGAAGTGTCAGCGTTCTTCGTCGTTGTCACTTGCCGGAACGGTCGTGAGCCGCTCCGTCTCATCCTGTATCTCAGCGGCGATCTTCTTGAGTTCCGGCTCGAACTTGCGGCCATGGTGGGCGCAGAAGAGCAGTTCACCGCCGCTGATGAGGACGACGCGCAGATATGCCTGGGCGCCGCAACGGTCGCAGCGGTCAGCGGCCGTCAGCGGGCTCGCGGGGGTCAGAACAGTAGTCACGTCGCCTCTTCTCTAGCTCGACGAGCTGTCGTACCAGGGTCAACATCCAACCAGGCCGAAAACGTTCCCGCTCGTGGCTTCTCATCGAAAATTTCTTTCCGAGGTGGCTGTCTGCTACCGGTTGGCGGCGAATGAGCCGTATTGCGTGTCTTTGTGTCTTACGGGTTCGCGCTGTCTGTCGGTGGTCGGTCCTCCCGGCTGGCTTGCCGGTTGTTCATGAGGACGTGCCCGGAGCCTAAATGGTTCATGCCTGGAAGGGAACGTGATATGTACTTCACTCCAACGAGGGATCGAACAGGTATACGACTCTGGACTAGTCTGAGTTCAAGACGAGGGTGGCGTGACAACCGCTCTACCAGGCCTCGGTACCCTCGGACCGGCGACCGAAGCCGAGCCCTTACCCCAAAGGGTGCGATCTGAAATTCAGCGAGGAGCGAACCGCGTGACCGCCGAGACGTCCGTGCCGTCCACAGCGCTGCTGACCGGAGCAGACCGGGACGGTTCCAACTACACCGCGCGGCACCTGCTCGTCCTCGAAGGGCTCGAGGCCGTACGCAAGCGCCCCGGTATGTACATCGGATCGACCGACAGCCGCGGTCTGATGCACTGCCTCTGGGAGATCATCGACAACTCCGTCGACGAGGCCCTCGGAGGCTACTGCGACCACATCGAGGTCATCCTTCACGACGACGCCTCCGTCGAGGTGCGGGACAACGGCCGCGGCATCCCCGTGGACGTGGAGCCCAAGACCGGCCTTTCCGGCGTCGAGGTCGTGATGACGAAGCTGCACGCCGGCGGCAAGTTCGGCGGCGGCTCCTACGCGGCCTCCGGCGGCCTGCACGGTGTGGGCGCCTCCGTGGTGAACGCGCTCTCCGCCCGGCTGGACGTCCAGGTGGACCGCGGGGGGCACACACACGCGGTGAGTTTCCGGCGGGGGACGGCGGGGGCGTTCAAGGCGGACGGCCCGGACGCCGCCTTCGACCCCTCGGCCGGACTGCGCAAGCTCAAGAAGATCCCGAAGAACCGCACCGGCACGCGCGTGCGCTACTGGGCGGACCGCCAGATCTTCCTCAAGGACGCCAAGCTCTCCCTGGAGAACCTGCACCAGCGCGCCCGCCAGACCGCGTTCCTGGTCCCCGGCCTGACCCTCGTCGTGCGCGACGAGTACGGGCTCGGTGACGGCGGCAGCAAGGGCGAGGAGTCCTTCCGCTTCGACGGGGGCATCAGCGAGTTCTGCGAGTACCTCGCCACCGACAAGGCCATCTGCGACGTACTCCGTTTCTCCGGGCAGGGGACCTTCAAGGAGACGGTTCCCGTCCTGGACGAGCACGGCCAGATGACGCCCACCGAGGTCACCCGTGAGCTGGGCGTCGACGTGGCCCTGCGCTGGGGCACCGGCTACGACACGACCCTCAGGTCGTTCGTGAACATCATCGCCACTCCCAAGGGCGGCACCCACGTCGCGGGCTTCGAGCAGGCCGTCACCAAGACCGTCAACGAAGTACTGCGCACGAAGAAGCTGCTGCGCGTGGCCGAGGACGACGTCGTGAAGGACGACGCCCTGGAAGGGCTGACGACCGTGGTCACGGTGCGTCTGGCGGAGCCGCAGTTCGAGGGCCAGACCAAGGAGGTGCTCGGCACCTCGGCGGCCCGCCGAATCGTGACGAACGTGGTCACCAAGGAGCTGAAGGCGTTCCTCACCTCGACGAAGCGGGACACGGCCGCACAGGCCCGCGTCGTCCTGGAGAAGGCCGTCGCCGCGGCCCGCACGCGCATCGCCGCACGGCAGCACAAGGACGCGCAGCGCCGCAAGACGGCCCTCGAGTCCTCCTCGCTGCCCGCCAAGCTCGCCGACTGCCGCAGCGACGACGTGGAGCGCAGCGAGTTGTTCATCGTCGAGGGCGACTCGGCGCTCGGTACGGCGAAGCTCGCGCGGAACTCCGAGTTCCAGGCGCTGCTGCCGATCCGGGGCAAGATCCTCAACGTGCAGAAGGCGTCCGTCACGGACATGCTCAAGAACGCCGAGTGCGGGGCGATCATCCAGGTCATAGGAGCGGGGTCGGGGCGGACCTTCGACATCGACGCGGCGCGCTACGGGAAGATCATTCTGCTGGTGGACGCGGATGTCGACGGCGCGCACATCCGCATTCTGCTGCTGACGCTGTTCCAGCGGTACATGCGGCCGATGGTCGAGGCCGGCCGGGTGTTCGCGGCGGTGCCGCCGCTGCACCGGATCGAGCTCAGCCAGCCCAAGAAGGGCCAGGACAAGTACGTCTACACGTACTCGGACCGCGAGCTGCGCGAGACGCTTCTGGAGCTGCAGCGCAAGAACGTCCGGTACAAGGACTCGATCCAGCGGTACAAGGGCCTCGGTGAGATGGACGCCGACCAGCTGGCCGAGACGACGATGG
The DNA here is from genome assembly GCF_042956125.1 of Streptomyces sp. NPDC008313. NCBI lineage: Bacteria > Bacillati > Actinomycetota > Actinomycetes > Kitasatosporales > Streptomycetaceae > Streptomyces > Streptomyces sp. NPDC008313. Next base: position 45,600 of record NZ_JBIBFR010000021.1, read on the forward strand.
ACCCGCGTCACCGCACCCTGCGCCGCATCAACATCTCCGACCTCGACTCCGCCGAGCAGGTGTTCGACCTGCTCATGGGTAACGACGTCGCCCCGCGCAAGGAGTTCATCTCGAACTCGGCCGCGACGCTGGACCGGTCCCGCATCGACGCGTGACACCTCGGGCATGCCTTCCCCCAGGCGAGGAGCAGCACGCAGCGGAGCCCGGAGGGCCGCTCCACCCCTGGGTGGAGCGGTCACCCGGAAGATGATCCACCCGCCATCCACCCTCGCGCCGATCTCCTGACCAGCCCATTTCCGTAGCGTCGAAGGCGTCGGCAGAACTCGCTGCCGGCTTTCGTTCTTCGTCGCACACGGAGGCCGTGATGTCAGGGCTTGTCGATGCCGTGTTGATCCTCGTCGTCGTCGTGGTGGTCGTCGCCCGTCAGTTCCGGGCGCGCAGGATCAGCACGGGCAGGCGGTGGTGGGCCGGTCCCGCGGTCCTGGGTCTCGTCGCCCTGCGTGAACCCGGGCTGCTCGACCCTCATCACCAGGCCGCGGCCGCAGCGCTGCTCGGCGCCGAGCTGCTCATAGGCATGGGAATCGGAGCCGGCTGGGCCTGGACCTCCCGGGTGTGGACCGACCCGGACGGCACGGCGTGGAGCGCGAGCACGAGGGCGAGCGCGGCCGTCTGGTTCGGAGGCATAGCCCTGCGTCTCGGCCTCTTCGGCATCGGCGTTCTGCTCGGCGTGCGCCAGGACACCCCGGCCCTGCTGCTCGGGCTGGCCTCCACCCTGCTCGTGCGGGGCGGCGTCCTGGCGTGGCGGTCGCAGTTCCTGCGCCCGCTGGACCCGCCGAGCCCGGCGTACGGTGATGCCGTGCACCTGCCTCTGCGGAAGGAGCCCGTGTGACACCGGACGCCTGGACGCGCTGGCCCTCGCGGGAGGCGCTCGCCCACGAGGGAGTGTCCAAGCCCCGGCGGTCGCTCACCCTGGCCTCGCGTCTGGTGATGCTCGGTGTGCTTCTGTGGGCCATTTTCACGGACGGCGACCTGAGCGGATGGGGCGCCGCGGCGGCCTGTCTCGGCGCCCTGCTGTGCGCCCTGGCGGTGTGGGCCTTCTACCGAGCCACACTTCAGCACCGTCTGCTTCCGTCGCTGGCGCTCCTCGCCGCGTTGCTCGGCGCCGGGATGGTGGCACAGGGTGTCGGGTTCCGGCTGCCGGCGGTCGTCCTGCTGTGCGGGTGCGCCGTCACGGCGATGGAGAGACTGCCGCTCACAGCCGCCCTGCCGGTCGCCTGCGTCGCACTGGGGGCGTTCGCCGTCCTGAACCACGACGGCTGGATCGCCACCGCGGCCACGGTGGGCGGACTCGGCCTCGCGGGCTATGTGCTGCGGCTCGACGCCGAGGCCCGGGCGAGTGCCCTGCGCCTGCTCGCGCAGGAGCGCGCGGCTCGGGCGGCGGAGGCGGAGTCGGCGGCGCTCGCCGAGCGGTCCCGGATCGCGAGGGAGATCCACGACGTGCTGGCGCACAGTCTCTCGGCGCAGCTCGTACACCTGGAGGCCGCCCGGCTGTTGATCGAGAGGGGCGCGGACAGGGAGCAGATCCATGAACGTGTGGTGGCGGCGCGGGGCATGGCCCGCGAAGGGCTGGCGGAGACCCGTCAGGCGCTGTCCGCGCTGCGCGGTGAGATGTCGCCGGTGGAGGAGTTACTGAGCGAACTCGCCGCCGCCGACCGGGCGGACGTCACCGTGACGGGGGAGCGGCGGCCGTTGCCGGCCGAGGCGTCGCAGGCGGTGCGCAGAGTGGCGCAGGAGGCCCTGACGAACGTGCGCAAGCACGCTTCGGGCGCCGCGGTCCGTCTGCGCCTGGACTACGGGGAGAGTGAAGTCACCCTGGACGTCCGGGACTCGGGCGGACCGCCGGGGGAACTGACCGGCTCGGGAGCCGGGTACGGTCTGCTGGGCATGCGGGAGCGTGCCGAGCTGCTGGGCGGCTCACTGGAGGCCGGGCCAGGTGAGGAGGGATTCGTGGTGACGCTGAGGGTGCCGCTGTGACGGAGGAGGAGGGGAAGAAGCCGGCGCGGGTGGTGGTGGCGGACGACCAGACCGTGGTGCGTGAGGGCATCGTGATGCTCCTCGGGCTGTTGCCCGGTGTCGAGGTGGTGGGCGCGGCCGCGGACGGGTTCGAAGCGGTGGAACTCGTGGGGAAACTGGCTCCGGACGTCGTGCTGATGGACCTTCGCATGCCGCGCTGCGACGGGGTGGAGGCGACCCGGCGCATCCGCACGGAGTATCCGGGCACGCAGGTCGTCGTGCTGACGACGTACGCGGACGACGAGTCACTGTTCCCCGCGCTCAGGGCGGGGGCTCGCGGCTACCTCACCAAGGACGCGGGCGGTGACGAGATCGTGCGGGCCGTGGAGAGCGTGCTGTCGGGGGAGGCGGGACTCTCGCCGCGCGTTCAACGGCGGCTGCTGGAGCGCCTGTCGGAGCCGCGGCGGGAGCCGCCCGCGCAGGCTCCGGACGGGCTCACAGCACGCGAGACCGAGGTGCTGGTGCTGATCGCCGAAGGCCTCACCAACCAGGAGATCGCCCGGAGACTGCATGTCTCCACCGCGACCGTGAAGACACACATCAACAACCTCTTCGCCAAGACCGGACTCAAAGACCGGGCCCAAGCGGTGCGTTATGCCTATGGGAAGGGTCTTGTACGACTACCAGGCGATGGAGTCACCTGATGGGGTGAAGAGGGGGGAGTAACAAGTCCGAGATCTTCCCGTTCTGCCCATCCTTGGGCACGTGGCCGAAACGGGTCGCGGACAAGGAGAGTTCGGTGGAACAGCACGACGGTCGCGACACCGGGAAGGTGCGGTCCGACGACCCCTGGTACGACGCACTGGCCTCCGGCTGGGGTGAACTGGACGGGACGGGGGCTCCGGCGGCCCTCGCCGTGCCGCCCGCGCGCTCGGAGCACGGGGATGGCAGGGGTACGGCCGATGTCTACCTGGAGGTGCAGCGCAGCGCCGCGTTCCAGGAGGTGCGACGGCGGTACCGGAGGTTCGTGATCCCGGCTGTCGCCGTCTTCTTCACCTGGTACGTGGCCTACGTGGTGACGGCGACGACGGCGCACGCGTTCATGGCCAGGCCGGTGGCCGGCGAGCTGAACGTGGCGATGATCGCGGGGCTGGGACAGTTCCTCACCACCTTCCTGTTCACCTGGGCGTACGCGCGTCACGCGCGGCTGCGAAGGGACCGGGCGGCGCTCGATCTGCGGTGGGACACGCAGGAGCTGACGCGGAACGTCAGAGAGGGGCAGCGGTGACCGGCAACCATCAGGCACTGGCGCTGTTGCTGTTCAGCGCGTTCGTGGCGGTGACACTGGGGATCACGACGTGGGTGAGCCGGAACCGGCACGGTTCGGCGGAGGAGTTCTACGCGGGCGGGCGTCTGTTCTCCCCGATGGAAAATGGTTTTGCCATCGCGGGCGACTACATGTCGGCGGCGTCCTTCCTCGGTATCTCCGGTCTCATCGCGCTGTTCGGCTACGACGGGCTGCTGTACTCGGTCGGGTTCCTCGTCGCCTGGCTGGTGGTCCTGTTCCTGGTCGCGGAACTGGTGCGCAACTGCGGACGGTTCACGCTGGCCGACGTCGTCGCCGCGCGGATGAGTGAACGACCGGTGCGGATCGCCGCGGGAACGTCCTCGGTGACCGTGTCCGTCCTGTATCTGGTGGCGCAGATGGTGGGCGCCGGCAGCCTCGTCGCCCTGCTGCTGGGCGGCAGGAGCGGGGCGGCGCAGGCGTGGACCGTGGTCGGCGTCGGCGCGCTCATGGTGATCTACGTGTCGCTGGGAGGGATGCGGGCCACCACGTGGATCCAGATCGTCAAGGCGGTCCTGCTGATGGGCGGGGCGATCGCCCTGACCGTGCTCGTCCTGGCGCGGTTCCACGGGGACTTCGACGCGTTGCTGCGTTCGGCGGCGCAGCGCAGTGGTCACGGCGACGCGTTCCTCGCGCCCGGGCTGAAGTACGGAGGCGACTGGACGGCTCGCCTGGACTTCATCAGTCTCGGCCTCGCGCTGGTGCTGGGCACGGCGGGGCTGCCCCACATCCTGTCCCGCTTCTACACCGTGCCGACGGCCCGGGCCGCGCGCCGTTCGGTGGTCTGGTCGATCGGGCTCATCGGCGGCTTCTACCTGATGACGATCGTGCTCGGGTTCGGCGCGGCCGCCATCGTCGGCCCGGACGCGGTGCGCGGGTCGAACGCCGCGGGGAACACGGCGGTGCCGTTGCTGGCGCTCGACCTGGGTGGCGGCGCCGACTCCACCGGGGGCACACTCCTGTTCGCGGTCGTCGCGGCCATCGCCTTCGCCACGATTCTCGCGGTCGTCGCCGGGATCACCCTGGCCTCCTCGGCCTCCGTGGCGCACGACCTCTACGCGTCGCTGCGCAGGAGACGGACGAAGCCGCGCAGCGAGGTGGCCGTGGCGCGGGCCGCCGCGGTCGGGATCGGTGTCGTGGCGATCGCGCTGGGACTGCTCGCCCGCGATCTGAACGTGGCGTTCCTGGTCGGGCTGGCCTTCGCCGTCGCGGCCTCCGCGAATCTGCCGGTGCTGCTCTACTCGCTGTTCTGGCGCGGATTCACGACGCGCGGCGCGGTGTGGGCGGTGTACGGGGGCCTGGTGCCCTCGCTGGTGCTGGTGCTGCTGTCCCCGGTGGTCTCGGGCAGCCCCGCATCACTCTTCCCCGGCGTCGACTTCCAGTACTTCCCCCTGCAGAATCCGGGTCTGGTCTCGATCCCGTTGGGCTTCGTCGCGGGCTGGCTCGGCACGCTCACCTCGGCACAGCCGCCGGACGAGGCCAAGCACGCGGAGACGGAGGTGCGGTCGCTGACAGGCGCCGGGGCGGTGTGAGCCGTGAGCACCGGCATTGGGACGCCACGCCGCGTTTCCGCTCCACTCCGCCGCCCGCTGCCTCCTGGAGAGGTGCCCGGCGGTGGGGGGCCTACGGTGCCACCCACGCGTAGCGGTGCTCGGGCCGCCCGGTGTCCCCGTACTTGAGTGAGAGCCGCAGTCGGCCCACCTGTTCGAGGTGGCGGAGGTACCGCTGGGCGGTCGAGCGGCTGAGGCCCGTCTCGGCGGCCACCTCGTGGGCCGACAGAGGATGGTCGGCGCGGTGCAGCACCTCGCAGATGAGATCCGTGGTCGGTTCCGAATGGCCGCTGGGCAGCCCCGGAGAGGTGGGTGCGGCCGTGGTCCGCAGGGCCCCGAAGATCCGGTCGACCTGCTCCTGGCCGGCCACGCCCCGGCCGCCCACCCGGTCGACGGTGCGGCGCAGTGCCGCGTAGGAGTCGAGGCGGGTGCGCAGCGCGGCGAAGGTGAACGGCTTGACCAGGTAGTGCAGGGCGCCGAGGCGCATCGCGGCCCGGACGGTCACCACGTCGCTCGCCGCGGTGATCATGATGACGTCCGTGCCGTGGCCGCGTTCGCGCATCCGGTGGACCAGTTCGAGACCGGTCTCGTCCGGAAGGTAGTGGTCGAGAAGGACCAGGTCGATGGGCGCCCGCTCCAGCCCGGCCAGGGCCTGGGCAGCGCTGTGTGCCCGGGCGGCCACCCGGAAACCGGGAACCTTCCCCACGTACTTGGCGTTGATCTCGGCGACGCGGAAGTCGTCGTCCACGACCAGGACGTCAATCATCGGGCCTCTTTCCGTCAAGGCCAGTCGAGCCGTCGGCCCGTGTTTCGGCTCCGCTGTTGTAGCGCGCGCAAAACGAGCACAACAGACTCTTGCAAGCAGAAGAATGCCTTGCGCCCAGAAGACTGACGCTGTGGCCCGCACCACACCTACGGTCCCGGCCCATGAGCGCAGAGAACAGCCCCGCCATCGAGCTGCGGGGCGCGAGCAAGGTCTTCAGGACCCCGTCGGGGGGTCTGCACACGGCCGTGAACCAGCTGGACCTGACCGTCGGCCGCGGTGAGTTCGTGGCCGTCGTCGGGCCCACGGGCTGCGGTAAGTCGACCACGCTGACCCTCGTCAGCGGTCTGGAGGAGCCCACCGAGGGTGACGTCCGCGTGGCCGGCGAGCCGGTCGTCGGAGTCGGTGACAAGGTCGGCTTCGTCTTCCAGCAGGACGCCACCTTCCCGTGGCGGACGGTGCTGTCCAACGTCATGGCGGGCCCGCGTTTTCGCGGTGTGCCGAAGGCGGAGGCCAAGCGCAGGGCCCGCGAATGGCTGGCCCGGGTCGGGCTCTCGGCGTTCGAGGACCGCTACCCCCACCAGCTCTCCGGCGGCCAGCGCAAGCGCGTGGCTCTCGCCGCGACCTTCGTCAACGACCCCGAGATCCTGCTGATGGACGAGCCGTTCTCGGCACTCGACGTGCAGACCAGGGCCCTGATGTCGGACGAACTGCTGGAGCTGTGGGAGGGCACGGGCGCCTCGGTCGTCTTCGTCACCCACGACCTGGAGGAGTCCATCGCCCTGGCCGACAAGGTCGTCGTCATGACGGCCGGACCCGCGACCGTCAAGCACGTCTTCGACATCGACCTGCCACGGCCGCGCAAGGTCGAGTCGGTACGCCTCGAGCCGCGGTTCATCGAGATCTACCGCGAGATCTGGGACTCCCTGGGCGAAGAGGTCCGCATCACCCGTGAGAGGGGCGCAGCACATGTCGCCTGAGGTCGTCTCCCTGCCGGCCGCCGTCGACACGGCCAAGCCGGATCGCGCGTACTCACGCGCGCGTGCCGCCCGCAGACGCAGGGTGGTGATCCTGGCCGCCCGGGCGGCACTCTTCGTGGTGGTCCTCGGGCTGTGGGAACTGCTCTCGCGGGCCGAGGTCATCGATCCGTTCAACTTCTCGATGCCGTCGAAGATCTGGGACCAGATCTATGTGTGGGTGACGCACGGGACGGCGCTCGGCTCCCTCGGAGAGCAGGTCTGGTACACGCTGCACGAAGCCCTGCTCGGCTGGGGGATCGGCGTGGTCTCCGGCGTCGTCTTCGGCATCGCCCTCGGACGGATCGCCTTTCTCGCGGACGTCCTCGGCCCGTACATCAAGGTGCTCAACTCGATCCCGAGGATCGTGCTGGCGCCGATCTTCGTGATCTGGTTCGGACTCGGACCGGCCTCCAAGGTCGCCTCGGCGGTGGTCCTGGTGTTCTTCCCGGTCTTCTTCAACGCCTTCCAGGGGGCCCGCGAGGTCGACCGCGACCTGGTCGCCAACGCCCGGATCCTCGGCGCGAGCGACCGCCGGGTCACCCTCCAGGTCGTCGTCCCGTCCGCCACCTCGTGGATCTTCACCAGCCTCCACGTCAGCTTCGGCTTCGCGCTCATCGGCGCCATCGTCGGCGAGTACATCGGCGCCACCAAGGGCATCGGCCTGCTCGTCGCGCAGTCGCAGGGCACCTTCAACGCCGCGGGCGTGTACGCCGCGATGGTCATCCTCGCCGTCGTCGCCCTGCTGGCCGAGGGCGTTCTCACCTTCGCGGAGAACCGCATCTTCCGGTGGAAGCCGTCGGACTCCGAACGCTGACCGCTCCCCTCTCGCCTCCTTTCCCCGCACCGCCTCTCACAAGGACGTGAACGACCATGCGCACCACCGTCAGATACGCGGCCCTCGCCGCCTCCGGACTGCTCGCCCTCTCCTCGCTCACCGCCTGCGCCAACGACGCGGCCGGCTCCACCGCGGACAGCGGCGCCAACAAGGGCGACGGCAAGGGGGAGCACGTCAAGATCATGGTGGGCGGCCTGGACAAGGTCATCTACCTGCCCGCGATGCTCACCCAGCGGCTCGGCTACTTCGACGCCGAGGGCCTCGACGTCGAACTGCTCAGTGAGCCGGCCGGTGTCCAGGCCGAGACCGCCCTCGTCTCCGGCCAGGTCCAGGGCGCCGTCGGCTTCTACGACCACACGCTCGATCTGCAGACCAAGGGCAAGGCGGTGGAGTCCGTCGTGCAGTTCTCGCGTGCTCCCGGCGAGGTGCAGATCGTCTCCGCCAGGAAGGCGGACGAGATCACGTCGCCGGCCGACTTCAAGGGCAGGAAGCTGGGCATCACCGGGCTGGGCTCGTCGACCGACTTCCTCACGAAGTACCTCGCGGTGAAGAACGGCGTGAAGGTCAGCGAATTCACGCCGGTCGCCGTCGGCGCGGGTCCGACCTTCATCTCGGCCCTCCAGCAGGGCGCCATCGACAGCGGCATGACCACCGACCCGACCGTCGCCACGATCCTGAAGAAGAACGCGGGCAAGGTGCTCCTCGACATGCGGACGCCGAAGGGGTCGCAGGAGGCGCTCGGCGGGCCGTACCCGTCGTCCAGCCTCTACATGCAGACGGAGTGGGTGAACGGCCACAAGAAGACCGTCCAGAAGCTCGTCAACGCCTTCGTGAAGACGCTCAAGTGGATGTCCACGCACAGCGCGTCCGCCATCGCGGCCAAGATGCCCGACGACTACTCGCAGGGCGACCGGACGATCTACGCCGGGGCGATCAAGAGCACCCTGCCGATGTTCACCGAGGACGGCGTGATGCCCGAGAACGGCCCCGAGACCGTCGAGAGGGTCCTCAAGGCGTTCAACCCGAACATCAAGAACGCCGACGTCGACCTGAGCAAGACCTACACCACGGAGTTCGCGGAGAAGGCCGCCCGCTGACCGAACGGTTCCACTGACCGAACCGGCCCGCTGACCGAACGGTCCCGCCGGCCGCACGGCGGGACGGGGACCACCCGCCTCTCCCGCCGTGCCTCAGGCGCGGGCCGCCCAGACGTAACGGTGCTCCGGGCGGCCCGCGTCGCCGTATCGCAGACTCAGCCGTGCCCGTCCCGTGCGCTCCAGGAGCTTCAGATAGCGCTGGGCGGTCTGCCGGCTCAGTCCCGTCCGCTCGGCGACCTCCTGGGCCGACAGCGGGCCCTCCGCGTCCATCAGGGCGCGCCGGACGAGATCCGCGGTGGTGGGGGAGTGCCCCTTGGGCAGGCCGGGCTCACTGTCCGCGGACAGGGCGCCGAAGATCCGGTCCACCTCGGTCTGCTCGGCCTCGCCGCCGCCGTCGAGGGTGCGGCGCAGCCGGGCGTACGCCTCCAGCTTGGCGCGCAGGCCCGCGAAGGCGAACGGCTTGACCAGGTACTGGAATGCCCCCTGGCGCATCGCCGCCTGGACGGTCGAGACGTCCCGGGCCGCGGTCACCATGATCACGTCGGTCTGGTGCCCGCGCCGCCGCATCTCCTGGACCACCGAGAGACCGGTGTCGTCGGGCAGATAGTGGTCCATGAGGACCAGGTCCACACCGGGCAGCTCCTCCAGCGCGCGCAGCGCCTGCGCCGCGTTGTGAGCCTCGCCCGCGACCCGGAAGCCGGGCACCTTCCCGACGTAGGCGGCGTTGACCCGCGCGACCCGGGTGTCGTCGTCCACGACCAGTACCTCGATCACCGCGAGTCCTCCTCCGCCGGCGTCCGCGTCCGCTGCAGTGCCCGGCTCCGCGCCGCGGCCCGCGTGACCCCGGGCCCGGGCTCCGTCTCCGGCTCAGCTGTGAACTCCGGGTCGGTGAGGCTCTCCGGAAGGACGACGACGAAGTCCGCGCCGCCGCCGTCAGCCTCCGTGACCCGGGCGCTGCCGCCCTGTCGCTCGGCCAGCCGGCGCACCAGGGACAGTCCGATGCCGCGTTTGCCGTGCGCCGGGGGCTCCTTGGTCGACCACCCGTCGGTGAAGATCACTTCGCGCCGGTCGGCCGGGATTCCGGGCCCGGTGTCCCGGACCCGCAGCACCGTCGTACGTCCCTGGGCGCGCAGTTCGACCTCCACGCGCGCGTGCGGGGTGCCCGCGACCGCGTCGAGCGCGTTGTCGACCAGGTTCCCCACGACGGTGACCAGTCCGCGCGGGTCGACCAGCCGGTCCGGCAACAGGGTCCGCTCGGAGATCCACAGGGCCACTCCGCGCTCGGCGGCGACGGTCGCCTTTCCGACGAGCAGCGCGGCGAGCAGCGGATCGTGGATCTTCTCGGTGACCTGTTCCGCCGTGACCCTGTGGTCGCCGACCACCTCACCGACGAACTCCACGGCGTCGTCGTACATCTCCAGCTCCAGTAGCCCCAGCAGGGTGTGCATCCGGTTGGCGTGCTCGTGGTCCTGGGCGCGCAGGGCGTCGATCAGGCCGCGCGTGGAGTCCAGTTCGCGTCCCAGCTGCTCCAGCTCCGTCCGGTCGCGCAGGGTGGCGACGGCGCCGCCGTCGTCGGTGGGCATCCGGTTGGCCACCAGGACGCGCTGGCCGCGGACGGTGAGCAGGTCGGTGCCGGTGACGCGGCCGGCCAGCACGTCGGTCGTCCGGCCGGGCCCGAGCGCGTCGTCGAGCGGCTGCCCGAGGGCCTCCGTGTCCAGGCCCAGCAGGCGCTGCGCCTCGTCGTTGAGCAGGCGTACGCGGCCGGAGCGGTCCAGCGCGACGACGCCCTCCCGGATGCTGTGAAGCATCGCCTCGCGCTCCGCCAGAAGCGCCGATATGTCGGAGAAGGCCAGGTCGCGGGTCTGCCGCTGGACCCTCCTCGAGATCAGGTACGCGGCCAGCGCGCCGGCCGCGAGGGCGCCGCCCGCGTACGCGAAGAGCCCCGGGATCGCGTGGATCAGGCGGGCGCGCACGCTGTCGTACTCGATGCCGACCGAGACCGCGCCGATGATGCGGCCGTCCGCGTCCCGCAGCGGGACCTTGCCGCGGGCCGAGCGGCCCAGGGTGCCGCTGTCGATCTCCATGACCGCGCGGCCGGACAGCGCCTCGCTGGGATCGGTCGAGACGATTCCGCCGATGCGCTTCTCGTCGGTGTGTGACCAGCGGACGCCTCGCAGGTTCATGACGACGACGTACTCGGCGCCGCTCGCCCTGCGGATCCGCTCCGCCTCGGTCTGCACGGGACCGTCCACGGTCGGCCGGGTCGTCCGCAGGTCCTCGGCGATCTGCGGCTGGGCCGCCGTGGTCTGCGCGATCGCGAGGGCGCGCCGCATCGCCTGGTCGTCCAGCTGGGCGCTGAGCGGTGCGAGGAACAGCCCGGTCGCGAGCACGGCGACTCCGGCGGCGATGGCCACCTGCATCAGCAGCACCTGCGAGAACACCCGCCGCGGCAGACCGAGGCGCAGTCGTCGTACGGGGGGAGAGGGGCTCATGGCTACGACGGTACGGGGACGGGTGGGCGACGCCGTAGGGGGTGTGGCGCGGATCTCCCGCTTCTCCCCGCCGTACGGACCTCCGGTGTACGTACCTCCGGTGCCGACCGGACCTCGCCGCGCATCGGCACGCACGCCGCGCATCGGCACGCACGCGCACACACCGCGCACGGCCTGTACGACGCATACGGCGCGCCCGCACACAGAAGAGACGCGGCCCGGTGTCAGCAGACGGCCGGGACGGCCGCTCGGGGCAGCTCCCGTACGGCGACCACGTCCATGCGCGCGGGGGAGCCCAGCGGCGAGCCGCAGCTCTCCTCGCGGGGCGGCAGCGAGGCGCCCCGCGCGACGGTGACCCGCCACACCCGCCCGTCGGTGTGGGCCACGGTCACCTCCCAGCGCGGCGCGCTCCCGTCCGTACGGACCACGCGCAGCGCGTCCGCGGCGTCCTCGCCGGTCTCCGCGCGCACCGCGAGTTCCGCCGCCTGTCCGGGGCGATCCCAGGCGGAACGGCCGCGGCACCCCTCGGTGACGACGCGCCCCTCCCGCACGCCCTGGAGGATCTCCTTGACCGCGTGGGCCTCGGCCCTGCCGTACGCGTACCCGTGCGGCAGGACGAGGAGGGTCGGGGAGAAGCGGTGGCCGCCCAGGTGGGTCACCTCCCACACGCCCTCAGCCCCGGAGGCGGAGAGCTCGGCGGCCAGGGGGCGTCCGAGGAGGGCGCAGCAGCGGTCGCGCTTGCCGTTGGTGCAGACGAGGGCGAGGGGGTCGCCGGTGTGGGGCTCGCCCCGGAGTACCGCGTCGAAGGTGTGGGGGGAGCCGCTGCCGAGCGCGTCGAAGTCGAGGCGGAGCAGCTCGCCGGGGTCGGACGTGAGGGCCCCGTGCAGCCATGCGTTCCCGGGGGTCGTGTGGGCCGCGTACACACGGCGTACGGCCGGTGTGCGGCGGTCCGCGTGCCGGCCCGGGCGGCGGATCAACGCGATCCGTACCCCGGTGCCCGCCGCCGCGGCCTCCAGGGCGCGGCCCAGGTCCCGGTCCAGGTGGCTCGACGTGAGCGCCTTGGCGCCCCACGGCCCCGGCTGCTCGATGAGCAGCCGGTCCTCGCGGTGGCCGCGGTCCCGGCCACCGGCTCTTCGAGGCCGCGGGAGACCGCCGTACACGTACTCACACAGGTGAGCCTGACCTGACTGCGCCGAGTGTGGCAGGTGGGTCGGACGCAAGGGCGCGTCGAGCGTAAGAGCGCTTCGGGGGCGCACAGCGGAGTGCGCGGACGCGGAGGTCGCGCATCCATACGCGGGGCGCGCGATGTCGGCAGGGAAGCGCCCTGTTGCGCCGCGAGCGGTGGCACGGCGAGTCTGCACGTCGTGCGGAGTGGCGTGGCGAGTCTGCACGTCGAGCGGAGTGGCGCAGCGAGTGCCGCACGTCGTGCGGAGCGGCTCCGTGAGCGCTGGGCGGCTGGCGGCTGGCGGCGGGCGGCGGGGGGAGTGGCGCGGTGAGTGCCGGGCGGTGGCCCGGTGGTCCGGGACATGCGTGAGGTCCGGCACCGTTCTGGTGTGGTGTCGGACCTCGGCGGTTCGGGACGAGCGGTGGCCGGGGAGGGTGGGGTCGGCCGGCTCGCGAGCGTTCGGGTGCTACCTCGGTGGGGTGGCCTGGAGGACGTACCGGGACGGAAGTCAGTGAGGGCGGGGTGCGCCGACGCTGGGACGGGATCTCACGCGTCGGGGATGTCCGCCTTGGCGCGGAGCAGGGTCTCCCGGCTGACGACGACGATGCGCTCGTAGTCGGCGCGGGCGGCGTCGGCGGGAAGCTCGCTGTCGAGCACGGCGGTCGCCTCCGTGCCCACGACGGCGAAGTTGCCGTCGCTGAGCTCGAAGATGTCGGGGCAGGTCTCGCCGGACAGGCTGCCTCTTTCACGCGGGGACGCACCGATGCGGCGCAGGATTTTCAAAGGGAACCCCGATTCTCGAGTCAATGGTTGAAACGGGGAAAAGCGTATCCGAGGCCGACGGCTCGGCTCGCTCGCCCCATAGGCCAACTGGCCTCACAGGGCGGGGTGTTCGTGCCTCAGTGCTGGTCCTCCTCCGGCGGAAGTTCACCCACGACCCACCACTCGTCCGTGTCCGCCTCCTCCAGATCACGGATGAGCGCGTCGACCATGCGGCCGACCCCGGCCTCCTCGGAGCCCGCCGGGAGGCTCGCCCGGTGGTGGCGGGTTGCGTGCCAGTAGCCGCGAAAGGGCGCGCTCTGGCAGATCACTCGAAGGTGGCCGTGGAGCTCCTCGCGGTTGACCACTCCGACGCGGTGCGCGAGCAGGACGTTCGTGTACATGGCGTTCGCGAAGAGGTACTGGCGGCGCCGGGTGGGGTCCACCTCCTCGATGGTGCTCATGACCGCCGCGAGGTCCGGATCGCTCAGCGCCTTGTCCAGCAGGTAGGCCTGCAGGCGCTGTTGCTCCGCGAGCCGCACCTCCCGGCGGCCGTCCCGCTCGGCCCGCGTGACGCGCAGGCGCAGCTCCTCGTACCGTCGCTGCTGGGCGGCGAGGGCCGTGAAGACCCCCGCCGCGAAGGCGAGTCCCGCCGCGACGGCGGCACCCGGCCTCCGTGTTCCGAAACTCTGTGTGACCATGTCAACCCCCGGATCAGGCGACCGTCCGCCGGTCGTCGGTGGTGGGGCGACAGGGAGCGGACCGGCGAGCGGTGGGCGGCGCGCTTGCCGTCTCCCAGTCTTGCCGAGCGGCGCTGATCGGCGGGGAGGCGGAGAGGAGGCGCACGGAGGGAAGTGCGGGTCGCTTTTCCCGGCGCCATGTTCAACGTGTGCCCCGCGAGCGCCGCGAACAATCGTTCACTCCACAGACCGTTCGGCCCGCTCGTATCCTGGTGAGGCATTCGTTTTCCGTATGAGCGCCGGTTCACTCCCCGCTTCACCGGCGGTGCGCGTCGGCACGGAACGGCGGCCGACGCCCCGGCGCGCGCATCGGTGTGAGAGAGGTTTCGTTGCGTTCGACCAGTTCCCCGCAGATTCCCGTCGTCGTCCTCGCCGGCTTCCTCGGCTCGGGCAAGACGACTCTCCTCAACCATCTGCTGCACCGCAGCGGAGGCAGCCGGATCGGGGCCGTGGTCAACGACTTCGGGGCGATCGAGATCGACGCCATGGCCGTGGCGGGCGCGCTGGGGGACTCCACCGTCTCGCTGGGGAACGGGTGCCTGTGCTGCGCCGTCGACGCCGGTGAGCTCGACGGCTATCTGGAGAAGCTCGCCCGGCCCGCGGCCGGTGTCGACGTCATCGTCATCGAGGCGAGCGGGCTGGCCGAGCCGCAGGAGCTGGTGCGCATGGTGCTGGCCAGCGAGCACCCGCGGATCGTGTACGGCGGGCTCGTCGAGGTGGTCGACGCCGCCGAGTTCGACGGCACCCGCGAGAAGCACCCGGAGATCGACCGGCACCTGGCCCTCGCCGATCTCGTCGTCGTCAACAAGTTCGACCGCGCTGCCGACGGCGAGCAGATCCTCGCCACCGTCCGGGAACTCGCCGACCGCGCGGCCGTCGTACCCGCCACCTACGGGCGTGTCGACCCCGAGTTCCTCTTCGACTGCCGGCCGAGCGAGGAACGCGTGGGCCAACTGTCCTTCGACGACCTCCCCGGCGACGACGAGGACACGGACGACGAGGGCACGGACGACGAGTGGACGGACGGCGGCGAACACGGGCACGGGGACGCGGGCGGGCACGCCGGTCACGGCGGCCATCTGCACGCGTCCTACGACTCCCTCTCCTTCACCTCCGACGTCCCCCTCGACCCCCGCCGGCTGATGACCTTCCTCGACAGCCGGCCCGAGGGGCTCTACCGCGTCAAGGGGTACGTCGACTTCGGCGCGCACGACCGGGACAACCGCTACTGCGTGCACGCCGTGGGCCGGTTCCTGCGCTTCTATCCGGAGCCGTGGGCCGCCGCCGGCCCGCGCGTCACCCAGCTCGTGCTCATCGGCTCCGGCATCGACGCCTTCGCCCTCGGCAAGGAACTCCGGGCATGCGAGGAGGACGCCCCGCACGCCGATGAACACAGCATGTGGGGCGTCCTTCGCTACGTACAGGAGCAGGACGCCGAGCCCCGGGACCCGGGGGAACCCGGGCCTGGGGAGGACACGGAGCTTTCCGACAGCGTCTGAGCCCTCGGGTGCCCGGCCCACAGCGGTCGGGCGCCCGGCCTACGGAGGCCCGCCGCTCAAGCCGGGCCCGCGGCCTAGACCGGCCCCGCCACCACGGACACCGTCTTCGCGAGGGACACGCCCGAGCCGTCACGGCGCGGGTCGATCTCCGGAAGCTCGACCGGGGTGCCGTTCTTCTGCGCGGCACGCGCCGGCACGGGCCCCGCCCACGCCAGGGAGAGGCAGTCCTCGCCCTTCAGGAAGCGCTGGCAGCGCACGCCGCCCGTGGCCCGGCCCTTGCGCGGGTACTGGTCGAACGGGGTCAGCTTGGCCGTCGTCTGCACCGAGTCGTCCAGCGTGCCCCGCGATCCCGCCACCGTGAAGACCACGGCGTCCGAGGCCGGGTCGACCGCCGTGAACGAGATCACCTTCGCCCCCTCGGCCAGCTTGATGCCGGCCATGCCGCCCGCCGCACGGCCCTGCGGGCGCACCTGCGAGGCCTGGTAGCGCAGCAGTTGGGCGTCGTCCGCGACGAAGACCAGGTCCTCCTCGCCCGTGCGCAGCTCGATGGCGCCGACGATCCGGTCGCCGTCCCTGAGCGTGATGACCTCCAGCTCACCCTTGTTGGTCGGGTAGTCCGGGACCACGCGCTTGACGACGCCCTGTTCGGTGCCGATCGCGAGCCCGGGAGAGGACTCGTCGACCGTCGTCAGGCAGACCACCGTCTCGCCCGCCTCCAGGGAGGGCAGGAACTCCGAGATCGGCGCGCCCCCGGCGAGGTTGGGCGCCGAGGCAGTCTCCGGCAGCCGGGGGAGGTCGATGACGTTCAGACGCAGCAGACGCCCGGCGGACGTCACCGCGCCGATCTCGCCCCGGGCCGTGGCCGGCACGGCGGAGACGATCACGTCGTGCTTGGTGCGTCTGCCGTCGGAGTCCTCGGCGAAGGGGTCGGCGTTCGCCGTGCGGGCGAGCAGGCCCGTGGAGGAGAGCAGGACGCGGCACGGGTCGTCCGCCACCTGCAGCGGCACGGCCGCCACTGGCGTGCCCGCGGACTCCAGGAGCACCGTACGGCGGGGGGTGCCGAACTTCTTGGCCACCGCGGCGAGTTCACCGGAGACCAGCTTGCGCAGCTCGGCGTCCGACTCCAGGATGCCGGTCAGCTCGTCGATCTCGCCGTTCAGCCGGTCGCGCTCCGACTCCAGCTCGATGCGGTCGAACTTGGTGAGCCGGCGCAGCGGCGTGTCCAGGATGTACTGCGTCTGGATCTCGCTCAGCGAGAAGTGCGCGATCAGGCGCTCCTTCGCCTGCGCGGAGTTGTCGCTGGAGCGGATCAGCCGGATGACCTCGTCGATGTCGAGGAGTGCCACGAGCAGGCCCTCGACCAGGTGCAGCCGGTCGCGCTTCTTGCCGCGGCGGAACTCGCTGCGGCGGCGGACGACCTCGAAGCGGTGGTCGAGGTAGACCTCCAGCAGCTCCTTGAGGCCCAGCGTGAGCGGCTGGCCGTCCACCAGGGCCACGTTGTTGATGCCGAAGGACTCCTCCATCGGCGTCAGCTTGTAGAGCTGTTCCAGCACGGCCTCCGGTACGAAGCCGTTCTTGATCTCGATGACCAGGCGCAGCCCGTGCGCACGGTCGGTGAGGTCCTTGACGTCGGCGATGCCCTGCAGCTTCTTCGAGCCGACCAGGTCCTTGATCTTCGCGATCACCTTCTCCGGGCCGACGGTGAAGGGCAGTTCGGTGACGACGAGGCCCTTGCGGCGCGCCGTCACGTCCTCCACGGCCACGGTGGCACGGATCTTGAAGGTGCCGCGGCCCTTCTCGTAGGCGTCCCTGATCCCGGACAGGCCGACGATGCGGCCGCCGGTGGGCAGGTCGGGACCCGGGACGTGCTTCATCAGCGTCTCCAGGTCGGCGCCCGGATAGCGGATGAGGTGGCGGGCGGCGGCGATGACCTCGCCGAGATTGTGCGGGGGCATGTTCGTCGCCATACCGACGGCGATGCCCGACGAGCCGTTGACCAGCAGGTTCGGGTAGGCCGCCGGGAGGACGCCCGGCTCCTGCTCCTGGCCGTCGTAGTTCGGTGCGAAGTCGACCGTGTCCTCGTCGATGGACTCGGTCATCAGGGACGTCGCGTCCGCCATCCGGCACTCGGTGTACCGCATCGCGGCCGGCGGGTCGTCGTTGCCGAGGGAACCGAAGTTGCCGTGGCCGTCGACCAGAGGCAGGCGCATGGAGAACGGCTGGGCGAGACGCACGAGGGCGTCGTAGATCGACGCGTCGCCGTGCGGGTGCAGCTTGCCCATGACCTCGCCGACGACACGGGCGCACTTCACGTAGCCGCGGTCGGGGCGCAGGCCCATCTCGTTCATCTGGTAGACGATGCGGCGGTGCACGGGCTTCATGCCGTCCCGGGCGTCCGGCAGGGCTCGCGAGTAGATGACCGAATACGCGTACTCGAGGAAGGAGCCCTGCATTTCGTCCACGACGTCGATGTCGAGGATCTTCTCCTCGTACGAGTCGTCGGGCGGCGGGGTCTTCGTGCTGCGGCGGGCCATCGCTGCTGCGGCTCCTTCACAGTCTCTGCCGGGGCATGAACGGGTTCTGACGCGCACCATTGTGGACCGCCGCACTGACAACCCCGACCGCGACCCGTCCGTACCGGCCGGTGAGGGGCCCCGTCAACGGCGTGCGAACCAGCGCTTCACCCCTGATCAGAGCGTACGCGACCACGGCGTACGCCCTCCCGAAACCCGCACACTCCCGCCCGCTCCGGCCGCACTCCGGCCCTCTTCCCACCGGCGACCGGCCTCGCTCCACCTCGCCTCCGCCCGGTCGCCACCCCGTCCCCGCCCGGTCGCCACGGCGTCTCCGCCCGGTCTCCGCACGGACTCCCGGGCCGGGCCCGTCGTGTCCGGCCCGGCACAGGAGCGCGTCTCGCGGCCGCCGCCGCGCCCCCCGATCCGCCGTTCCCGGGTCTCGCTGTCGGCGTAGCCGGTGCGGGAACTTCGCCAGCCGTCCGCACGCTTGCATACAGTGGCAGGACCGGCAGGATTTCCGCAGTTTTCGCGATCGAGGGGACGTATATGCCCATGGGTCACACGGCCACAGCCGAGGCAGGCTCCGGCGGCCTGACAGCGACCGAGCACCGTCTGGCCAACGGCCTGCGCGTGGTGCTCTCCGAGGACCATCTGACCCCGGTCGCGGCGGTGTGCCTCTGGTACGACGTCGGCTCCCGCCACGAGGTGAAGGGGCGGACCGGGCTGGCCCACCTCTTCGAGCACCTGATGTTCCAGGGCTCGGCCCAGGTGAAGGGCAACGGCCACTTCGAACTGGTGCAGGGCGCGGGCGGCTCGCTGAACGGGACCACGAGCTTCGAGCGCACCAACTACTTCGAGACCATGCCCACCCACCAGCTGGAGCTCGCTCTCTGGCTGGAGGCCGACCGCATGGGCTCACTGCTCGTCGCGCTCGACGACGAGTCGATGGAGAACCAGCGGGACGTCGTCAAGAACGAGCGCCGCCAGCGCTACGACAACGTGCCCTACGGCACCGCCTTCGAGAAGCTGACCGCCCTCGCCTACCCGGAGGGCCACCCGTACCACCACACCCCCATCGGGTCCATGGCGGACCTGGACGCGGCCACCCTCGAGGACGCCCGCGCCTTCTTCCGCACCTACTACGCGCCGAACAACGCGGTCCTGTCCGTCGTCGGCGACATCGACCCGGCGCAGACGCTCGCCTGGATCGAGAAGTACTTCGGCTCCATCCCCGGGCACGACGGGAAGCCCGCACCGCGCGCCGGCTCCCTGCCGGACACGCTCGGCGGGCAGCTGCGCGAGGTCGTCGAGGAGGACGTCCCGGCGCGCGCCCTGATGGCCGCCTACCGGCTGCCCGAGGACGGCTCGCGCGCGTCCGACGCGGCCGACATCGCGCTCACCGTCCTCGGCGGCGGCGAGTCGTCCCGCCTCTACAACCGGCTCGTACGCCGCGACCGCACCGCCGTCGCGGCGGGCTTCGGGCTGCTGCGCCTCGCCGGAGCCCCCTCCCTGGGCTGGCTCGACGTGAAGACGTCCGGCGACGTCGAGGTCCCGGTCATCGAGGCCGCCGTCGACGAGGAGCTCGCCCGCTTCGCCGAGGAGGGCCCCACCGACGAGGAGATGGAGCGCGCGCAGGCCCAGCTGGAGCGCGAATGGCTGGACCGGCTGGGTACGGTTGCGGGCCGCGCCGACGAACTGTGCCGCTACGCCGTCCTGTTCGGCGACCCCCAGCTCGCCCTGACCGCCGTGCAGCGCGTCCTCGACATCACGGCGGAGGAGGTCCAAGAGGTCGCCGCCGCCCGCCTGCGCCCCGACAACCGCGCGGTGCTGGTCTACGAGCCGACCGCCGCGGAGGACGCCACCGGCCACGACGCCGGGACCACCGACAAGGACGAGGAGTCGGCGAAGTGAGCGAGCTCGCGACCATGGACCTCCACCCGCAGCCCCGGGCCGGCGACGCCAGGCCCTGGGCCTTCCCCGCGCCCGAGCGCGAAGCCCTCGCCAACGGCCTGACCGTCCTGCGCTGCCACCGCCCCGGCCAGCAGGTCGTCGCCGTGGAGATGATGCTGGACGCGCCGCTCGACGCCGAGCCCGCGGGCCTCGACGGCATCGCCACGATCATGGCCCGGGCGTTCTCCGAGGGCACCGACAAGCACACCGCCGAGGAGTTCGCCGCCGAGCTCGAGCGCTGCGGCGCCACCCTCGACGCGCACGCCGACCACCCCGGCGTGCGGCTGTCGCTCGAAGTCCCCGCGTCCCGGCTCGCCAAGGCGCTCGGCCTGGTCGCCGACGCCCTGCGCGCCCCGGCGTTCGACGACAGCGAGATCGAGCGGCTCGTCCGCAACCGGCTCGACGAGATCCCGCACGAGACGGCCAACCCCGCCCGCCGCGCCGCGAAGGAGCTCTTCAAGGAGCTGTTCCCCGTCACGGCCCGTATGTCGCGGCCGCGCCAGGGCACCGAGGAGACGGTCGCGGCCATCGACTCGGCGGCCGTGCGCGCCTTCTACGAGAAGCACGTCCGCCCCGCCACGGCCACCGCCGTCGTCGTCGGCGACCTCACCGGCATCGACCTGGGGGCGCTGCTCGCCGACACCCTCGGCTCCTGGACGGGTTCGTCCGCCGAACCCCGCCCGGTGCCCGCGGTGACCGCGGACGACACCGGCCGGGTCGTCATCGTGGACCGCCCCGGCGCCGTCCAGACCCAGCTGCTCATCGGCCGTGTCGGCGCCGACCGCCACGACCGCGTCTGGCCCGCCCAGGTGCTCGGCACGTACTGCCTGGGCGGCACCCTCACCTCGCGTCTGGACCGTGTCCTGCGCGAGGAGAAGGGATACACCTACGGCGTACGGGCGTTCGGCCAGGTGCTCCGCTCCGCCCCGGACGGCACGGGCGCCGCGCTGCTCGCCATCAGCGGATCCGTGGACACGCCCAACACGGGCCCCGCGCTCGACGACCTCTGGAAGGTCCTGCGCACCCTCGCCGCCGACGGTCTGACGGACGCCGAGCGCGACGTCGCCGTGCAGAACCTCGTGGGGGTGGCGCCGCTCAAGTTCGAGACGGCGGCAGCCGTCGCGGGCACGCTGGCGGACCAGGTCGAGCAGCACCTGCCCGACGACTACCAGTCGACGCTGTATCAGCAGCTCGCCGAGACGGGCACCGTGGAGGCCACCGCGGCCGCCGTCAACGCCTTCCCGGTGGACCGTCTGGTGACCGTCCTGGTGGGCGACGCCGTGCAGATCGCCGAGGTGGTGCGCGACCTCGGCATCGGCGAAGTGAGCGTCGTGCCCGCAGAGTAGAGGCGCCGGCACCGGCAGGGGCCCTGACGGCCGATGGGTCGTCAGGGCCCCTTCGCGTGGAACCGTTCGGCGCCCCGCCCCGGCCGTTTGTCCGTATTGGTAGGGAGGTTGACCATCTGCCCTGTGGCGTACGCTACAAAATCCGTGATCCGTTTGTTGTTCGAATGTGGTCGCGCTTAGCGTCGGTCCGGCTGTTCGTCAGGCAGTGCGCCGCGCCCGCGGCACCGGACAGTCATCGCCGAGTCCCCTATGGCGCGAGCCTGGGGAGCCGGGGACCCACCGCAGTCCCTGGGGTGAATCGGGCGCCCTCCCGCAGGGCACCCGTAGGAGACCTTCCTGCTCCGAACCCGTCAGCTAACCCGGTAGGCGAGAGGGAAGGAAAGGATCAGCCACTTCATGGCGTTCACCCGTGCCACCGGGAAACACCGTCGTCCGAGCCGGATGAGCCGCACCACCGCGAGCGCCGCCGGCGTCGCGGCGCTCACCACCACCGGTGTCATCGGAACCCTGGCCTCCCCGGCGCTCGCCGCCGCCCCGGCCTCGGTCGAGCAGACCGGACTGACGAAGGCCATCACCATCGGCGACTCGGTCGCCGACCAGGTCGGCGCGCAGGCCACCGCGCAGCAGCAGGCCGCAGAGGTCGCCGCCGCCGAGAAGGCGGCCGAGGAGGCCGCGTTCAAGAAGGCCGAGGAAGAGGTCAAGAAGGAGCGCGAGGCGAGGGTGCGTGCCGCCCGGGAGGCCGAGCGCAAGCGTCTCAACACCTTCGTCGCCCCGATCGCCGGCTCGTACGTCTCCACCGGCTACCAGAGCAGCAGCTCCCTGTGGTCCTCCGGCAGCCACACGGGCGTCGACTTCCACGCCGCCTCCGGCACGTCCGTGCACGCGGTCGGCTCGGGCACCGTCGTCGAGGCGGGCTGGGGCGGCGCCTACGGCAACAACGTCGTGATCAAGATGCACGACGGCACGTACACGCAGTACGGCCACCTGTCGTCCATCGGCGTCTCGGTCGGCCAGACGGTCACCCCCGGCCAGCAGATCGGCCTCTCCGGGGCGACCGGCAACACCACGGGACCGCACCTGCACTTCGAGGCCCGGACGACCGCGGAGTACGGCTCGGACATCGACCCCGTCGCGTACCTCCGCTCGCACGGCGTCCGCCTCTGAGACATCCGCGCGCATCGCGCTCCCCGAAGGCCCCGGCTCCCCGAGCCGGGGCCTTCGGCGTCCCGGTGGCCCGCCCTCCCGTACCCCGTCCCGTTCCTCGTTTCCCGTTTCGCCGTCCGCACGCCTTCCGTTCGCCTCTAGGGTTCCCCTCTCTTCGTGTCCGGAAAATATCCCCGGATTCCGGATCGCCGTCGGAAATGCGGCGCCGCTGCAATAACATCGGTGAGAACACGCCGCTCGCCGGCGTTTCACGGGGACGGAAAACGGAGGCCGGTCATGCGCATTCCCGCGCGCTCGGTATGCACGGCGATCCGGGACGACATCGTCTCCGGTGTCCACGAGCGCGGCGGCCGGCTCACCGAGGAACTGCTGGCCCGCCGCTACGGCGTCTCGCGGGTCCCGGTGCGCGAGGCGCTGCGGACCCTGGAGGCGGAGGGCTTCGTGGTCACCCGCCGGCACGCGGGCGCGTGCGTGGCCGAACCCACCGAGCAGGAGGCCGCCGACCTCCTGGAGATGCGGCTGCTGCTGGAGCCGCTCGGAGCCGCCCGCGCCGCCCAGCGCCGCACCGAGGCCCACCTCAAGGTGCTGCGCGGACTGGTCAGGCTCGGCCGGGAGCGTGCCCGCAGGGGCGACAGCGAGGATCTGCGCTCCCTGGGCGGCTGGTTCCACGAGACGCTCGCGCAGGCCTCCGGCAGCCCCGCGCTGACCTCGACCCTCGCGCAGCTGCGGCGCAAGATCGCCTGGATGTACGCGGTCGAGACGCCGGCCGATCCGGCGGAGTCCTGGACCGAGTACGGCTCGATCGTCGACGCCGTGGCGCGCGGGGACGGCGAGCGGGCCCGCGCGGTCACCGCCCTGCACACCGAGCGCGTCATGGCCACGCACCGGTTCCGCCTTTCCGGCGGGGGAGACCGGGAACGCGTGAGGACTTCGCAACATCCCGTACACACGACGGGCCCGCGGTATTAACAGAAGGGCTCTATACAAAGACTGGCGGCAAAGGCGGGCAGAACCGCGGTGGCGAAAAGGCGGAGGCGAAAAGGCGAAGGGGAAAGCCGGAGGTGAAAACCGGAGGCAAAGGCTCACGGCGGATATCGGCGGCGAAGAACGCGGCAGGCCGGCGAATTTCGCGGTGAACCTCTCCGCTGCCCGCACGCTGACGCACGCTGCTCGTGTGCTGCCACCCGCATCCGCTCGTCCAGCGCTCGCCCACCGCTCGCCCACCGGGCCGCCCGACACCAGGCACCGGACACCCGGCACCAGGCACCGGACACCCGGCACCAGGCACCGGACACCCGGCACCAGGCACCGGACACCCGGCACGGCACCCGGCATCAGGCATCAGGCACCCGGCACCCGGCACCGAACATGCGTGAGGGTCCGCCCGTAGTTCCGGGCGGACCCTCACGAAAGCGTTCCGGGGGAGGCGTGCCGAAGCGTGCTCCCGCCCCGGCCTGAACCGGCTCGGGCCGGGCTCAGACCGTTCAGACCGTCTCGGGCAGCTCGTCCAGTCCCTCGGCGACCAGCTTCGCCAGACGGTCGAGGGCGGCGTCCGCACCCTCGGCGTCGGAGGCGAGCACGATCTCCTCGCCGCCCTGGGCGCCCAGGCCGAGGACCGCGAGCATGGAGGCCGCGTTGACGGGGGTGCCGTCGGCCCTGGCGATCGTCACGGGGACGCCGGAGGCCGTGGTCGCCCGGACGAAGATGGAGGCGGGGCGGGCGTGGAGACCCTCGGCCCAGCCGACGTTGACGCGGCGCTCAGCCATGTGATGCTGCCCTTCAGGTGGCTCAAGTTGTCTAGACCAGTGTTCCATACCGTGAGGCGTGCCCGCGCGGGCCCGGCCGTCGCGGGCCGCTCGCCCCCACAGCCTGCCTCGCGCCGTTGCCGGACGCGAGCCGTACTCTGGGGCCCATGCAGACCTCGTCGGACCGGCACGAGTACCCCGCCCACTGGGAGGCCGACGTGGTGCTGCGCGACGGTGGCACCGCGCGCATCAGACCCATCACCGTCGACGACGCCGACCGCCTCGTGAGCTTCTACGGGCAGGTGTCGGCGGAGTCGAAGTACTACCGGTTCTTCGCGCCGTACCCGCGGCTGTCCGCCAAGGACGTCCACCGCTTCACGCACCACGACTTCGTCGACCGGGTGGGGCTCGCGGCCACGGTGGGCGGGGAGTTCATCGCCACCGTGCGCTACGACCGCATCAGCGCCGACGGCCGGCCCGCCTCCGCGCCCGCCGACGAGGCCGAGGTCGCCTTCCTCGTCCAGGACGCCCACCAGGGCCGCGGCGTCGCCTCCGCCCTGCTCGAACACATCGCGGCGGTGGCGCGCGAGCGGGGCATCCGCAGGTTCGCCGCCGAGGTGCTCCCCGCCAACAACAAGATGATCAAGGTCTTCACGGACGCCGGGTACCAGCAGAAGCGCAGCTTCGAGGACGGAGTCGTACGGCTGGAGTTCGACCTGGAGCCGACGGACCGCTCCCTCGCCGTGCAGCGCGCGCGGGAGCAGCGTGCCGAGGCACGGTCGGTGCACCGGCTGCTCGCCCCCGGCGCGGTCGCCGTCGTCGGCGCGGGCCGCACGCCGGGAGGCGTCGGGCGCAGCGTGCTCGCCAACCTCCGCGAGGCCGGCTACACCGGCCGTCTGTACGCGGTCAACAAGGCGGTCGAGGAGAAGGAGATCGACGGCGTACCGGCCCACCGGTCCGTCCGCGACATCGCCGAGCCCGTCGACCTGGCCGTCGTCGCCGTCCCCGCCGCGCACGTCCCCGAGGTCGTGAAGGAATGCGGGGAGCACGGTGTGCAGGGGGTCGTGGTCGTCTCCGCCGGGTACGCGGAGAGCGGCCCCGAGGGGCGTGAGCGCCAGCGCGAACTCGTGCGCCAGGCCCGGACGTACGGCATGCGCGTCGTCGGACCGAACGCCTTCGGGATCATCAACACGGCACCCGGCGTCCGGCTCAACGCGTCCCTGGCGCCGGAGATGCCGCGGCCCGGACGGATAGGCCTGTTCGCCCAGTCCGGGGCCATCGGTATCGCCCTGCTGTCCCGGCTGCACCGGCGCGGCGGCGGTGTCACCGGCGTCACTGGTGTGTCCACCTTCGTCTCCTCCGGAAACCGCGCGGACGTGTCCGGCAACGACGTCCTCCAGTACTGGTACGACGACCCCGACACCGATGTCGCCCTGATGTACCTGGAGTCCATCGGCAACCCGCGCAAGTTCACCCGGCTCGCGCGGCGGACCGCGGCGGCGAAACCCGTGGTCGTGGTGCAGGGCGCCCGGCACGGCGGCGCGGCCCCCCAGGGGCACGCCGTCCGGGCGACCCGGCTGCCGCACGCCACGGTCTCCGCGCTGCTGCGGCAGGCCGGGGTCATCCGGGTGGACACCATCACCGAACTGGTCGACGCGGGGCTGCTGCTGGCCCGCCAGCCCCTGCCCGCCGGCCCGCGCGTGGCGATCCTCGGGAACTCCGAGTCGCTCGGCCTGCTCACGTACGACGCCTGCCTCGCCGAGGGGCTGCGGCCGCTGCCCCCGCTGGACCTGACGACGGCGGCCTCGGCCGAGGACTTCCACGCCGCCCTCGCGCGGGCGCTGGCCGACGACGGCTGCGACGCGGTGGTGGTCACCGCGATCCCCGCCGTGGGGGAGACGTCCGCGGCCGACGCGGCGCTCGCCGCCGCCCTGCGCTCGGCGACGGCCGACGCGCCGGCGAAGCCCGTCCTCGTGGTCCACGTCGAGCTCGGCGGACTGGCCGAGGCACTGTCCGCCGCCGCCAGGTCCGGTCTGGAGTCCCCCCGCGGCGTCGCGACGCCCGGCACCGCGTCCACGGCCGCCCCGCCCGTCGGCGCCGGGCGCCCGCCCGCCGAGCCTCCCGAGGACGCCCGCCTCATCCCCGCCTACCCGGCCGCCGAGCGGGCCGTGCGCGCCCTCTCCGAAGCGGTGCGCTACGCCCAGTGGCGGCGTGACGCGAGCGAGCCCGGCAAGGTGCCCGAGTACGACGACATCGACGAGAAGGGCGCCGCCGAGCAGATCGACCGGCTCCTGACCGGCGGCGACGCCCTCACCCTCGACGCCGCCGGCACCCGGGCCCTGCTCGGCCGCTACGGCATCGACGTCCACCGGGCCCTGGAAGCCCCCAACCCCGAGGACGCCGTGGCGGCGGCGCGCACCCTCGGCTACCCGGTCGCCCTCAAGACCACCGCACCGCATCTGCGGCACCGCGCCGACCTGGGCGGCGTGCGCCTGGACCTCGCCGACGAGGACCAGCTGCGCCGCGCCTACGCGGAGCTGACGGAAC
Source organism: Streptomyces sp. NPDC008313 (assembly GCF_042956125.1). Taxonomy (NCBI): domain Bacteria; kingdom Bacillati; phylum Actinomycetota; class Actinomycetes; order Kitasatosporales; family Streptomycetaceae; genus Streptomyces; species Streptomyces sp. NPDC008313. The sequence goes on from NZ_JBIBFR010000021.1 coordinate 72,145, forward strand.
TCTTCGGTCCGCCGCGCGTGCTGCGCCCGGTCGTGCAGGCCATGGCACCGCGCGGCGTCGACACGGTCGTACGGGCGGTGATCGATCCGGCGGCGGGCGCCGTGCTGTCGTTCGGGCTCGCCGGAGCCGCCTCGGAGCTGCTGCAGGACACGGGGCACCGGCTGATCCCGGTCACCGACCGGGAGGCGGGCTCGCTGGTGCGGTCGATCCGGACGGCACCGCTCCTGTTCGGCTGGCGGGGCTCGGCACCGGTGGACACGGCGGCGCTCGAGGAACTCATGCTGCGGCTGTCACGGCTGGTCGACGACCACCCCGAGGTGGTCGCCGTCGCCCTGGAGCCGGTCGTCGTCGCCCCGCACGGGCTGAGCGTGCTCGGCGCGACCGTCCGGCTCGCCCGGGCCCCCGCCCGCGACGACCTCGGCCCCCGCACGCTCCCCGTCTACTGACCCGCCCTCCCGGCGGCGGGCCCGGGCCGCCGCCGCTTCCCGCGGCCCGTGCCCGCACCGGACCGAGCGGTGCCTGGCAGTCAGTGGGTCACCGTAGGATGGACGGCATGGCCAAGACCAGTACGACGACCCAGGGGCTGCGAGCGGCGATCGAGCGCAGCGGCTACTACCCGGCGCTCGTGGCCGAGGCGGTGGAGGCCGCCGTCGGCGGCGAGGCCATCCGGTCGTACCTGGTGCACCAGGAGACGACGTTCGACGCGAACGAGGTGCGCCGGCACGTCACGGTGCTGGTCCTCACCGGCAACCGCTTCATCGTCAGCCACACCGACGAGCAGAACGCCGACACCACCTCGCCGACGCCCTACGCCACCACGTCGACCGAATCCGTGAAGATCGGCCGGATCTCGTCGGTCGTCGTCAGCCGCGTCGTCGGCAACCCCGAGTCGTACAAGCCGGGCACGCTGCCCCGCGAGGTCGTCCTGACCATCGGCTGGGGCGCGGTGTCCCGCATCGACCTGGAGCCCGCCGCCTGCGGCGACCCGAACTGCGAAGCCGACCACGGCTACACGGGCAACTCGACGGCGGACGACCTCAGCCTGCGCGTCAGCGAGGCCGGTGACGGCCCCGAGACGGTCCGCCAGGCCCTCGCCTTCGCCCAGGCCCTCTCCGAGGCGACCGCGGACGTCGCGCGCTGATGGCACTGCCTGTCTGGGACCACCCGGAGCCGCTCCCCCTCGCCTCCGCACCCGTACCGGAGTACGGATCCGGTTCGCTCGCCGATCTGCTGCCGACCCTCGCGGCCGGCATGGAGGTCCCCGGTCTGACCGCCGCGATACCGGAGCTGACCGCGGCCGACCGCAACTGCGTGTTCCTGATCGACGGACTCGGCTGGGAGCAGCTGAGGGCGCATCCGGACGAGGCGCCCTTCATGGCCTCTCTGCTGGAGTCGTCCCGCGGCGGCACCGGCCGGCCGATCACCGCCGGGTACCCCGCGACCACCGCCACCTCCCTGGCCTCGGTCGGCACGGGCCTGCCGCCCGGCGCGCACGGCCTGCCCGGCTACACGGTGCGCGACCCGGCGACCGGCGCCCTGATGAACCAGCTCCGCTGGAACCCGTGGACCGCGCCGCGCACCTGGCAGCCCCATCCGACGGTGTTCCAGCTCGCGGACGCCGCCGGCGTGCACACCGCCCAGGTCTCGTCCCCGACCTTCCAGAACACCCCGCTCACCCAGGTCGCGCTCAGCGGCGGCACGTTCCACGGCCGGCTCTCCGGCGAGGAGCGCATGGACCTCGCGGCGCTGCAGCTGGCCGCGGGCGACCGCTCCCTCGTCTACACGTACTACGCCGAGGTCGACGGCAAGGGCCACCGCTTCGGCGTCGACTCCGACGCCTGGCGCGGTCAGCTCATGTACGTCGACCGCCTGGTCCAGCGCCTGGCCGAGCAGCTGCCGCCCCGCACCGCCCTGTACGTGACCGCCGACCACGGCATGATCGACATCCCGTTCGACGAGCAGCACCGCATCGACTTCGACGAGGACTGGGAGCTGAGCGCCGGCGTCGCCCTGCTGGGCGGCGAGGGCCGCGCCCGCCACGTCTACGCGGTGCCGGGCGCCGAGGCCGACGTGCTGACGTGCTGGCGCGAGGTGCTGGGCGAGCAGTTCTGGGTGGCCTCCCGGGACGAGGCGATCGCGGCCGGCTGGTTCGGACCGAGGATCGACGAGCGGGTGTACGCGCGCATCGGCGACGTCGTCGCGGCGGCCCGGGACGACGTCCTGCTCATCGCGTCCGAGCGGGAACCGAAGGAGTCCTCGATGGTCGGCAACCACGGCTCGATGACCCCCGCGGAGCAGCTCGTCCCGCTCCTCCAAGTACGCTCCTGACCCCGCCCGCTCCCCGTTCCCCGCTGTCCCTCCTGTCTCCTGCTTCCCGCCTCCCGCCGCCGAAAGGTTCCCACCCCGTCATGCCCGAGCTGGTGTTCTTCTCCGGAACGATGGACTGCGGGAAGTCGACACTGGCTCTGCAGATCGAGCACAACCGTTCGGCGCGTGGGCTGCAGGGCGTGATCTTCACGCGGGACGACCGGGCGGGGGAGGGGAAGCTCTCCTCACGGCTCGGGCTGGTCACGGACGCGGTGGAGGTGGAGCACGACCAGGACGTGTACGCGTACCTCGTCGACCATCTCTCCCGGGGCGGCCGCGCCGACTACGTGATCGCGGACGAGGCCCAGTTCCTGGCCCCCGAGCAGATCGACCAGCTGGCCCACGTGGTCGACGACCTGGACATCGACGTCTTCGCCTTCGGCATCACCACGGACTTCCGCTCGAAGCTCTTCCCCGGTTCGCAGCGGCTGGTGGAACTCGCCGACCGCGTCGAGGTCCTCCAGGTCGAGGCCCTGTGCTGGTGCGGTGCCCGCGCCACGCACAACGCCCGGACCATAGGCGGCACCATGGTCGTCGAGGGCGCCCAGGTGGTCGTGGGCGACGTCAACCAGTCCGACGCGATCGGCTACGAGGTCCTCTGCCGCCGCCACCACCGCCGCCGCATGACAGCCGCGTCGGCCCACGCGAGCGCCCTGTCACCGGACGTGCTGCCGGTGTCGTCCACCTGACCGGACGCGGTCGGGCCGTGCCCGGCCGGCCGGGGCGCGGTCAGCCGATGCGCGCTCCCGTGCCGCCGACCCTCACCCGGCGGTCACCCGCGCGCAGCGTCACGGTGAGTTCGCCGGGGCGGCCGAGGTCCTCGCCCTGGTGCAGGGTGAGGACGGCGTCCTCGGGGACGAGGCCGAACTCACGCAGGTAGGCGCCGAACGCGGCGGCCGCGGCACCGGTCGCCGGGTCCTCGACGACGCCGCCGACGGGAAACGGGTCACGGGCGTGGAAGACGGTGGCCGACTCCCGCCACACCAACTGGACGGTGGTCAGGTCCAGTCGGTGCATCAGCGCTTCGAGGCGCGCGAAGTCGTAGGACAGGTCCGCGAGACGGGCGCGCGTCGCCGCCGCGAGCACGAGGTGGCGGGCCCCGGCGAACGCGATTCGGGGCGGGAAGGCCGGATCCAGATCGGTGGCGGCCCAGTCGAGAGCGGCGAGCGCCTCCGCGAGGTCCGTGCCGGCGATCTGCTCGACGTGCGGTTCCACGCTGGTGAGGACGACCCTGACCGTCCCGTCCTCGTCGGTCACCTCCACCGGCACGGTCCCCGCGGGCGTCGCGAAGACCATCTCCCCGGGGCCGATCCGCTCGGCGAGTGCGACGGCGGTCGCGACGGTGGCGTGCCCGCAGAACGGCACCTCGGCCTTCGGGCTGAAGTAACGGAGACGGTACGCCCGTCCCTCCGGTCCGCCGAGGCCCTCCGGCGGCGCGGTCAGGAACGCGGACTCGGAGTACCCGAGTCCGGCGGCGAGGGCCAGCATGTCCGCGTCGTTCAGACCGGTGGCGTCCAGGACGACACCGGCGGGGTTTCCGCCGTCGGGGCTGCTGGAGAAGGCGGTGTAGCGCAGCACTTCGGGCCGCGGCGCGTTCGTCGTAGGCGCGTCTGTCGTCATGAGCGCGGCAACATGGGGCGGGCCACTGCTATTCCAGCCGTGGCCGGACAGGGCTCTTTCGCCCGTACGAGTGCCGGACGCGCCGCTCCGGCGAGGCCGGCCCGATGAACCCCGCCCCTGCCTCACGCGGGACCGTGAGCAGGATGCCGGCCCCCTTCTCCGAGTCCTCAGCGGTCCGTGTGCACCAGGGAGAACCTCGCGCCCTCCGGGTCCACGACCGTGCTGAGGCGGCCGTGCGGGGAGTCGTGGGGCGGGGTGACGAGCCGGCCGCCGAGTGCGGTGACGCGGGCAGAGGCGGCGTCGACGTCGGCGGTCTCGAAGTAGGTCATCCAGTGGGGTCCGCGGTCGCGGGGCAGGGCACGGCCGACGCCGTGGATGCCGGCGACCGGGCGGCCGTCGACCCGCAGCGTCAGGTAGTCGATGCCGTCCGGGTCGGCCGCGATCTCCTCGTAGCCGAACACGGCCTGGTAGAACTTGCCGACGCTGACCGTGTCGCGGGTGAGCAGCTCGTTCCAGGCGGGTGTGCCCGGGACTCCGGTGATGTCGGTGCCGAGGTGGGCCGCTGCCTGCCAGACGCCGAAGACGGCCCCGGTGGGATCGGAGGCGATCACCAGCCGGCCCGCCTCACCGGCGTCCAGCGGGCCGACTCCCACGGTGCCGCCGCAGTGCCGCACCGACTCGGCCGTCACGCCCACGTCGTCGGAGGCGAGGTACGGGGTCCAGGCGACGGGCAGGTGCCGGTCCGGCGGCAGTTGGCCGATGCCGGCGACGTCCTGGCCCTCGATCTCCGCTCGCGCGTACGGGCCGAGTTGCGGGGGTCCGGGCCGGAACTCCCAGCCGAACAGCTCCCCGTAGAACTCCTGGGTCGCCTCCATGCCGTGCACCATCAGGCTCACCCAGCAGGGTGTGCCGGGGCTTCTCCGGGCGTGCGTCGTGCCGTTCGGTCCGGCCGACCCCCGTGCCTCCGTCATCGTCACTCTCTTCTCGGCCCCTCGCGGTGGCCGGTCAACTTCCGTCCGCGGGCGCTCCTGCCGCGGCCTCGCGCGTGCGTGCCCGTGCCGATGTTCGCAGCATCGGTCGCACGCGCGCCCCGGCCGCGCCGCCGCATTCCGGCCCTTCGCGGAAGATGCCCGATGCGTCGAAATCGTCCGGTTCCGCGCCGTTGCCGCGTGATGTCCATCAGCTGTACAGCATGTGCCCGATCCCGTACGCCTGGTGATCGGACCTGCCCGGCCGAGCACAGTAGCCGGACCTGGCCGACGCGGCCACCCCGTAGGCGAGGATAGGAGCCATGAACGCCATCATCTCCGCAGCCGAACTCACGAGCGCTCTCGACGGGTCCGACCCGCCGGTCCTGCTCGACGTCCGCTATCAGATGGGCAGCCCGAATCTGCGCCCCGAGTACGAGAAGGCCCACCTTCCCGGGGCCGTCTTCGTCGACCTGGAGGCCGAACTCGCGGGCCCGCCCGGCGCCGGCGGCCGGCATCCGCTGCCGGACCTGGAGGTCTTCGGCGCCGCGATGCGCGCCGCGGGCGTCTCCGGCGACCGTGATGTCGTCGTGTACGACGGCGGGCTCGGCTGGGCGTCCGCACGGGCGTGGTGGCTGCTGGAATGGACGGGCCATCCGTCGGTGCGTGTCCTCGACGGAGGGCTGGCGGCCTGGGACGGACCGCTGGAGGCCGGTGTCCCGGCCCCGGCTCCGGGGACCTTCGTGCCGGAGCCGGGCGCCCGTGCGCTGCTGGACGCGGACGCCGCGGCCGAACTCGCCCGCACGGGCCTGCTGCTGGACGCCCGCGCCGCCGAGCGGTACCGCGGCGAGGTCGAGCCGATCGACGCCGTCGCGGGGCACATTCCGGGCGCGGTCTCGGCGCCGACCACGGAAAATCTGGCCGAAACTGGACGCTTCCTTCCCGCCACCGAACTCGCCGAGCGCTTCGCGTCCCTGGGCGCGACGAAGGACGTGGAGGTCGGCGTCTACTGCGGCTCGGGCGTGTCCGCCGCGCAGCAGGTGCTGGCCCTGGCCGTCGCGGGCATTCCGGCGGCCCTTTACGTGGGTTCCTGGTCGGAGTGGAGCCGGGACGCGAACCGCCCGGTCGCCGTGGGCCCGGATCCCCGGTGACGGGTTCCGCGTCTCCTCACTGACCGTGGTCCGGCGGACTCCCGGTGACCACGCACGGACGGGCCCGCACCGCTCGGGTGCGGACCCGTCCGCCTGTTCACGTGCGCCTGGGCGTCCGGCGTGCGGCCGGGGCCGTCGCGGCTACTCCTGCTTCTTGCGCCGTGTGCCGAAGACGATCTCGTCCCAGCTCGGGACCGCGGCGCGGCGGCCCGGACGGACGCCGTCCGCCTCGGCCTGACGGTCCGTCGAACCGACGAGGCGGTCACGGTGACTGGTCACCGCGCGGGGCATGAGGACGTCCGCGTAGGCGGAACCCGCGCCGGCCGACGCCGCGGGCGCCGGGGGCTCCTCCTTCTCGGGCTCCGTACCGGGCTCCTCCGGCGGAGCCGGGTGCTCGCTGCCGGCGGCAGGCCGGTCCGGCACCACCATGTCGCCTCGGAAGCTGGGCACCGCCTCCAGCAGGCTGGTGAGCGAGTCGCGCTCCCCGCTGCTCTCCTCGGCGGGCTCGGCGGAGGCCGCGGGCAGGCTGGGCCGCTCCATCTGACGGTCGAGGGCGCGGTCCAGCGGGCGGTCCCGGGGCAGCCGGGCGATCCGCGGCACGAACGGGAAGCTCGGCCCGGGCGCCGCCAGGTCCTCGGACTCGCCGATCAGCGAGCGCGCCTCCTCGTCGACGGCCTGGACGAGCCGCCGCGGCGGGTCGTACGTCCAGCTCGCCGAGTGGGGCTCACCCGCGACCAGGTAGACCAGCAGGACTTCCCACGTGCCGTCGTCGCGGCGCCACGAGTCCCACTGGACGGTCTCCTTGTCGGCGCCGCGCAGCAGCAGCCGCTCCTGGACCGCCTCGCCGAGCTGGGGTCCGGCGTTCTCGCCGGGGCGGCGGACCGGGGTCTTGCGGGCCCGCTCGGCCATGAACGCCCGCTCGGCCAGTACGGGGCCCTCGAAGCGGCGTACGCGGTCGACGGGGATGCCCGCGAGCTGCGCGACCTCCTCGGCGGAGGCGCCGGCCCGTATACGCGCCTGGATGTCTCGGGGGCGGAGATGGCTCTCCACCTCGATCTCGATCTGGCCGAGGCGGGGACGGTCGCCGCGCACGGCGGCGCGGAGCCGTTCGTCAATCGGAAGCGTGTACTCCGTGCTGTCCGCAGCCTTCAGCACCAGCCGTGTGCCGTCATTGGAGACGGCCACGACACGCAGTTCCGGCATGGGGACCTCCCGGGTGGTGCCTGCCGACGTCACGTGCGTCGCTGCTTCCGCTAGTCGAGTGTGGCCTGCCCGGGTGCAGCCTGCCACAACCTTGCCGAGTTGCCCGGCGTGTCGGGCGCGGGCCCGGGATCGCCGTTGTGGCACCGTTCGCAACGCTAAGTGACGAATTTCATCACCCTGTGCAACGCTCCCCCTTCCGGCGGTCCTGCAGGCCCCGGACATCCTGGCGGGAGTCCGGACCCAGGGCTCGCAACAGTACTCCATTCGGACCACCTGCGTGGATGGGCGCGCCGCCCAAGTTGTTCCGGGTGGCGGGAGTTGACGCCCGCGGAAACGTTTCGCGCCCTTCCGACGTGACGGACTTCACGGCGCCACCGGAAGCGGAAGTGATCATTCCGGTGACGTGCTGTCACTCGTGCGTGGGTCTTCTCCCGCGCCGCCCCGGCCCGTTCGGCCGCCCGTTCCTACGCGCCGAGCACCCGGCGCAGGTAGTCGTTCCCGAAGCGGCGGTCGGGGTCGAGCCGGTCACGCAGCGCGGTGAACTCCCCGAAACGGGGATAGACCCGGTCGAAGTACTCGGCGTCGCGCGTATGCACCTTGCCCCAGTGCGGACGCCCCTCGTGCGCGGTGAGGATCCGCTCGGCGGCGGTGAAGTACGCCTGATACGGGGAGCCCCTGTACACGTGTACGGCGATGTACGCGCTCTCCCGGCCCGAGGCGGTGGAGAGCGTGATGTCGTCCGCGGGCGCCGTGCGCACCTCGACCGGGAAACCTATCCGCAGCGAGGAGCGGTCGACCATCGACTTCAGCTCACGCAACGTGTCGACCAGGGCCTCGCGCGGAACGCAGTACTCCATCTCCATGAACCGGACCCGGCGGGGCGAGGTGAAGACCTTGTAGGGAATGTCCGTGTACGTGCGCGCGGACAGGGCCCGGCTGGAGATCCGGGCGATCGTGGGAATCGTGGCCGGGACCGCGCGCCCCAGCGAACTGGCCGCCTGGAAGACACCGTTGGACAGGAACTCGTCCTCGAACCAGCCGCTGAGCCGTCCGACCGGCCGCTCGGGGCCCGCGCTGCGGTTGTTGCGCTTGGTGTTGCAGTTGCCGGTGTGCGGGAACCAGTAGAACTCGAAGTGCTCGTTCTCCGTGAAGAGCTCGTCGAAGTCGGAGGTGACCTTGTCGAAGGTCATCGGCTCCTCGCGGGCGGTGAGCAGGAAGAGGGGCTCGACGGCGAAGGTGATCGCGCTGATGATCCCCAGGGCGCCGATCCCGATGCGCGCGGCGGCGAAGACCTCCGGGTTCTCCTTCTCGGAGCAGCTGAGCACCGAGCCGTCGGCCGTGACCAGCTCGAGCCCCTTGATCTGCGCGGCGATCGAGGCGGAGTCCCGGCCGGTGCCGTGGGTTCCGGTGCTGGTCGCGCCGGACACCGTCTGCTCCATGATGTCGCCCATGTTGGTGAGCGACAGGCCCTCGCGCGCGAGCGCCGTGTTCAGCCGCTTGAGCGGGGTACCGGCCTCCACGGTGACCGTCCCGGCCTCACGGTCGGGGGACCGGATGCCGGTCAGGAGGTGGGGACGGACCAGCACGCCGTCGGTCGCGGCCGCAGCCGTGAAGGAGTGCCCCGTGCCGACGGCCTTCATCCGCAGACCGTCCTCGGCGGCCCTGCGCACGGCCGCCGACAGCTCCTCGACGGAGGCGGGCGCCACCTCACGTACCGGCCGGGAGACGACGTTCCCGGCCCAGTTACGCCAGGTGCCGTTCCGCCCGCTCGCCGTGCTGCTCATGGGTCCCCTCCTGACGCTGGACCGGCCTGCTCAGCCGGCGATACCCGAGGAAACCGACGACGACCGCGACGGCCCCGGACACCGCCGGAACCCCGTACCCCGCGTCCGCGCCGGCGGAGTCGATCACCCAGCCGGCCGCGGAGGAGCCGAGTGCGACCCCGACCGCGAGTCCGGTGCTCACCCAGGTCATGCCCTCGGTCAGCTTCGCGCGTGGTACGTGCCGTTCGATGAGGGACATCGTCGTGATCATCGTGGGAGCGATGGACAGGCCCGCAACGAACAGCGCCACGGCCAGAAACGGAAGGTTTCCGACCAGTAGGAGGGGGATCATACTCACGGCCGTCGTACATACGCCCAGCAGCCACCGGCGTTCGGCCGCCCCGCTGAAGTGCAGCAGGCCGAAGACGGCTCCCGCCAGACAGGAGCCCGCCGCGTACAGGGCGAGAACGACGCTCGCCGCACCCTTGTGACCCTGCTCCTCGGCGAACGCGACGGTGACCACGTCGACCGCGCCGAAGATCGCACCGGTCGCCACGAACGTGGCCACCAGGACCTGCAGCCCCGCCGAGCGCAGCGCCGAACCCCCGGTGTGATGTTCGCGCGAATGCGGTACCGGCTCGGTGGCGCGCTGCGCCGTCAGCCAGAACACGCCGGCGGCGAGGAAGCAGCCCGCCAGCAGCGGACCCGCCTCCGGGAACCACACGGTGGACAGGCCGATGGAGATGATCGGCCCGAAGATGAAGCAGACCTCGTCGACGACGGACTCGAAGGAGTACGCCGTGTGCAGCCGCGGAGTGCCGTGGTAGACGGCCGCCCAGCGTGCGCGGACCATCGCCCCGACGCTCGGTACGCATCCGATGCCGGCGGCGCAGACGAACAGCACCCAGTCCGGCCACGCGAAGTGCGCGGCGAGCAGCAGCCCGGCGGCGGCCGTCAGCGAGGCGAGGGTCGCCGGGCGCAGCACCCGCCGCTGGCCGTGCCGGTCCACCAGCCGTGAGACCTGCGGTCCGATCGCCGCCGCGGCGAGCGCGATGGTCGCCGACAGGGCGCCCGCGAGCCCGTACCGCCCGGTGATCTGCGAGATCATCGTGACCACGCCGATCCCCATCATCGACAGGGGCATCCGGCCGAGGAAACCCGCGGCGGAGAAGCCCTTGGAGCCGGGGGCGGCGAACAGGGCGCGGTAGGGGCTGGGCACGGGGACTCCGGGGTCCGGTAAGGCGTGAAGGTGGCTGATACAGCTTACGGGCCGGCCGGGCTCCGCCGCACCGGTGCATACCGGTCGCCGGTCGCCCGACGGGGCCGACGCCACCGGCGGTCCGCGGGTCTGTTCCCGGTCCGTTTTCCCGGTGCCCGGGGCGGGTGGCAGGATCGAGACATGCCAGATGTGCTCGATGCCACCCCCTACGACGCCCTGCTCCTGCTCTCGTTCGGCGGCCCGGAGGGCCCGGACGACGTCGTCCCGTTCCTGGAGAACGTGACGCGAGGGCGCGGTATCCCCAAGGAACGGCTCAAGGAGGTGGGCAGCCACTACTTCCTGTTCGGCGGGGTCAGCCCGATCAACGACCAGAACCGCGCCCTGCTCGACGCCCTGCGCAAGGACTTCGCGGAGCACGGCCTGGACCTGCCGGTGTACTGGGGCAACCGCAACTGGGCGCCGTACCTGACCGACACGCTGCGCGACATGGTGAACGACGGCCGCGGCCGCGTCCTCGTGCTGGCCACCAGCGCGTATGCCTCCTACTCGGGGTGTCGGCAGTACCGGGAGAACCTGGCGGACGCCGTCGCGACGCTGGAGGCCGAGGGTCTGAGGCCGCCGAGGATCGACAAACTGCGCCACTACTTCAACCACCCGGGCTTCGTGCGGCCCATGATCGACGGGGTCCTGGCGTCCCTGGCCGACCTGCCCGCCGACGTGCGGGAGCGCGCCCACCTGGCCTTCACCACCCACTCCATCCCGGACACGGCCGCCGACACGTCCGGCCCGGCCGAGGGGCACGGCGAGGGCGGTGCCTACGTCCGGCAGCACCTGGACGTCGCGCGGCTGATCGTGGAGGCGGTGCGCGAGGAGACCGGCGTCGAGCACCCCTGGCGCCTCGTCTACCAGTCGCGCTCCGGGGCCCCGCACATCCCGTGGCTGGAGCCGGACATCTGCGACCACCTGGAGGAGCTGCACGGCGCCGGGGTCCCGGCGGTCGTGATGGCGCCCATCGGGTTCGTCTCGGACCACATGGAGGTCCTGTACGACCTGGACACGGAGGCCGAGGCCAAGGCGCGGGAGCTGGGACTGCCGGTGCGCCGCTCGGCCACCGTGGGCGCCGATCCGCGCTTCGCCGCCGCCGTGCGCGAACTCGTCCTGGAGCGCGCCGCCACCGAGAGCGGGCAGCCCGTGACGCCCTGCGCCCTGGGCGCCCTCGGCGCCAGTCACGACCTGTGCCCGGCGGGCTGCTGCCCCGCCCGCGCCCCCCGGCCCGCCGCGGCGGGCGCCGACAGCCCCTACGCGTGAGGAATCCCGTGACCGACCAGCACGACCTTCCCGACCACGGCCAGGTGTCCGACCGGGGCGGTGCGACCGACCTGCTGAAGGCCGAGCTCCTGCGGATCGCGCTCGACGCGGCGGCCCGCGCGGGCGCCTTCCTGTGCGACGGGCGCCCCGACGATCTCGGTGTGGCCGCGACCAAGACCAGCGCGGCCGACGTCGTCACCGAGATGGACATCGCCTCCGAGAAACTGATCACCGGACTGCTGGCCGAGCGCAGGCCGGACGACGGCGTGCTCGGCGAGGAGGGCGCCAGCGTGGCGGGCACCAGCGGCGTCCAGTGGGTGATCGACCCGATCGACGGAACGGTCAACTACCTCTACGGTCTGCCCAGTTGGGCCGTGTCGATCGCCGCCCGCAAGGACGGGGAGACCGTCGTCGGCGTGGTGGCCGCCCCGATGCGCGGGGAGACCTACCGGGCCGTCCTGGGGCAGGGGGCGTACGTGAACGACCGTCCCGCGCGCGTGCGGCCCGCTCCCGAGGTCGGCCTGGCCCTGGTCGGCACCGGCTTCGGCTATCTCGCCGACCGCCGGGCCAGGCAGGCCGACGTGGTGCGGCAGCTCATCCCGCAGGTGCGCGACATCCGCCGCGGCGGATCGGCGGCCATCGACCTGTGCGACGTGGCCCTGGGCCGGCTGGACGCGTACTACGAGCGCGGGCTGAACCCCTGGGACTACGCGGCGGGCGACCTGATCGCCCGGGAGGCGGGCGCGCTGACCGGCGGGCGCCCCGGCCTGCCCCTGTCGACCGACCTGACCGTGGCGGCACCGCCCGGCCTCTTCGAGCCGCTCCAGGCCCGCCTGGAGGAGCTCGGCGCCTGGCACGACTGACGCGCCGGGCGGCGGCCGGCGGGCACGGGCGAGGAGCCCTGGGTTCCGGTTGCCGCTCGCCGGGCGCACCGGAGCGCGCACGGGCGGGCCCGAGAGCCCACGGCGGCGGGAGGGACTGCGGTGGCGGGAGGGCTCGCGCGCACGAAGCGGGGCCCCGGCACTGGATCGATGCCGGGGCCCCGCTTCGTGTGTCCTGCTCAGATCTTTACCTGGTCCTGCGGGCCGGGACGGTGCGAACCGATCAGACGCCCTGGTGGCTGATCAGCCGCGAGCCGACCTCCACACCGTGCTCGGAGGCGAGCCGGTGCAGATCGTCCAGCTCGCCCTGCTCGACCTCCACGAGGAAGTCGTCGCCTGTCTCGCGAGCCCGCGTCAGGTCGGACTCGGTCGTCCTTATGCGCTGCAGAAGTCCTGTGGTGAAAGCGTCCATGCTGCGCCCCCTCGTCCTGGGTCGTGGGTCGGTGGCACGGGGGTGTGCCGTTCGGAAGGGGCGATCACGTCTCCTGTGGGTGCCCAGCGCGCCGTACTGGGCGGCGACGGTGCCGGACCTCCACGACCGCTCTGCGGAAGCGGTCCGTGGCCTGCCGGATGCGTGGCGTGCCACATGCAGAGCGTGATCGCGGGGTGTAAAGCCGTCCTCCCCCGGCTCTCTTCCGCGGAAACCTCAACCGCACGAGAAATATTTGTATTCCCGTGCATTGAAATCTCCCGCCGCGAGCCCCGTGCGGGCCTCCCGCAGGCCCCCGGAGGCCCGCCGGGCCCACCCGCCACCGCAAGCGGCTCCCCGCCGCCCAGACCCGCCTTACAGCCGACTTATGGCCGAAAAGGGCAGGATGGAGCCTCGCCCTCCCCGGCTCTCGGCTGCGCCCGAGCGGGAGGATCCCATCAGACCCCCGCCCGCGTCGCCGGACCGGCCGCGCGGGTGGCCACAGGAAGGACAGCGACGTGCGCGTACTCGTCGTCGAGGACGAGCAGCTGCTCGCCGATGCGGTGGCCACCGGACTGCGCCGGGAGGCCATGGCCGTCGACGTCGTGTACGACGGCGCCGCCGCGCTGGAGCGCATCGGTGTGAACGACTACGACGTGGTCGTCCTCGACCGGGACCTCCCCCTCGTGCACGGCGACGACGTCTGCCGCAGGATCGTCGAGCTCGGCATGCCCACGCGCGTGCTGATGCTCACCGCCTCCGGGGACGTCAGCGACCGCGTCGAGGGGCTGGAGATCGGCGCCGACGACTACCTGCCCAAGCCCTTCGCCTTCAGCGAGCTGACCGCGCGCGTGCGCGCCCTCGGCCGTCGTACGAGCGTGCCGCTGCCGCCCGTCCTGGAGCGCGCCGGCATCAAGCTCGACCCGAACCGCCGGGAGGTCTTCCGCGACGGCAAGGAGGTCCAGCTAGCGCCGAAGGAGTTCGCCGTCCTGGAGGTGCTGCTGCGCAGCGAGGGCGCGGTCGTCTCCGCCGAGCAGCTCCTGGAGAAGGCCTGGGACGAGAACACCGACCCGTTCACGAACGTCGTGCGCGTCACCGTGATGACCCTGCGCCGCAAGCTGGGCGAGCCCCCCGTCATCGTCACCGTGCCGGGCTCCGGATACCGGATCTGACACCGTGGCCACGACCCCCGTACCCCCCACCGCGCCGCCGAAGCCGACCTGGGACCCCAGGAAGCCCCAGCCGCCCTTCCCCTGGCTGCGACCCACCATCCGGATAAGGCTCACCCTGCTCTACGGCGGCATGTTCCTGATCGCCGGGATACTGCTGCTGTCGATCATCTACCTGCTCGCCGCGCAGGCGCTCAACACGGGCAACGAACCGCTCTTCAAGATCGAGGGCGGAAACCAGATCAAGGTCAGCAGCGACAACTGCCCCGCGGTCAACACGGGCAACCTGTCGCTCTCCGAGTTCAACGCCGCGATCAGCACCTGCGTCGACCACCAGCGCCAAGTGGCCCTGGACAACCTCCTCAGCCGCTCCCTGCTCGCCCTGCTGGGCCTCGCGATCATCGCGTTCGCGTTCGGGTACGCGATGGCGGGCCGGGTGCTGTCGCCGCTCGGCCGGATCACCAGGACCGCGCGCGCGGTGGCCGGCTCCGACCTGTCCCGGCGCATCGAGCTGGACGGCCCCGACGACGAGCTGAAGGAGCTGGCCGACACCTTCGACGACATGCTGGAGCGGCTCCAGCGGGCCTTCACGGCCCAGCAGCGGTTCGTCGGGAACGCCTCGCACGAACTGCGCACTCCGCTCGCGATCAACCGCACCCTGCTCGAAGTGCACCTGTCCGACCCCGGGGCCCCGATGGAGCTCCAGCAGCTGGGCAAGACCCTGCTCGCCACGAACGAGCGCAGTGAGCAGCTCGTCGAGGGCCTGCTGCTGCTCGCCCGCAGCGACAACCAGATCGTGGAGCGCAAACCGGTGGACCTCGCCGAGGTCGCCTCCCGCGCGGTCGACCAGGTGCTGTCGGAGGCGGAGGCCAAGGGCGTGGAGATCCGCGGCGAGCACGCCGCCGCCGTCGTCCAGGGCAACGGCGTCCTGCTGGAGCGGATCGCCTTGAACCTCGTCCAGAACGCCGTGCGGTACAACGTGCCCGAGGGAGGCTGGGTCGAGGTCACCACCGAGGTCCAGCACGGCCAGGCCGTCCTGGTCGTCTCGAACACCGGGCCGGTCGTGCCGGCGTACGAGATCGACAACCTCTTCGAGCCGTTCAGGCGGCTGCGTACCGAGCGCACGGGCAGCGACAAGGGGGTGGGGCTCGGACTCTCGATCGCCCGGTCCGTGGCCCGCGCCCACGGAGGCCGCATCACCGCGGAGCCCCGCGAGGGAGGAGGACTCGTGATGCGGGTCACCCTGCCCATCTGAGAGCATGTCGCCGACACACGGCGATGTTCGCTTTGAGCGGAATTTTCGGGCCGTCTCCCACGGAGGGTCGTGTGTGATCGATCACAAGCGCGATTTTCCGGCCATCCACTCTCCGTGATCATGCAGGCTGTCGGAAAGCCGGGAACGTCCGGGTTTTCGGGGCATGAGATCACGGGAAGTACACGGTGAGACGCCTTTGAAGTGCGGCATTAGGACCGTGTACGGTCCCCTTCGCCATCCAAGCCGATCACTCATGAGGAGTCCGGTTGGGTGTCGATTGAGTAACAGACCTTGATGTGAGGCAAAATCTCCGCCTCAGGTCGGGCACAAGTCCGGCCTCTCACGCGTTACGTGCGCTGGAGACACCGCAGACACCCAGAGGGGGAGAGCGACATGGCAACGGATTACGACACCCCACGCAAGACCGACGACGACGTCGACTCGGACAGCCTTGAAGAGCTCAAGGCACGCCGGAACGACAAGTCGACCTCGGCGGTAGACGTCGACGAGTTCGAGGCCGCAGAGGGCCTGGAGCTTCCCGGAGCGGACCTCTCGAATGAGGAGCTGGCCGTCCGGGTACTTCCCAAGCAGCAGGACGAGTTCACCTGCATGAGCTGCTTCCTGGTGCACCACCGCAGTCAGCTGGCCCGCGAGAAGAACGGTCAGCCGATCTGCCGCGACTGCGACTGAGGCAGGGCCGGCCGTGACCGGCTCGACCCCTCCTTGGAAGCGCCGCTCTCCTCACCGGGGAGCGGACGAAGGGCCGCCAGGCGGCTCTGACGGCGTGCGTGACGACGAGCGGGGCTCTTCCCGACCAGGATCAGCCTCGCTCGAAGCACCGGCCGCACAACAGGAGCAGGAGGACGGGAACCACCCGCAGGACCAGCGGGAGAAGCGGCACAAGCGACACCCGCGGAACCAGCAGCAACAGCAGCAGCACCCGAAGCACCCGTATGACGCGCAGGACCAGCAAGACCCGAAAGGCTTCCCCATGGACGCCGAGAAGACCCTTCCCGTACCGGCGGAGACCCCTGCGCCCGTCGCCAGACGACGCGTCGCAGCCGTCCGGCACGGGGTCAGGGAAGGCGTCCGCAAGGGCGGTGAAGGCATCCGCAGGAGCGGCAGCAGGGCCAGGGCGGCCCTGGCGCACCTCGCCGACCGGATCATCGAGACCGCCCCCCGTATCCCCGTACGCGACCTCGTGACCCTCCGCACACAGTTTCCCGGGCTGACCCCCGAGCAGCTCGCGGACAAGCTCGTCGCGGGCTCGGCCAACGCGACCTCGACGGTCGGCGCCGGCATCGGCGCCGCGGCGATGATGCCGGTCCCCCCGGCCATGCCGACGGAACTGGCCGCCGAGATCATCGGCGTCGCCGCGATCGAGCTCAAGATGATCGCCGAACTTCACGAGGTCTACGGCATCCGCCCGCCCGGCACCCTCAAGCAGCGCAGCACCGCGTATCTGAACGCGTGGTCGTCCGAGCGCGGCATCGACGTGACGAAGCCGTCGACGCTGAACGCCTCCCTGGGCGGCCCCATGAAGCGCGAGCTGCGCCAGCAGATCATGAAGCGGATGGTCCGGGACCTGCCCAACCTCATGCCGTTCCTGGTCGGCGCGGCGGTCGGCGCGGTCATGAACCACCGCGACACCAAGCGCCTCGCCGCGCGCATCCGCGCGGACCTGCGCAAGTCCCAGGTGCCCTGGGACGTGCTCCCCGAGCTCCCGCCCCTGGAGCGGCCCGACGAGCCCCTGAGCATGGACGAGCAGCCCCCGGGGAAGCCCGGCCCCTGAGAGCCCCGCAGGCCCCGGGACCGCGCGGGACCCCGCCGTCACGTCATGACGGTCACGCGGAGGTGCGCGCCGCCTTCAGCGCCGCCGCCAGCCGCTCGGGCTCCCTGGTCGACAGGTACAGGTACGGCGTCGGGTCCGCCGGGTCGGTCACCATGACGCGCAGCGCACCGGGGATGTAGGCCCGCAGCAGCATGAACGCGCGTGTGTCGGCCTTGATCGTGCGCCAGTCGCGCGCCCCCTGCGCATCGAGCACCTCGGTCTCGCCGAGCGCCGAGAGGGGGATCTTCGCCTCGCCCGCGATCAGCGAGTCGCCGACGACACGGATGCGGATCGAGCCGTACGAGCTCACCACGACCGCCGAGACGGCGGTGCCGCCCACCAGGCCGCCCAGCAGCGGCAGCGTGCCGAAGGGCAGCAGGATCAGGGCCATCGCGAACCCGACCAGGAGGCAGACCAGCCACCAGGAGCGGGGAGCGGTGAGGCGTTCTTCGTACGGTGAGGCGGGAAGCGGCATGAAACAAGCTTGGCACGGTGCGTTCCGTATGCCGACGCGCGGGTAAGGTCTGCGCCTGTGAGTGGTACATCTGCGGCTCTGAAGCCCCCGGCCGACGCCACGGCGCCGGTCCGACACCCCGAAGCTCCCGCCCCCGGTGAGCTCCTCGGCGCGCACTACGGCCAGTGTTTCGGCTGCGGCGAGGAGCAGGCCCACGGGCTCCACCTCGCGGCGCGCGCCGGCGAGGGGGTCTCGATCACGGCCGAGTTCACCGTCAAGGCCGCCCATCAGGGCGCCCCCGGCCTCGCGCACGGAGGTGTGCTGGCCACGGCGCTCGACGAGGCGCTCGGCTCGCTGAACTGGCTGCTGCGCACCATCTCGGTGACCGGCCGGCTGGAGACGGACTTCGTGCGGCCGGTCCCGGTGGACACCGTGCTGTACCTGGAGGCCGAGGTCACGGCCGTGGCGGGGCGCAAGATCTACTCGCGTGCCACCGGCCGGATCGGCGGCCCCGAGGGGCCCGTCGCCGTCCGCGCGGACGCCCTCTTCGTCGAGGTCAAGGTGGACCACTTCATCGACAACGGCCGCCCGGAGGAGATCCAGGCCGCCATGAGCGACCCGGACCAGGTCCGGCGCGCCCGGGCCTTCGAGGTGAACCCGTGACGCGCGGCCCCGGCGGGGAGCTGCCCGTGCTGGTCCGCCGCGTCGACCCCGAGGTGCCGCTCCCGGCGTACGAGCACCCCGGGGACGCCGGAGCCGATCTGCGGACCACCGAGAGCCGTGAGCTGAGGCCCGGGGAGCGGGCCGTTCTGCCCACCGGCGTGTCTGTCGCGCTCCCCGAGGGGTACGCGGCCTTCGTGCACCCCCGTTCCGGCCTCGCCGCCCGTTGCGGTGTGGCCCTCGTGAATGCCCCAGGGACGGTGGATGCCGGGTACCGTGGGGAGATCAAGGTGATCGTGGTGAATCTCGACCCGCACGAGTCCGTGCGGTTCGAGCGCTTCGACCGGATTGCCCAACTGGTCGTCCAGCAGGTCGAGAAGGTGTGCTTCCGGGAGGTGGCGCAGCTTCCCGACTCGGCGCGGGCCGAGGGGGGCTTCGGGTCCACCGGGGGCCACGCGGCCGTGGGCGGCCGCGAGGGTGGGAATCGATACGCTTCGGTCGTATCCGATCGGGAAGGACAGTGACGTGTTCGGACGTCGCAAGAAGGGCAGTGCCGCCGAGGACGCGGCGGGCGAGGCCGAGCAGGTCGTCGACGGAGTCGACACTGAGACGGACGAGGCGGAGCCGGAGCGCGTGAGGCTCGAGCCGGAACCGCGTCCGGACGGACCCTGGGACGACTCGGAGGTCCGTGACCCGTCCGAGGGCCGGGTGGACCTGGGCGGTCTCCTCGTGCCCGGGGTCGACGGCATGGAGTTGCGCGTCGAGGTCGCGGGCGACGCGATCGTCGCGGCCACGGTGGTGCTGCGCGACAGCGCGGTCCAGCTGCAGGCCTTCGCCGCTCCCAAGCGTGAGGGCATCTGGGGCGAGGTCCGCGAGGAGATCGCCACCGGCATCACCCAGCAGGGCGGCGTCATCGACGAGGTCGAGGGACCGCTGGGCTGGGAGCTGCGGGCCCAGGTGCCGGTGCAGCTGCCGGACGGCACGGGCGGCTTCCAGGTCGTGCGGTTCATCGGCGTGGACGGCCCCCGCTGGTTCCTGCGCGGAGTGATCTCCGGTCAGGGCGCCGTGCAGCCGCAGGCCGCCGGGCTGCTGGAGCAGATCTTCCGGGACACCGTCGTCGTCCGCGGCGACGGCCCGATGGCGCCCCGTGACCCGATCGTCCTGAAGCTGCCGGAGGACGCGCAGATGGTCGCCGAGGGCGTCCAGCAGGAGGAGCAGAGCGGCTCCCGCTTCTCCGGCGGCATGGGCCAGCTCCAGCGTGGACCGGAGATCACCGAGGTCCGCTGACGACGACCGCGCCCTTGGCGCTGGTCAAGGGCCGCACCCCGCCGGGGTGCGGCCCTTTCTCATGCCCTCCCCCTCATGCCTTTCCTCATGCGCATGCCCTTTGTCGGCCGAAGGGTGTTCCGGTCCGGGAGGGACCTTTCGGGCATCCTCGCCCCGCCTCAAGTGCCCTCTCTTGACGGCAAGTTGGTCTGGACCTAAGGTCACCGGCCATCACGCATGTTCAAACACGCGCTCATCGTTCACATACGAGAACGGATGGCCCCCCACATGCCAGACACCTCACGCCCGTCCGCGGGCCACGCGACCCCGGCCCGGCACCGCCGCAGACCACGCCCGGCCCTCCTCGCCACCGCCGCGGCCGCGACCGCCGCGCTGATCGCCGGTTTCCTCGCCTGGCCCGGCGCCCACCGGGCCGACGCCGCCCCCGCCGTCTTCGCCCACCCCGGAGTCACCGTCTCCCAGGGGCAGCTGGACTTCGCGCGCTCCCAGGTGAACGTCGGCGCCCAGCCCTGGAAGGGTGCCTTCGACCAGATGATGGCGAGCAAGTACGCCTCGCTCTCGCGCACCCCCGAGCCGCGCGCCGACGTCGAGTGCGGTTCGTACTCCAACCCGAACAACGGCTGCACCGACGAGCGCGAGGACGCCATAGCCGCGTACACCGACGCCCTCGCCTGGTACGTCACCCGCGACGAGCGGTACGCCAGGAAGGCCATCGAGCTGATGGACGCCTGGTCGGCCACGATCCAGGAGCACACCAACAGCAACGCGCCCCTGCAGACCGGCTGGGCCGGGTCCTCCTGGCCCAAGGCCGCCGAGATCATCAAGTACACCTACACCGGGACCTGGGCGAACTCCGGCCGCTTCGCGACCATGCTGCGCACCGTCTACCTGCCCGAGGTGATCAACGGGTCCAACTCCAACGGCAACTGGGAACTGTCGATGACGGAGGCCGCCATCGGTATCTCCGTCTTCCTGGAGGACAGGACGTCGTACGACAAGGCCATGGCGAGGTTCCGCACCCGCACGGCCGCCTACGTCTACCTCGCCTCCGACGGCGACCTGCCCAGGACCGTGCCCAGCCAGCACCTCGACACCCGCGACAAGATCGTCAAGTACTGGCAGGGCCAGTCCACCTTCGTCACCGGGCTCACCCAGGAGACCTGCCGCGACTTCACCCACACCGGGTACGGGATCTCCGCGATCTCGCACATCGCCGAGACCAGCCGCATCCAGGGCCAGGACCTGTACGGCACCGACGTCGGTGAGCGGCTGCGGCAGGCCCTCGGCTTCCAGTCCCAGTACGAGCTGGGCGAGACGCCGCCGGGCTGGCTGTGCGGCGGAACGCTCCACCGCGGCCTCGGACCGGTCACCGAGGTCGGCTACAACGCCCTGCACAACCGCCGCGGCGTCGCGATGACCAACACCGGCAGGCTCACCGAGCAGAACCGCCCGGCCGGCAGCAACAACCTCTTCGTGGCCTGGGAGACGCTGACCCACGGGGACAACCCGAGCTGAACCCATTGCCCGGCCGGGCGCCCGGTGACGATACTGGCGCCCGGCCCATGGGGAGGGAGCCGCACATGAGCCAGGTCGCCACGGACACCACGGGCAGCAGGGACACAACGGACACCATGGTGCGCGTCGAGAACGTGCACCGCTCGTACGGCAGCGGGGCGGCGGCCGTCCACGCGCTGCGCGGTGTCGGTCTCGAGGTGCGGCGCGGTGAACTCGTCGCCCTCAAGGGCCGCTCCGGATCGGGCAAGACCACCCTTCTCAACCTCGTCGGCGGGCTCGACGAGCCGGACGAGGGGCGCGTCACCGTGGACGGGCGCGACCTCGGGCGGCTCGACGAGAACGGTCTGCTCGCCCTGCGCAGGGACCGGATCGGCTTCGTCTTCCAGTCCTTCGGACTGATCCCCATCCTGACCGCCGCGGAGAACGTCGGCGTGCCGATGCGGCTGCGCCGCACCGCTCCCCGGGAGCGCGACGAGCGCGTCGAGCTGCTCCTCGCCCTCGTCGGCCTCGCCGACCACGCGCGGCAGCGGCCGGGCGAACTCTCCGGCGGCCAGCAGCAGCGCGTGGCCATCGCCCGCGCCCTCGCCAACAGGCCCGCGCTGCTGATCGCCGACGAGCCCACGGGCCAGCTCGACGCGGAGACCGGCCTGGCCGTCATGGAGCTGCTGCGCGCGGTCGTGCGCGGCGGGCAGTCGGACGGGTTCTCGGACGCGCTCGGGGAGGACGGGCCCCCGGCCGCGCTCGTCGCCACCCATGACGCCAACCTGCTGGGCCTCGCCGACCGCGTGCTGGAGCTGCGCGACGGGGAGATCGTCGAGCACTGACCGCCGTCGTGACCGCCGTCGAGCGCCGGTGGTCCGTCCGCCCCCGGCCGGGGTGTCGTCAGGCCGCTGTGTTGTGCCTCGCACCGGCGCCTGTGCCGCCCACGGCCACCGGTACCCTTTCGATATGAGTGCTGTCCCTCGTTCCGAAAAGCCGGTGGGCCGGTTCCGGCGCATGCTCGACCGGCTCTCCTCGTCCCAGGAGGACCTGGAGTCCGAGGAGCTGCGGGAGGACGCCGAGACCGCCGGCTGCACACGTATCGGTGACTGCCGTGACCGTCAGGTCGTCACGGTTACTGGTACCTTGCGCACGGTCACGCTGCGTCCGCGCGCCGGTGTCCCGGCCCTGGAGGCCGAGCTGTTCGACGGCACGGCGGCACTGGACGTGGTGTGGCTGGGCAGACGCTCCATCGTCGGGATAGAACCGGGGCGCAAGCTGATCGCGACCGGCCGGGTCTCGATGAGCCGGGGCCGTAGGGTGCTGTTCAATCCGAAGTACGAACTCAGACCGCTCGGACGGGAGTAGCCGGTGACGTCGCTCGACAAGCCGACCGAAGACGCCCAGCAGGATGCCGCGCCGCAGGATTCCAGAGCGGTGACCGAGGCCGCGCTCTTCGAGGCCTTCGGCGGCGTTCGGGGCATGGTCGAGACGGTGGTGCCCGGCCTGCTCTTCGTCACCATCTTCACGATCAACAAGAACCTGCACTGGGCGGCGATCGCCGCCGTGACCATGTCCGTGATCCTGGTCGTGGTCCGCCTCGCCATGAGGGACACCGTCAAGCACGCCTTCAGCGGCGTCTTCGGCGTGGCGTTCGGTGTGGTCTTCGCGATGATGACCGGCAACGCCAAGGACTTCTACCTGCCGGGCATGCTCTACACGCTCGGCCTGGCCCTCGCCTACATCGTCAGCACCCTCGCGGGCGCGCCGCTGATCGGCGTCATCCTCGGCCCGGTGTTCAAGGAGAACCTCTCCTGGCGCACCCGCAACCCGGGCCGGAAGAAGGCGTACGGTCAGGCGAGCTGGGCCTGGGGTCTGATCCTGCTCGCCAAGTGCGCGGTCCTCTTCCCGCTGTACTGGTGGGCCGACACCACGCAGCTCGGCTGGGTCCTGGTCGCCCTCAAGATCCCGCCGTTCCTGCTCGCCGTCTGGCTGACCTGGGTCTTCCTCGCCAAGGCGCCGCCGCCGATCGACGTCTTCGCGGAGATGGAGGCGGAGGAGCGCGCCGAGAAGGAGCGCGAGGCGGCGAAGCTCGAGGCGGAGCGCGACGTGGAGCGCGGGGCCGCCGGGCGTCACCGGCGAGAGGCGTAGCGACACGGGGTACGGGAACGGCCGGCCGGAGATCTCCGGCCGGCCGTTCCCGTACCCCGTACTCCCGATTCCGCGGGCGCGCCGCTGGTGTCAGCGGGCGTCCTCGCGCCGCACCGACAGCAGGTCCTCCAGCTGTTCCTCCCGGGCCTGGGCGGCGACGAAGAGCAGTTCGTCGCCGGCCTCCAGGGAGTCCTCCTGGGACGGGGTCAGGACGCGGGTGCCCCGGATGATGGTCACCAGGGAGGTGTCCTGCGGCCATTCGACGTCGCTGACCTGGGTGCCGGCCAGCGCCGACTCCGGCGGCAGCGTCAGCTCGACCAGGTTGGCGTCACCGTGGCTGAAGCGCAGCAGACGCACCAGGTCGCCGACGCTGACGGCCTCCTCGACGAGCGCCGACATCAGGCGCGGGGTCGAGACGGCGACGTCGACGCCCCAGGACTCGTTGAAGAGCCACTCGTTCTTCGGGTTGTTGACGCGGGCGACGACGCGCGGCACGCCGTACTCGGTCTTGGCGAGCAGGGAGACGACCAGGTTGACCTTGTCGTCGCCCGTGGCGGCGATGACCACGTTGCAGCGCTGCAGCGCGGCCTCGTCGAGCGAGGTGATCTCACAGGCGTCGGCGAGCAGCCACTCCGCCTGCGGCACGCGCTCGACCGAGATGGCCGTCGGTGCCTTGTCGACCAGCAGGACCTCGTGCCCGTTCTCCAGGAGCTCGCCCGCGATCGAGCGGCCCACGGCACCGGCACCGGCAATGGCGACCCTCATCAGTGACCGCCTTCCTCTTCAGGGCCCTCGGCGAACGCCGCCTCGACCTTCTCGACGTCGTCCGTCCGCATCATCACGTGCACGAGGTCGCCCTCCTGCAGCACCGTCTGCGACGTCGGCAGGATGGCCTCGCCGAGCCGGGTGAGGAAGGCCACGCGCACCCCGGTGTCGTCCTGGATGCGGCTGATCTTCTGCCCCACCCAGGCGGGGGAGGCGTGGACCTCGGCGAGCTGGACGCCACCGGAGGGGTCGCGCCACAGGGGCTCGGCACCCGAGGGCAGCAGCCGGCGCAGCATCTGGTCGGCCGTCCAGCGGACGGTGGCGACGGTCGGGATGCCGAGGCGCTGGTAGACCTCGGCGCGGCGCGGGTCGTAGATGCGCGCCGCGACGTTCTCGATGCCGAACATCTCGCGGGCCACGCGGGCGGCGATGATGTTCGAATTGTCTCCGCTGGAGACGGCGGCGAAGGCGCCGGCCTCCTCGATGCCCGCCTCGCGCAGGGTGTCCTGGTCGAAGCCGACTCCGGTGACACGACGGCCGCCGAACCCGGAGCCCAGTCGTCGGAAGGCGGTGGGGTCCTGGTCGACCACAGCGACCGTGTGCCCCTGATGCTCCAGGGTCTGGGCTAGAGCGGAACCCACTCTTCCGCAGCCCATGATGACGATGTGCACGACCGTCCTTCCGATGTCAATGGTTACGGGTCAGCCCGGACAGGGTCTCAGACCGTCGCCCAAGCTACACACGCACGGTCTGCGGAGGGCACCCCTGTGCACGGTCGCCTGCGGGTTCGCCGCGGGCGGAGGCCGGCGGACCCCCGTCCGCGAGGCGACGGCGGAAAGCGGGCGGTGCCCGATGCGCCGGACGCTCCGGACGCTGACGACGGGCCAGGGCGCCGGGCCCGACGCGTCCGGCGACGGCACCGACGAGTTCCGCGGTCGCGTCCGGCACGGGGCGTCCGGCGGGCGTCGGGCGGGCGTCCGGCGTCCGGCGGGCGTATGGCGGGCGCCATGGGGGACGGGTCGAGGGACGGGGACGGGGACGGGGGTCGGGGGACAGGGACGGGTGAGAATGCGGTGAGAGGTTTCGCCATGGAGACATACCCGCCGGTCGAGCCCGCGGAAGGCGGGCCGGGAACCACCCGGAGTTCACCCGGATGTGCCTCGCGGAATGACGCCCCCGCGCCCGCCCGGCAACGGTTGTGGGCAGATGCGGGTGGCGGGTGGGCGGCCTCCCGTTCGAACGCTTACGATCCTCTGCGTGTCCAAACTGACCGACGTGCCCAAACGGATCCTGATCGGGCGTGCGCTGCGCAGTGACCGGCTCGGAGAAACGCTCCTGCCGAAGCGCATCGCACTCCCCGTCTTCGCGTCCGACCCGCTCTCCTCCGTGGCGTACGCGCCCGGGGAAGTGCTCCTCGTCCTCTCCATCGCGGGCGTGTCGGCCTACCACTTCAGCCCCTGGATCGCCGTCGCGGTCGTCGTGCTGATGTTCACGGTCGTGGCCTCCTACCGGCAGAACGTGCACGCCTACCCGAGCGGCGGCGGCGACTACGAGGTCGCCAACACCAACCTCGGGCCCAGGGCCGGCCTCACCGTCGCCAGCGCCCTCCTCGTCGACTACGTCCTCACCGTCGCCGTGTCGATCGCCTCCGGCGTCGAGAACCTCGGTTCCGCCGTCCCGTTCGTGGTCGAGCACAAGGTCTTCTGCGCCGTCGCCGTCATCGTGCTGCTGACCCTGATGAACCTGCGCGGGGTCAAGGAGTCGGGCAAGCTCTTCGCGATCCCCACCTACGTCTTCGTGGCCGGCGTCTTCATCATGATCGTCTGGGGTGCCTTCCGCGCCATCGTGCTCGGCGACACCATGAAGGCGCCCACCGCCGACTTCCACATCAAGGCCGAACACCAGGGCCTCGCGGGCTTCGCACTCGTCTTCCTGCTGCTGCGCGCCTTCTCCTCGGGCTGTGCGGCCCTCACCGGCGTCGAGGCGATCAGCAACGGCGTACCGGCCTTCCGCAAGCCGAAGTCCAAGAACGCGGCGAACACCCTCGCGCTCATGGGCCTGCTCGCCGTCACCATGTTCTGCGGCATCATCGCGCTCGCCATGACGACCAAGGTCCGCATGGCCGAGAACCCGGCGGCCGACCTGATCCACAACGGCGCCGCCGTCGGCTCCGGCTTCGTCCAGGACCCGGTGATCTCCCAGGTCGCCGAGGCCGTGTTCGGCAACGGCAGCTTCCTGTTCATCGTCCTCGCCGCGGCCACCGCGCTCGTCCTGTTCCTCGCGGCCAACACCGCGTACAACGGCTTCCCGCTGCTCGGCTCGATCCTCGCCCAGGACCGCTACCTGCCGCGCCAGCTCCACACCCGCGGCGACCGCCTCGCCTTCTCCAACGGCATCGTGCTGCTCGCCGGCGCGGCCATGCTCCTCGTCGTGATCTACGGTTCCGACTCGACCCGGCTGATCCAGCTCTACATCGTCGGCGTCTTCGTCTCCTTCACGCTCAGCCAGACCGGCATGGTCCGGCACTGGAACCGCCACCTGGCCGCCGAGAAGGACCAGGCCAAGCGCCGCCACATGATCCGCTCACGGGCGATCAACGCCTTCGGCGCCT
This sequence comes from Streptomyces sp. NPDC008313, assembly GCF_042956125.1. NCBI lineage: Bacteria > Bacillati > Actinomycetota > Actinomycetes > Kitasatosporales > Streptomycetaceae > Streptomyces > Streptomyces sp. NPDC008313. The sequence continues at coordinate 98,711 of NZ_JBIBFR010000021.1, forward strand.
TCTTCACCGGGCTGGTGCTCGTCGTCGTCCTCGTCACCAAGTTCACCCACGGCGCCTGGGTGGCGCTGCTCGGGATGTGCATCTTCTACGTGACCATGTCGGCGATCCGCAAGCACTACGACCGGGTCGCCGAGGAGATCGCCGCCCCCGAGGACGAGGTCCCCTCCGACGACACGGTCCGGCCCTCGCGCGTCCACTCCGTGGTCCTGATCTCCAAGATCCACCGGCCCACCCTGCGCGCCCTCGCCTACGCCAAGCTGCTGCGCTCCGACACCCTGGAGGCGCTCAGCGTCAACGTCGACCCGGTCGAGACGAAGGCGCTGCGCGAGGAGTGGGAGCGGCGCAGCATCGACGTGCCGCTGAAGGTCCTCGACTCCCCGTACCGCGAGATCACCCGCCCCGTCATCGAGTACGTCAAGGGGCTGCGCCGCGAGTCGCCCCGCGACGCGGTCTCCGTGATCATCCCCGAGTACGTGGTCGGCCACTGGTACGAGCATCTGCTGCACAACCAGAGCGCGCTGCGCCTCAAGGGCCGGCTGCTGTTCACCCCCGGGGTGATGGTGACGTCGGTTCCCTACCAGCTGGAGTCCTCCGAGGCCGCGAAGAAGCGGGCCCGCAGGCGCCAGGAGTGGAACGCGCCGGGTGCGGTGCGCCGGGGCCCCGCCGAGCACCGTACGAAGGAACCGACCGGCAAGGGCTGAGGCCCACGCGGACCGGCGAAGGCCCCGGACCCGGACCCGAGCCGGGACCCGGGACCGGAAACGGAACCCGAGCCGGCGTCGGGGCCGGGGCCGGCGTCGTGCCGAACGGCCTGGCGGACGGCCCCGCCGGGCCCGTGATCGACGGCCCCGCCGGGCTCGTGGTGAACGGCCGGGCGGTGTCCACGTAGACTGGTGGGCTGTTGTCCGGCCGTTCCCCCTTTTTCGCACCTGGAGTCACCCCGCCATGCAGGCAGAACCGAAGAACTCGCTGGTGGGGGAGGAGTACGAGGTCGAGATCGGCCCCGTCGCCCACGGCGGGCACTGCATCGCCCGTACGTCGGAGGGCCAGGTCCTCTTCGTACGCCACGCGCTGCCCGGTGAGCGGGTCGTCGCACGCGTGACCGAGGGCGAGGAGGGCGCGCGGTTCCTGCGGGCGGACGCCGTCGAGATCCTGGACGCCTCCAAGGACCGCGTCGAGGCGCCCTGCCCCTACGCGGGCCCCGGACGCTGCGGCGGCTGCGACTGGCAGCACGCCAAGCCCGGAGCCCAGCGCCGGCTGAAGGGCGAGGTCGTCGCCGAGCAGCTGCGCCACCTCGCGGGCCTCACGCCCGAGGAGGCCGGCTGGGACGGCACGGTGGTGCCCGCCGAGGGCGACAAGATGCCCGCGGGACAGGTGCCCTCGTGGCGCACCCGCGTCCAGTACGCGGTCGACGCCGACGGCAACGCGGGCCTGCGGCGGCACCGTTCGCACGAGGTCGAGCCGATCGAGCACTGCATGATCGCCGCGGAGGGCGTCAGCGAGCTCGGCGTCGAGCAGCGCGACTGGTCCGGCATGGAGTCGGTCGAGGTGATCGCCGCCACGGGCTCGCAGGACCGCATGGTCATCCTGGAGCCCCGTCCCGGCGCCCGCCTTCCCCTCGTGGAACTGGACCGCCCCGTCTCCGTCATGCGGGTCGAGGAGAAGGACGGCGGCGTCCACCGCGTCCACGGCCGCGCCTTCGTCCGCGAACGCGCCGACGGCCGCACGTACCGCGTCGGCAGCGGCGGCTTCTGGCAGGTCCACCCGCAGGCAGCCGACACGCTGGTCAAGGCCGTGATGCAGGGGCTGCTCCCGCGCAAGGGTGAGATGGCGCTCGACCTGTACTGCGGTGTCGGCCTCTTCGCCGGAGCCCTCGCCGACCGCCTCGGCACGGACGGCGCGGTCCTCGGCATCGAGTCGGGCAAGCGCGCGGTGGAGGACGCCCGGCACAACCTCGCCGCGTTCGACCGCGTCCGCATCGAACAGGGCAAGGTCGACGCGGTCCTCCCGCGCACCGGCATCACCGAGGTCGACCTGATCGTCCTGGACCCGCCCCGCGCGGGCGCCGGCAAGAAGACGGTCGCCCACCTCGCCTCCCTCGGCGCCCGCCGCATCGCCTACGTGGCCTGCGACCCGGCAGCCCTCGCCCGCGACCTGGCGTACTTCCGAGAGGGCGGCTACCGGGTCCGGACGCTGCGCGCGTTCGACCTGTTCCCGATGACGCATCACGTGGAGTGTGTCGCCATCCTCGAACCGGCCGCAAAGGGCTCCTGACCTGCAGTTTTGCCCGTGCGCATTATGTGCGGTGTGGGCGTTACGGGCGATATCTTGACGCTGAAATGACGCTCGTGACGCTCATTTGACGCTCGTTCTGATGGACTGTCAGGCGTGTTGCTGGGCTGGTCAAGCCACGTGAATCGGCGTGGTCGCAGAGGCCCGGCCGGGGAAAAAGTTCCGTTGGGCGGTCGGGAGATAGCCGCAGCGGCATCATGGCGGGGTGGATTACAGCCTCAGCGGGCTGAGCACCCGGGAGTTCGAGCACGTGTCGCAGGCCCTGGCCCAGGAGATCCTCGGGCCGGGCGTCTCCGCCTTCGGGGACGGCAAGGACGGCGGGCGCGAGGCAACGTTCGAGGGGCGGGTGCCCTATCCGAGCGAGCTTGAGGCATGGGGCGGCTACGGGGTCGTGCAGGCCAAGTTCCGGCAGCGCACGGATCAACAGCCCCAGGATGCTGTCTCGTGGCTGAAGGGGCAGGTCAAAGAGGAATTCGAAGCGTGGCTGAGCCCGACTTCGAAGCGGGAGCGGCTGCCCGAGTATCTGATCTTCACCACCAATGTGATCCTGACTCCCGTGCCGGGCAGCGGAGGCATTGCTCGGATTGAGCAATTCGTGTCCACGTATGCGGCACGCCTTGGGCTCAAGGGCTGGGCGGTGTGGCACCACGACCAGCTGTGCCGCTACCTGGATCGGTACGACTCCATCCGCCGTACCTACGCCGGTGCCATCACCTCCGGTGACGTCCTCGCACATTTGCTCGACGCCGTGTCCGCCGGACACAAGCCCAGGTCAGATGCCCTCACTGATGCAGCCCGTGCCTCGCAGCACCGCCGTGAGGCACGACTGAGCCTTGTGCCCGAGGAGCGTGCCGATGCCGTTCTGGACTGGGCTGACAAGTCCTCACTGCCGGTGGTGACTGTCCCCGTCGGCACTCTGGCGGTTCTGGTCGCGCCCATGGGAGCCGGCAAGAGTGAGGAAGCCGAGAGTTGGTTGCGGGAAGGGCTCCGCGAGGCAGCGGGTGACCCCGATGTCGTGATCCCTGTATGGGTGGATGCGGGCAAGGCCGTTCCAGATCTGCTGGATGCCATCACACGCGCGGGCGGCGAGCCGGCGAGTGGACTCGGACGTATCGTGATCGACGATCTCGATCGGATCTCACCCGAGCAGGTTGCACAGCTCCTGTACGAGGCCAGGCTCTTGCTGGCCGCCCACCCGACCGCCCGGATTCTCGCCACGTGCAGACCTGGAATCGAGCTGGGCAGGGCTGTGGTGCACGAGGTCGCCCCGTGGTCAGTGCGGAGAGGCGCGGAACTTCTCGACCTTGTGATCGGCGACGACGCGCGCATGCTTTTCGAAGAGCGAGAAGTACAGGACCTGCTGACCAGCCCCCTTCAAGCCCTGTCCGTCGCCTCCCGCCTCCTGGCCGGTGAAGACGCACGGGTGACCAGCCTGGAGCTGCTGTCCGGTCTGGCCGCGTCCGTCATCAAAGGACGGCGCAAGGGTTCCCCATCCTCACAGACCTGGGACCGCCTTGCTCGTCTCGCCGTACACGTCCTGAATGCCGGCGGTCCAGTCCCCGCTCAGCACTTCGGGCATGAAGCCGAGGTGTGGGAGCTGACCGACACCGGTCTGGTCGTCCAGGAAGCTGAGGGCCTCCGCTTCGCCCTGCCTGTCTTCGAGCAGCACTTCGGCGCCCAGGCCCTGCGCAAGGGCTCCGTACTGCCGGAGGAGATCGTCACTGCCGACGCTTTCCCCCGGTGGCGCTACGCGATCGCGTTCGCCGTGAGCGCGAGTGCCCCGGACGAAGCGGAGAACCTTATGCTCCGCCTTGCTCGGGCCAACCCTGCGGCCGCTTCCTGGACGTTCGACGAGATCGCCCGGGGCAAGAAGCAACACCATGGCATGCGCGAGGCTGAAGACAGGGCCAGGACCGCCATCGCCCGACTGGGCCGGGCGGACGACGAACTCCGAACCGCTGAAATCGCAGGCACTTGGCTGCGGGAGGCGCTCGAGGCCCTTGTTGAGGGTTTCGGTCCGCTGAGCGGCTCGCTTGTTGATATGCGGGATGGACGGCTGCCTCGGTGGGGAGTGTGGGCGAAGGAGGGCTGGGTGGCCATCTCTCCGTCGAGATACTCCTCCGAGCCGCCCGCGGTGACTCCAATGGCCTCGCACCCGTCGAACCGTGAAGACCCCGAATGGCGATGGTGGAGTCAGCACCTCTTTCCCGGTGATCCGCTGGGCAGGTGGGAGTGGGCCCGCGGTCGGATCCGCGATCCCCTTGAGCGTGTAGTCCGACGTGGTGCTCTTCTGGTGCCGCCGGATTCTCCGTTGGCCCATGAGCGGCTGTGGCACCTTGCGCAGCGACTCCGCCAGGGAAACGTGCCCCGCGATGGCGTCTCTGTGCCTGAAGTGCGCCGGCGAGTTGAGGCGATGATGGAGCATGTGCGGACATCCGTGCGGTACACCCATCAAGTTGCTGGCTACACCTACGACTCGGCGGACATCCGGTGGTTGCACTCCCAGTTGGCCGGTGTTACCGACGAGGTGCTGCGCAGACCGTACGGCGAACCGGATCAGGAAATCCCGCGGCGTGGACGGATGTGGCAGGGGTACTCCCCGTTGCTGACGCTGGGGATCACCAGACAGATTCTGCGAGACGCCCTCATCGGCTACCGACAGCTGGTCGAACTGAACTTCCCGTCCCTCGCCTCTGCGCTGGGCCTGTACAGCGCCCTGCCCGTGAGCGCCGAAGGCATGGTGGTCATGCCGGAGGACGACACGGACGGGTCGCACAGCGGCTTGGTCCATACCCTCCGTCCCAAGGCCGCAGGGCGCCGCAATGACCCACCTGAGGTGGACCTGGACCTGTGGACCGAGCCGGGGTTCGGCCCTACCTCGCCGTTCCCCGGTGGGCCGGTCGGTTCCAAGACGAACTTCCATCGGCCCTACTACGTAGATCGCGAACTGTCCACTGGCTCATCCCGCCCGGCGACTGAGCTTGCCTATGAGTGGCTCGTCCGTGACTTGAAGGCGGTTGGCTGGCTGGGTGTGCACGTCCAGCTCTCTTTATGAAGGCGTCGTCAAGGTGTCAGGGAGGGCGAACGGCCAGGCACGCCGTCCAGCTTCCGTAGTGGGTGATTTCTGAGCCGGATGCCGTCGTTGCGGAGTGAGTGGGCACTGGCAATGCACCAGATCGCGAAGCAACTACAGTGTTGGCTCCGCTCCGGCGAGTTGAGACCCCACCGTCCGCATGTAGTCGCGGCTGTGTGCGTGAGGATCCGCCGTTGTCGCAGTTTCGAACGCTCTGGGGGCGTACGGAAGTGCCACGGGCGCAGAGCGACGGCTTCCTCTTGCATCGGGAGCGGTCGATAGGCGGCCTTTTCCGTTGCATTTCGGCCAAGTTGAGGAGAGCGTCTGCGGACGTTGCCGGACGTCCACGGACTGGCGCGAACACAGTGAGAACTACTGAGACAGAGTGGGACTGGCCTGGTTTGATCCACGGAGAGTTACCTACTTCGCTCGGCGGGTCACACTGCATTCATGGCGAGCTTCCAGCAGCGGAAAGCGATAGGCGATGCGCACGAGCGGCACGTCGCCGAGCAACTCATCGGGCGAGGATGGGAAGTGGATTTCTGGGGGCAGGGTCTACTGAGCCGGGCGCTCCAATGCGCGCTCCGGAGAACGGACAGCTCCATTCGCTGGTTTCCGGATCTCATTGCGGCGAAGGCACGGGACCTGGTGCTGATCGACTGTAAGGGTGGGATGACCAGCCAGCGAACAGGGCGTCATGCCGTTGAACGCTCAGCAGTTCTGGCGCACTTGCAGCTCATTGCCTGGACCAGTCTCCCGGTCTACTACGTGTTCGATGGGCTCGACGTGTGGGCGCCACATGATGTCCTCATCGCGGGGCAGCAAGGGCTGCACAGCGTTGTCGGCTCCGGGGCCCCGTACTTTCTGATTTCTACGCAAGGAGCCCGCCGCTTCGACGACCTGTTCGGCGGACGGGATCTTCCAGAGTTGGGCATTGCCTCGTAGGGGTCCTCCCGCGTGTCTACGAGGCTGCTGGACGGCTCTCTTGCACGAAACTTCGAGTCCCTGTCGGCGTCGGCTGAGCGTTCGGCCGTCGTCGAGACCAGTGATTGCTGGCTGCCACCGCTGACAACAGGGCAGGCGCTTAGAAGAAGCCTGCTCTGTTCTCTGGCGTCGACCGCCAGGCGAGCGCGCCGGTAGCGGCGCTCCTGCGTGATCCTGGGGCGTTCTGATTCGCCGACGGCAGACACATTGAGGGTGCAACGGACTGGAATGGCGCGGCGAAGCAAGCAAACCTAGAGCGGTCCGGAGAAGCGCGGCTACGCCCTGCTGTTCCGCATGCGCCTGGATGCCGTGAGCGCTGTGTCGGGCGAAACATAGCCGACGATCGCCGGTTAGCCAAACCGGCGATTCCGCAGACCATTGAACCTGTCGCGCTGATCCCCGCGTGACGCATTCCGTTGTTTCCCCGAGGAGTTCAGAGCTATGTATGTCGAGGTCATGGACGAGGAATGGTTGTATTCCGAGGAGCAGGTTCGATCGCTGCTCGAGTGGATGCGCGGGCATGCGGGTGCCCATCGCTCGGTGCACCCCTTCATGCGCATCGTGGCCGAGCAGGCTCTGCGACCGGGTGAGGCTCGCGCCCTGCGAGTGAGCGACGTGGTGCTCCCGGAGGGCGACCTGGGTAAGTTGACAGCCCGTCACAAAGGTGTGGCAAGGGAAATTCCGCTCCAGCCGCAGGCCGTGGAGTTCCTGCGTGGGTGGATCAGCGACGCTGGTCTACAGGAGGACGACCTGCTCTTTCCCGGTATGGGAGGTGGGGCGCTCTCGCCTTCCGTCTACAAATGGGTCTGGGAGCAGGCCCAGCAGGCCGTCCTTTCGCGGGACGAGCTGTACTCGTGGCGTCTGGGGGAGCCGATCTCGATTCTCCGTGAGTCCCGCCTGGTGAAGTGGCTGAGGATGGGCATCTCGTCCTTCGCAGTTGCCGAGTGGGCCGGTGTCACCCCGAACTGGCTGGGGTTGCGCTACCAGCACTGCTTCCGCACCGAGAAGGTCGAAATCGACTGGGACCGTCTGGCCGAAGCCACGGCTCTTCCGGATTTGCCCAGGTCGTGATTCTTACACCGCGCTCTGGCGCACAGCCAGAGCGCGGACGCCACCTGGTCATTCTCTCCTGCGCTGGCGGGCCTCGCCTGACGGAGTCGCACGTGATCAGCTCCTTTGCGCGGAGATTCTCCGTGACGTGATCCCACTGCCCGACAGGGCCGGTTGACCGCCTTGCAACGGCCGATACCCGGTGCTGACTCCCCGGCCCCAGCCCATCCCCACCTCGAGGTTCTCCTCCATGCCTGCACGCCTGCTGTCCATTCCCGCCGTCGCCGCCGCCTTGGACGTCGACCGCCGCACCGTCTACCGCTTCATCGCTGCCGGCGACCTGCCTGTCGTCGACCTCCGTACCGGACCAGGCCGGTCCCGTGTACGGGTCCCCGCGGACGGCCTCGATGAGTTCATCAGCCGCCGCGCCGTCGTCTCGCCGGCCGCCCGCCGCTGACCCGGGCCATCCCGGCCTCGTCACCGTTGAACAAGGAGTATCGCCTCGTACATCCGCAAGTTGAAGTCCGGCAAGTGGCAGGCGACCGTACGCAACCGGACAGGGGACCGGTTCAGCGAGTCGTTCCCCCTCAAGGCGCAGGCGCGCGCCTGGGGCATCGAGATGGAGACCCAGTTCGCCCGCGGAGGCATGCGCGACCCGCGGGCCGGTGAAGTGTCGTTCCGTGAGTGGCACGACCGGTGGTGGAACGCCCGCGTCGTTGAGCCCCACACGCTGCGAGGCGACGCCTCCAACATCAAGAACCACGTCATGCCCTACTGGGCGGAGTGGGAGCTGCGGGCCGTCACCCGCATGGACGTCCAGAGCTGGATCCGGACCCTGGTCGAGAAGGGGGCGGGGGCCGCTGCGATCAAGCGGGCTTACAACCTGACGTCCTCCATGATGCGCGCGGCCGTCGACGACGATGTCCTGGCGGTGACCCCGTGCCGCAACATCGACTTGCCTCAGATCGCGGTCAAGCCGCCGCAGTGGTTCACGCTTGACCAGGCGCAGAGCATCCTGGACGAACTCCCCGCCGCGTGGCGGACGATGTGCTTGCTCGGGTTCTACACCGGACTGCGCTGGGGAGAACTCTCTGGCCTGCATCGCCACCGCATCGACCAGCGCCGCTCGCGCCTGTTTGTGGTGGAGGTCAACAGCAAGAGCGGCATCAAGGAGTACCCCAAGAGCTCCAAGAGCCGTAGAGAGGTCCCGCTCCCGCCTCACGTCCTGGAGGCCGTCGAACGCCACATTCACCGGCTCGACCGGGACGCGTTGGTGTTCACCACCGTCACCAAGGGCCGTGCCGGACGGCTCCTCGCCGACAGCAACTGGCGCCGGCAGACCTGGTGGCCCACCGTCGAGGCCGCCTACTACTTCGACACCGACGGCGAGCAGCAACTCGTCCCGCACTACCCGCCGCACTCCATGCGCCACACTTGTGCCTCGTGGCTGGTCCAGAAGGGAGTCTCGCTGTACGAGGTCCAGCATCTCCTCGGCCATGAGAGCTTCCAGACCACCCAGCGCTACGCTCACCTTCAACCGGACGCGCACAAGGCCGTTCTTGGTGCCTGGGAGCGCTTGGACGTTCCGCTCACCATCGCCGCATGAACGATCCTCCGCCCTGTCCCTTCACGGACAGGGCGGAGGCGCTTGCCTGATCAGGGGGGCCGTGCGACATCCTCTTCGGCCGGCGCCCAGCGCCCCTGACTGTCGAACGGCCAGGGATGGGTGTAGAGATCGCCTGGCAGGAGTTCGCGCAGAGCCTCACGGCTGGCCGGGGGATCCGGCGGAGTCCGCAGCGGCGCGCACAGTGGATCAATCCGGTCTGCGTACGCCTCAGCCCACTGCAGCCACTCCAGTTCCTCCGCCGCAGCGGACGCGCCGTCGGCTCTCGTGCGGGCTGCGCGGCAGAAGGCGCGGATCTCGTCGGCCCGACGCCGTGCCTCCACCTGCTCGACCAGGACATTCGCTCGATGTCGCTCGACTTGACGCTCCCGGGCCTGTGCCACAGCCGCGTACCAGCGGCGTCGCTGCTCGGCCTTGCGGAGTTCTTCTTCTCGCTGCCGGCGTTCGGCCGCCTCGGCACGTTGTTCGAGATCGTGCAGAAGGTGCCCCAGGCGGGACTCCAGTGTCCACCGTGCGCTGTCCCTGTGGGTGTACGAATGCTGGTACCAGCTTTTGGCGGGCGCACCGAGTTCGAGGCGTCCGTTGAACTCGTGGTCGTACTTGGGGATACGCGTCCAGGGATTGCGTTGCTGTTGGCGGATCTCCTGAGCGGTCGGCTCGTGTGGCACCTTGGTCGTCTGCTCTGTGATCGCGAGCGGGAGCGCGTGTCCGCGGATGACGATGACCATCTGGTGTTCGGCTTGGCCGCGATGGAGATCGGTCCGGGTTTCCACCTGGTAGCCGCGGCTTTCCGCCTCGGTCAGGAGCGCGTGCATGATCCGCAGGGCACGGTCGGCCTGCTCCCGTGACACGTGCAGAGGGATGACCTCGGGCGTCCCGCGGGTGTCGACTACGGTCTTGGACCTGCCGAGGGCCTTGCGCGTGGCACGGACGAGCTGATGGGGACGGCCCAGCACGTCGGGGACGTCGATGGTCGGTACCGGCGGCGGTTGCGCAGCCTTCTCGGCTTCCTCGTCGACCAACGTGAAGACGCAGTCACCACGCTGCCGTCCGGTCCAGCGCAGCTTGAGCTCTCCTGGTACGTGATCGTGATGGAGCGCGTCGTAGAAGGCGGTCCGCCACCGCCCCCGGGTCTGCGGGCCCGGATCAGGGACGGTGAGCTTCCAGGTAGTCGCGGACTGCAGTCGAGCGATCAGCTGGGCTCCGTCGGCAGGAGCGCGCTCGGCCTTTTCGGCATCACCGGCCAAGCGCTCCTTCTCGGCTTGGACCTCCTTGGGATGCTTGCCGTGTTTGAGGAAGTAGCGGCCGTCCGACGTCACTACTGCGACGTGCCCGCTACCGCGCCAGCTCCGCTTGATCAGCCCACGCTGCTCAAGGGCCCAAGCCGTGTTCGAACTCTTGGGAGCGATGGGCACGGCACTGGACGCTGCAGCGATCTGGCGGAGCGTGGCAGCCTGCTGTTCAGTCAGCGTGTACTTCACGAGCTTCGGCTCCACCTCGACGAGCTGCGGGCAGACCACCAAGGTAGGGCCGATGAGTGGCCTCGGAGCGCTTCCTGTCGCCCGTTCGGGTTCCACCACCCGAACCTGGTCGTGTTGAGGTCAGCCAATGGTGTAGGTGGCTTGCCGGGCTCAACCCGTCGAACAGCGTGCCGGGTCTGCTCTTTGGGCTCGGATCGTATGGCGGCAGGTCCTTGCGTTGGCATGCGCTGATTGCGCTGGGCTCATTACCCTGTGTCGTGGGGGAGCGCCGAGGTAAGCGGGGGCAGGGATGAGCACGGGGGAAGCGGTGCGTCGAACGGCCGCGGAGGAGCGGGGAATTGCGTCCGCCGATGCGCTCTTCTCCATGGAGGGCATCCCAGAAGGAGCCGTCGTACCGGAGCCGGAGGGTGAGGCGGCGACTGAGGCGGCGGTCGAGCGACTCGGTAGCCGGTTCGCCGGACTGGACGGTCAAGTACGGCACGCGCTGAGACGTACCCGAGATCACGCAGGCAATCTGTCGAGCGACCGTCTCCAGGGACTCTCGGAGATCGTGCAGAACGCCGAGGACCTCGGCGCCACGGACGTACGCATTCTGACGAGGGGACGGGAACTCCTCCTCGCCCACAACGGCAGCCCCGTACGGTTGCCGGACGTTCTGGCCCTGGCGATGCCCTGGCTGACAAGCAAGGCAGAGCAGGCGGATTCCACCGGCAGGTTCGGGATTGGCCTGATGACCCTCCAGTCCCTCTCCCCGCATCTGGAGGTTCACTGCGGGCATTACCGGTTCCGTGTCGGGGATCCGGACATTTCCGTGGCCGAGCCGTTCCCGGCGCCCGACTGGTTCGCCAGCGACACTTGGACGGTTCTACGGGTTCCGCTGGAGCCGGGCGTGCTCGGCGCGGACGAGGTGGACGCGTGGCTTGCCGAGTGGGGGGACAGCGCGCTGCTCTTCCTCGGCAGTGTCGGCAGTGTCACGCACCTGGACGAGCAAGGCCGTGTCCGGCACCGGCTGGCGCTCGACCGTGAGATCGGCGAGCCGTTCGAGGCCGTGGTGGGCGGGCAGAGCGCCGACGTGGAGACCGGCGAGGCACGCGCCGGCGACGGGTCCCGGTGGCTGGTCTGCCGTACGACCGTTCCCAGCCCCTCCGGGATCACCCGGTCTCACAAGGCGGTGGGGTCCACCACCGCAATCGCTGTGGCTCTTCCTCTCGGACCCGATGACGCCGGGCGGATCTACGCCGGTCTTCCGGTCGCGGACACCGCTCTGTCCCTCTGTATCAGCGCCCAGTTCGATCCCATCGCCAGCCGTCAGGCGCTCGACGACACCCCGTGGAACCGCGCACTGAATGAACTGGTGGGCGACCTGTGGACGGCCGCCGCCCTGTGGCAGTTCCGGCGGGATCCGGCACGGGCCTGGCGTGCCGTGCCGCTCCCCGACGACATGCGCGACTCCCGCGACCCGGTCGCCGCGCTGGAGCGACTACTCCTCGACCGTGCCAGGGCGGGCGTGTCCCACGGTCTCGTTCTGGACGTCCCGGGGCACGGGCCGCTCGGCCTGGATGATCTCGCGGTGGAGGACGAGACGCTGGTGGGCGTGGTCACCGAAGAAGAGATCTCCCGCGTCGCCGAGCGGACCGCCGTGCTGCCCAAGGTGGCGCGGGACGAGGGCGGCCGATGGCGCGAGGTGCTGGCGGACTGGGAGAACCACGACAGCGCGGTTCCCGTGACGGTGGACCTCTACGACGCGCTACGCCTCCTCGACGACGAAACCCGGTCGCCGCAGGCGAACATCCGCCTCGCCGCGGCGGGACTTGCCTCGAATATCTACTCCTCCTTGCTGTCGAGCCGCTGGCTCGTGGACAGCTCAGGGGGCCGCCACCGTGTGCCCCGGCCCGCGGAACCAGCGGTGTACACCGACGCCCCGCGGGGCCTCGGCGCCAGTCTCGGATTCTCCCGGGAAATCCATCCGGCATTCCTCGCCGACACCGACGAGGCACGGTCGGTGAGGACATGGCTCCGTAAGCGGGAGGCGCTGCTGACCGACGCGGACGCGGTGGCCGTGATCCGGCGCCTCGCGGCCATCGGCGCGGCGGGGAGCGGCGGCCCGAATGTACTGCGGCTCACAGATGACCAGCTCATCGAACTACGCGACGGCTTCGCACGCGTGCCGGACCACGAACGTGAGACCTTGGGGCGCGACGTGGGCCACGCAATCCGGCTGCAGGGGCATCGCTACGACCGGGCCGGAAAACGTGAAGACATCGACGTCGCTCCCGCCAGGGCGTACCTACCCGCCCGACTGGACAGTTCGGAACGCGAGGAGAGCTTCGCCTTCGCCGCCGGTCGCACGGCAGGGCTGGTGTGGCTACGGCCCCGGTACACCGAGGTCCTGCAGCGCGGCGGCGCCGGGATGGGCGCCCGTAAGTTCCTGAGGCTCCTGGGCGCGGAGACCGCGCCCAGGTTGCGCAGGCACCCGGGGGCGCGGGAACGCTTCACGCAGAGCCCGAAGGGGCTGCCGGCGGAAGTCATTTCGGGACCTCGAGCACGCACTGATGCCCTGCGCGTTCTGGAAGCGACCTTCACACTCGACGACTACGAAAGCCCCGACCTACGCGCCGTCGCCTCTGGCATAGCGGCGGAGCAGAACCCGCAGATCCGCAGGCGCAGGGCGGCAGCGCTGTTCCACGTCCTCGGGCGGGCATGGAGCCGCTTTTCCGACCACGACGAGGTGGATGCCGTCTACGACTACTACGCATGGCAGAACCGGGGCAGGACCGCAGCCTTCTGGCTCTGGCAGTTGCGCGACACACCATGGCTGGACGACGGTAACGGTGCGCCGTCTGCCCCGGTTCGACTCCGCATGCGGACCACCGGCACGGTCGCGGTGTACGGGGCGGACGACGAGCGATTCCTCCATCCCGAGATCCAGCAACTGGTCGGCAGACGCAGTGATGTGCTGCGCGCCCTGGGCATTTCTGCAGAGGCCCGCACCGAGGACCTCGTGGAATGTCTGCAGCGCCTGCGCCGACGGGAGGAAGAGGGCGGCGACAGGGATGTGCCCGCGGCACTGATCCTCTACCAAGCCCTGGCCGAGCGCGCCTTCGTCCGTGGCGCGGGAGCCTCGGGGGAGATGTCCCTGGGCTCTGTCCTCCGGGCATTCGGCGAGGGGAGCGGCCTCGTCCTCACGGACTCCGGCTGGCGCCGGCCGAGCCAGTGCCTGCGCGGAGCGCCGCTCTTCGGTCCGCTCCGTGCGTTCGCTCCCACGTTTCCAGGCAGCGAGGAGTTCTGGCAGCGGCTGGCAGTGCGCCTGCCGAATGTGGACGACGCCACGGCCGTGATCAAGGAGCTGGCACAGCGGGACCGGAAGCAGGGTCGGGACGAGCCGGACGGGACGACCCAGTCCATCGTCCTGGAGACCCTGAAGATGCTCGCCGCTCTGGGCCGTACCCATCCCGGCGCGTTGACGGCCAAGCGCTTGGGACGCCTCCCTCTTTGGACGAGCCAGGGCTGGCGAAGCAAGCGGCCCGTGTACGCCGTCGAGGACCCGGTGGTAGCCGAGGCGCTGGGCCGGGAATGTGCGGTGTGGTGCCCGGGAGCCGAACTGGAGCAGTTCCGGCCGTTGATCGGAGCCCTGCGCATGAGCGAGCTCGCCGCAGAGCATGTCACCGTGTACAGCCCCGGCCCGGCCCCGGCGGACCCGGACGCCACAGCGCTGGTCCGGTCAGCCATCACCCACCTCCGTGAGGATCTGCAGCGCAACGCCGCGAGCGTTGCCCAGTCCCTGGACTGCTCGTGGGACCAGCTGGCTGACCTGACCGTACGCATCGCCCCTCACCTGGCCTGCTGCCTCGATCTTCCAGACACAGGCGAGACGGTGCACATGCCCGTGGACGCCGGGATCGACTGGTCCTCGGGCACGTTGTACGTCCGTGACACTGCCACTCTGACACGCACATCCGGGGTGGGCCGGTCGATCGCCGCCCGGTTTCCGGGCAGCCGCCGCGAGGTGGCCCTCGCCTGGGGAGCAGCGTGTGACCAAGCCGAGAAGGGCCGTACGGCCGTACAACTGAGCCTTGCCGACGACCAGGTGCGGCGCGACCGGGAAGCGGCGGAGGCCGAACGCGAACGACGGCTTCGGGAACTCGGAAACGAAGTAAACCAACGCCGTACCGCGACCAAAGCGCAGGTCGGCACCGTGGCTGGTACCCCACGGACGGCAGTGATCCTGCCGCCTGCCCCCAGCACACCACCGCCCGCCGGGCCGTCAGACCCGCCTGTGCCCCCCGCCGCCCCACCGCGGAGGCTCGTCGACCCCGGCAGGCTCCGGCTCGTCGATCCGAGCGGCATCATCACGCCACCGAAGCCCTCGGCTGCGGGCGCGCCCAGCGCACGGCCGAGCGAGTACACCTCGGGTACGTCCGGCCTGCCGCAGCCCCGCGCCGGATCGGCGATCCCCCAACAGCACACGCCACCGCGCCCCTACACGGGTACGGAGCAGGAAAAGGTGGCTCTGGACGTGGTACGCAAGGCACTCGCCACCGACGACGACTGGCTGCGTGACCTACGGGCCCAACGCGGCCTCGGCGCCGACGCGGTGGACGCACTGTCGCGATTCTACGAACTCAAGGCATATAAGGACGCCGAGCCGGACACGGTGATGCTGACGCCCGCCGAGTTCCAGCGAGCAGCGGAGAGCGACGATTTCTTCCTCGTCATCGTCTCGGGGCTGGAGGCCGGAACCGCCCCCGTCTCCGTACGCATCATCCCCCAGCCGCTCCAACAACTGACTTGCCGTCCGAGCAGCAGCGTGACGGTCACGGGAATCAGAGGGGCGCACAGCCGGGTGTACCAACTCGAGGAGGATAGATAGGCCAGCCAGCCGTGGCGTTCCGAGACGTGGCGCCCGAGGCGATCACATTCGCCAAGAGCCATGTGTGCAGCCCGGCGACGGCTCGAGAACTGGCATGTCGGCGCCCAGCCCTTGAATGGGAGGTGGTGCTGTTGAGCAGTCTTTGACGGGCGACGGTTGCGAGCCTCGCGGACAGCCTGTCCCAGCCGACCTCGCCCTTCGGACTGCCCAGCTCTCTGACGCCGTGGGCGCTCAGTTTCCGTACTCTCGTAGCACGCCTCTAAGCCCACCACTCCGTAGGCATCTCCCGCACGAGGTACCTCCACGGATCGTTCCGAAGAGCCGGTGGTGGGTCTTCCTCGTACAACAGGCGAGAGACCTCCTGGCAGACGAACTGCGTGAGGCCACGGAGGGTCACCCGCAGGTGCTCCCAGCCGTGCGTGTCCTCGACGACTTCCACGAACCGTTCTGGACGACGCGCATCGTCCGCGACGTGTGACAGGGCGTTCCGGCGACCCCCGAAGCGGGTGAAGTGGTTGTTGAGCTGGGAGAAGACTGGCTGTGAGAGCAACGGCCGCGATTCCGCAAGCAGTTCCAGGAGCGCTCGGCCGCCATCCCCGGCCCCCGGTTTCAGTGCCTCTGCGATCCCGTAACCGCGCCAGTAAGTGGACGTCTGCATCATCTCGGGCCACGGCTCGGCCATGCCCTCCAGCGCGAGGACGTGGTTGACGAGCCCGAGGTACGCCGCGACGAGGTTTTCGTCGTCAGGCAGGCTTGCCGGAGCGACGGGGTCGACTGGTACGTCAGTAGAACTCAGGCTGACGACTTTACCGAGAGTCCACCCGTATATGACCGGGTTGAGGACCGATGGCAGAGGCATCTTTAGATCGGGGACCTCGCTGACCGCACGCCTATGGACGTTCGCCCTGAGAGCCGAACTCAGCGTGTTGTCGTCGCCTGTGTTGCGAAGGCCGGCCAGTACCCAGGTAGCCAGGAGGGCATGCTCGACACTCCCGACCGAGACGTTCCCGACGCCTTCCGCACCGGCCAGTTCCAGCTGCATCGCCCAGTACTCGTCGTAGGCGTCGGCAGCGGTACTCAGCCACGCGGGGGCGTACCCAATCTCGCTCAGCCGCTCCTCGAGGTCGTCGTACCGCTGCTTGTCCGCGGCAAGCAACCGGTACAACTCGGCGAAGACGAGGGGCGAAAGCGTGCAGCTCATGCGGTCCACAAGACCTGCTCCAATTGGTCCGCCAACCCCACGTCCGGCTCGACGTCTCCTTCGAACTCGAGGGCTTCTGCTGGGATCGGGAATCTCTCGATGTCCGTCCTCCGCAAGGACGGAACCGTCACGCCCCGCAAGAACATGCGCCTCCTGGTCTGCCCCTCGCGCCCGTTCAGGAAGTGCGCGAGCGCAGGTCCTTGTGACTGGTCATGCAGCCGGAGGACGAAGACGCCCGGATTCGCGACGGCCGGGCGTTGCGCGACGGTGGCGTACGAGTACTCGCCCACGCGGGCGATCAGGAGGTCGCCCGGGGCGATGAGGGTGACGGTGGTGGACTGCGGCGCGGCCCATCGCCGGGTCGGACGGCCCCCCAGGACACTCACGTCCACGACCGGAAGCGTGCCCGGCAGTTTCGTCGGCACCTCGAAGCCGCGGGTTGAGCGGGACGGCTTCATCTCCCGTACGAAGGAACCGAGCGGTTCGCCGTCCTCCAGGAGCTCGGGACGAGGAGTGGCGAGCATGATCCCCCAGTCGTCCCGGAGCCGAAGGTCAGCCGTGACCCACCACGTCGACTCCGACGGCTCCTCCTCGCGATGCGTTCCCGCCTCGATCGAAGCCAGCACTCTGTCGAGCCGCTGGACCTCCACAAGGGGCGGCAGGGGCACGCCCATCTCCAGCAGATCCGGCGTCTTCACGGACGCCATAGTGGTACCTGTGGCCAGCGACGCCCGACGAGCCTGTCCCGCCCGCGAGTTCAACACGGCCCAGATCCACCGGGAAAACACCGGATCGAGAGGCCGGAGGGCTGTGAACCGGGATGAGAGGAGCGCACCGTTCAGCCGGTCGTCGACAAGAACGGCCGGCCCGGACGGCGAGGGCGGCACCAGGACATCACCACGCCGAAGGCCGCGCGTTCCGACGGTGAATGCCTTGCCTTGGTACTTGGTGCTCCGCCGCCGAATCGCCCCGGTCCGCGCCACCAGGCCGGCGGGCGTGATGACTGGGGAACCAGCGGTCGCGACACTCCCCGCCCGGACACTGGTAACGAGTTCACGCAATGGGACCATCGGCGCCGCTGTCGGCCAAGCGAAGGTGGAACCAACCAGGCGTCCTGGATCCCAGTCGGCCTCGCCCCGCAGATCAACTGTCAAGAAGCTGCTCATGACCGTCCTGCGGTACGTGGCCGGTCGTCTTCTGCGTCGACGAACTCCAGGACGGCATTCAGCCCGGGACCTTCCGGGCCGAGTTGCGTCTCCCAGTCCTCACCGAGATGGGCGACCAGCGTCTCCGCGGGCTCAGTGCGGTCGATGACGACGAGAACGGAACGGACACCGGTGCCTGTGATCGCTCCTGCCGGAAGCCCGATAAGAGCGGCTACGTGGAAGTTCTCGGCCAGGAACATCCTGTACGCCGCGTACCGGTCCGCGAAGGTGAACGAGTGAGCGATATGCAGGACAGCGCGTCCTCCGGGCTTCAGCGCCCGCACACACTTGTCCAGCGCTGCGACATTGCCGTCGGACGTGGTCGATCCGTCCAGGAGAGGGTGGCGGTCGGCCAGGGAGAGACCGACAGGCGGCGCCGTGACAACGACGTCGGCATCCGCGAGGTCCCTCTGGAAGGAGTCGCCCTTCTCGATCACCACGTGCCTCGGCGCGTCCCGACCGATCCCTGCCGCGAGTTCGGCGAGCTGTGCGTCGAACTCGTAGCCGATGAACTCCGCCGCGACGCCTCGCTCCGCAGCACGGTCCAAGGCCGTCCAGAGGAACGATCCGGTTCCGCAGAACGGATCCAAGACGGTGCCAGCCAGATGCTTCTCAACCAGCGCCGAAACGGCGGAGGCAACCACTCGGGGTGAGCTGAACTCTCGGTGTCTGCCACGAGAGGCGAACTCGGTCAACGCGTCCCGCTTCGCGCGCCAGAGTACGTCTGCCCGAACCGGCACGAACCCACCGTCGGGCAGTTCGATACCCGGCCTCCCATTTCGGGAAGACGTCAGGACGTCCCCGGAAGGAAAGTACCGGTCGGCTGAGACCCCGGAGTTGCGGAGACGGTCCGCCTCGAACCACAGACGTTGCACCAGGAGGGAGGTAGCCAGCGACCGGTCGGTGACCAAGCCTTGGGAGCCGTGCTCGGGCGGAGTCGGGCCGTCGACCGGCTGCAAGGAACGGACACCACGGTCGGCCTTGAACCACTGCCCATTGATCACCGCGTAGTGCTCGAGCGTACCCAGCAGGTCCCGGCTGCCCGCCAGGGAGGGAAGGACGAGCTCGGGCTGCCGGAGCTTCTTGTTCTTGTACTCGACAACCGCCCACGGCACGAGTTCCCCGTCGGCATTCGACGCCCACGCCAGTACATCCGGCCGAAGGTTCGACAAGTTTTCAAGCCGCGGCTCGACCTGCAGAATCGTGTAGCCGACGGCACGCATCGCGGCACGAACCTCGGCGATGTCGGACCTGTGATTCGGCATGGGGCTCCCCTCCCTTCTGCCGCCTTCCGCAACAAGGCAGCCCGGCAGGCTATCGCGTCTGATCATGCCCTGCCAACAGAGGCGCGACGGGTACGGAGGCCGGTCCGCGCCTTCGACTCGAGCACCGGTGTCGAGGCTGGGGCGCGATTGGCCCGTGTGGCCCCGGAGATACGAAGTGACACTGGCGTTCAACCTGCACCCTTCCGTCCGGTACATGATTCACGCGGTGGAACTCGTCTGGACGGTCCGGTCAGGGTGGTGTGCTCAGTAGGTCGACCGTCCGCTTCAGTCGCTGGCAGAAGAGGGCGTCGATCGCCAAGCCGGTTCGGACCTTGTCAAGCGTCAAACGAGAGCAGGCGGCGGCCGTGCCCGCTTGCTGTCGAAACGGCCTCAGGCAGCGGAGGGGTGGTGCGCGATCAGTGCCCGCGCGAGATGTTCGGCGACTTCCTCGGCTCCGGCCTGCAGGGCCGCCAGGGTGACGGACTCGTCGGGTTCGGTACGCAGGGCGAATGACCTGCCGAAGCCAGCCAGACTGGCTTTGCGCCGTGACTGACGTGGGTCGAAGGTATCGATGCTGGTCATAGCGGGCTCCGACACGCCAGCAGCCACCACGATGCGGTCCTGCCTGATGATGTTCAACGAGCCGGTGAACTTGAGCAGTTCGGCGATCTGCTTGGGCAGGGCATTGGGATCGATGATCGGCCCCATACTGTCCTGGGGGAGCAGGGCCCGGGTGGAGAGCTGGCCCGTCTTGTACAGGCGGACCTCTACGAGCTGGCCCGGACGGGGCGTGTCCCACGAACGGGGGCGGCTGGCCGGGACGGAGACGGCCATATGGTCCTGCGATCGGGAAGAGCTGAGGGGGACATCGTCCTCGACCATACCGGTGAGGCGCACACGGCCCGGCAGCGAGTGGCCGAGCGCCTCCAGTTCCCTAGCCGAGTAGCCAGCAGAGTTCAGTGGTAGGACGTGCAGTTCCAGAAGGGTGGTCACGCCGGCGGTCTGCAGGCCGCCTGTACCCTCCTCGAGAGTCCAGTGCAGGGCGGGTGGCTGGGCCAGCTTGGCGAAGGCCAGGGGGGACGGGCCCGACTCCAGCTCCCGGATCTTCCCGGCGACCTTAGGGAGCAGGTCCGCGGCCGTGCGGAAGCTGTCGCGGAATACGCCGGTGGCGTACGCCTCCACTACGCGTACGAACTCGTGCTGGCTGGGCTCGAAGGTCACGTCCAGCTTGCGATAGACGAGGCGGGGCATACCTGCTTGCTGGGCTGCCACCCACTCGTCATGGGTTGCTGACTGCCCCGTCTCGGGGAACACGTGGCCGTAGTTCGGGCCTAGGAGGAAGAGGCACGCGTCGGCGGTCGACAGAGCTTTGAGGCAGGCTTCCCGGCTCGGCGTGGTCTGAGCTGAGAAGTCCTCGAACCGGACCGGGGTGTGCCCGAGAGCGCGGACCAGCCCGTCAAGGGCGTCACGCTCCTCCTCCAGACCCTTGCGGGCACTGCTGATGAAGATCCTCACGCTACGGTGTCTCCACTGCTGAGGGTTCTGCTGTGAGGCGAACCGGGTGGCTGGTGCCGGCATTCAAATGGGGGTTTGATGGCCGAGACGTCGGAAGAGGCGATACGCGCCTACTGGAAGGAGCACCGCGAGCAACTGCGGCAGTGTGAGACCCAGCGCTCCACATTGACGAACCTCCTGCTCATCGTCACGGCAGCCCTGAGCGGTCTGATCGTCCAGCAGAAGTTCACGCTGAACGTCATGCCTTTGTGTCTCTTCGTCGCGACGACTGGAGTCTACGGGGCTGTGGCGGTGGCCAAGTACTACGAGCGGGCCTCCTACCACCTCACCCAGGCAAGGGCGTTGACCCGAGACCTGGCGGTCCGGGGCGTGCTGGGGTCCGATGAAGGGCTCGCCCGGGCACGCGCGGCGCACTACCGCGAGTTTCCCCGGCTGCACCGCATTCGGCTTCACCGCCTGTGGGTAGGGCTGCACCTCGCTATAGCCCTGTACGGGCTCTCCCTCCTTCTCGTCTGTGTGATTGTCGCCTGACGACTCAGGGAGAAGGAGCACAACACACGTGCGGCGCTCTGGTGCGGTCAATTGCCGCCTGAGCAGAGGCTGTCGCCCTGCCTGCCTGGATCCTGTGGTCCGCTCCGCTCCTTCGCGGCACCGCCAGGTTGTCTGCACAGCACTCCCCTGCTCTGAATCAGGGACCGCTCGCTAGTACGGCCATCAGCCGCCGCCCCTCCACGGCGCTTAGACTCTCACCGTGGTAGGAGAGGACGCCCACTTAAAGGGAATCTCGGGAGCGAAGAGAGCCAAGCTCTACCTCGAGGGCACGATGCGGATCTGTGGGGCCTTTGCGAACACGGACTCGGACGCCTGGGCGAGGAAACTGACACTCGGCTGGCCGGAGGGCGGACAGACCTTCTCCTTCGACCTGGGCGGGTCGATGCGGGGCGCCCCGTACCATGGCGACCAGTTCTGCGCGGAGGTCAAGCACTATCAGGGGCCGGCGGACCAGGGCACTCACTTCGTCGAGTTCCTCGCCAAGTGCTACGTCGCGCACCAGGAGAAGTACCTCTTCGGCGATCACTACATGTGGATCACCTGGGCCCCCTTCAATGTGAACAGTTGGTCGCAACTACACGAGCCGCAAAGGATCGAGTCCGCTGTCGTTCAACACCGGCAACGCATCTTCGGTGACGTCTCCGAGGACGAGGCCAGGAAGAGGATCGACGCGAACGCGGTCCAGAGCGTGTCCGAGCGCGTGTGGCGCATCGTCCTGTCAGAGAAGCAGGAGGGTTTGCTGCCCCTCACCGAGTGGCGGGCCATCCTGGCGCACGAGCTGACCCTAAAGGGGGAGTGGTGAACGCCGTCGCATCGTCGATCGCCGAGGCACTCGAGGCGGACGACCCGTACCGCTCGTTCGCCGAAATCAAACGACTCCTCGAACAGCACCTTCGGCAGATCAATCCGCAGATCCGGACCAGGCGCACCGGATACTACAACCACACCCACATGCCGGACCTGGTCATGCGATGGCCGCACGACGACGACCTCAGCGACCGATACGTCTACCTGCGCAGCACGACGGACGCGGACGAGCTCGGGTTCGACATCAGGCGCCTTGCTCGCCAGGACCGGCCCATTGTTCTGGCGCTCGGCTCTCTCCGCCCGTCCTTCGACGCCCGCACCCTGGATTCGCTCGCGATCGACCACCACACCCTGGTCTTGGACCTGGCGGCTTTCGCGGAGCTGACCGCTGGCGAGTCGGCCGACGCCGCGTTGAGGCGTCTGATCGCGAACACCGTCATTGAAGGCGGCCAGGGCCTCCTTGACGAGCGCTCCGTGTCCCGGCTGGCCCGTGCCATGACGACCGGCGCGCAGGCAGCCCGCCGCGGTGAGCGTGAGGGGACTGAGGACGCGCTTGCCTTTGCCTCGGATACGCTGTCCCCACCGATCGCGCGCCGCCTGACGGCCTTCTTGGGTACCTTATGGCGCGCTAGTGGTGCACCGGTAGCCGCACTCGAACGCGCTCCCAAATATCCGCAGCAACTGGACGAGTCGTCGCTCGATTACCTCCTCGAAGGCCAGGAGATCCCTGATGGGAACTTCTGGAGCCGTATCGCCCGTGAGATCACTCTGACCGATCTGCTGCGGCATGGCAGGATCACCGCCACCGACAATCTCCAGCACCTCATGCGCGCCGCGCTGAGCACATGGAACGCCCGGGTTTGCGGCGTAGCTCCCTCCTCCGTCGCCGCTCGCCGTGGCGCAGCCCCCCTGCACTGGACTACGGGCGAGGGAGTCCTGAGCTTCGACGCGCCCGGCTTCGTTCTCACGCTCGCACAGAAGGTCGACCACCTGACATCGTCGGCGGCACGAGCGGCGTACGAACTGCCGGCCCTCGACGAGGTCGGCAATCGTCTGCCGCTCCTAGGGCTGAGCCTCAAGGCCATCACGCTGGTCAACGGTGGCGGGAAGGTGGCGTACGAAGGAGAGGTGGGCGCTTTGCATGGGGACCGGCTCCGCCACCTCAGCGAATCCCTCGGACCGGGAACCCTGGTCAAGAATCTCGAAGCCCTGCCGTCCAGTGGCGTACCGGTGAGGTACAACTTCTCCACGCGGATCGCCTCGGTGAAACCGCCTCGGGGCAGTGTCCCGCTCCTGGAGCTCGTGAACACGTCCATTCGGCTCTTCGCGGATCTGTCCCGTGAGGAGGAGGAACGCCTCGTCGAGGTGGTCCCATCGGGCGGCCGCACCCTGCATGCTGGAATCGATCACGACATGCAGGGGACAGAGCCCCCCGCCGACTGACGGCGGGTCCACAGTGGGCGCACCGACACGACTCCACCGCGTGAGGCTCCGTACCGGGGGAGGTGCTGCCGTACTGCGGGTAGCCATGCCACGCCAGATTGTCCGTGCCGAACCGACGTACGGCCGTGACGCTCATTTGACGCTCCGGGCGCCCGCTGGCCCTCATTCGGGATCCGAAAGCCTATCTGACCTGCTGTTTTAACGCTTGCGTCCAGGGCGACATGTTTCCGATGACGCATCACGTGGAGTGTGTCGCCATCCTCGAACCGGCCGCAAAGGGCTCCTGACCTGCAGTTTTGCCCGTGCGCATTATGTGCGGTGTGGGCGTTACGGGCGATATCTTGACGCTGAAATGACGCTCGTGACGCTCGTTCTGACGGGACGTCACATGGCTGATCGTGCAGGTCACGTTGGCTGGGAGGCGCGCTCCCGTGGGCTGGTTATGCGGGAACTTGAAGAAGATTCCGCCGGGTTACAGCGCCCGCCGCTGGTTGCGGTGGCAGGCGCGCTGCTGCCGTACTTCGGCGGGCCGGACGTGTGGCGGAGCGGGCGTCAGTAGGTGGGGCCGTAGGGGCTCCAGTGCCCGAGGAAGGGCTTCAGGTCCTCGGGGCGCGGCTCGGGAATGTCGGGCAGCCGGGGCGGTGTGTTCAGCGGGTCGAGGCGCTCCACGCGGGCTGCTGCCCAGTCGACCCAGGCTTCGGCTTCGGTCCGGGTCTGGCCTGGGGGCATGGCCTCGACCCGGGTGCGTACAGCGTTCACGTACTCCGTCAGTCGGGTGGCGTGGCGCCATGTCGCTTCCTGCGCCTCGAAGTGCCTGACGCGGTACGCCTCGGCGTACCGGATTCGGGCTTCTTCCATGGCGGCTTCCCACCGGATGCGCTTCTGGCGTGCCACTTCGATCTCGTCCAGGCGTCTGTGTTCAGCAGCTTCGCCGCGGAGGGTGACCTCCTGGGCGATCTCGGCGAGCTGGTCTTCCAGGGGGCGGCCGGGGATGTCGGACCATTCGCTGGCCCGGTGCGGCTGGCCGCCGCTGAGGACGAAACGGAGGCGTTCGGACGGGGTGTAGTCGAAGCGGGGGATCCTGACCCAGGAGTCCTTCTTGGCCGCGGTGAGTTCCTTCTCGGTGGCGACGTGCTCGGTCCGGTCTTGCTCCTGGAAGACAAGGAACCCCACAGTCTGGCCCTGTGCGGTGATGGTGAAGTGGGGAGATGCCCTACGACGACGATGAGACGGGGGCGCGAAGCCGGTCTGTCCTGCCGAGCTGGAATGTCCTTCGGCCTCGGCAGCGATGATCAGCGCCTGGACGAGCCGGAGGGCACGTCCTTGGACGGGCTTCGTGAGGCCCAGTGGCTGTTGTTCGTTCTGCATGGCCCGGACCACGGTGTGCGGCCGCGTGAGCCGGGAGGGAACGGGGACGGGTTCGAGGACGGCGAGGCGCCAGGCGGGGATGTCGACGAGCTTGATCTTGTACCCTCCCTGGCACCAACCCCCGTACAGCTCCTTCTTCTCCGGGACCTTTCCGGACCTGCGTGCCGCGGCGATGCGGGATGGCCACTTCTCCAAGTCCGGACCGCTGCCGCTCTTGACGATGCTGCCGCCGGCCTCCGCGAGCTCTTGCAGCAGCTGCTCCGTGAACGTCACCCGAGGCTGTGATGGAGGGCTTGGCCTCCGCCCGGCGGCCGGAGTTTCCTGTGCTCGGGTGGACTGGGGTCGTGGAGCGGCGGCCTGGGTCTTCGGCGGGCGTGACCCGCGGGGAGGGTACGCGCCGTGCGCCAGGTAGTGCTGGCCAGCAGTCGTCAGGGTGACGCTCCACTGCCCGGCCTTCCGGGAAACCGTGACCAGGCCCCGGTTCTGCAGTGCCTGACAGGTGCTCTTGTAGGAGCTGGTCTCCCAAACGCCGGCAGGGCACCCGTCTTGCACCCACTGCAGCACCGAGAGTTGCCGCTCATTGACCTGCCGTTCCAATGGTCCGCCTTCGACTCGAGGTTGACGTACGACGGCGGCATGTTGTCAGTTCCGTTCGTCAGCGATGGGTGGTTCGAAAGAATTTGCTCGAACGAGGGGGGTGATGTGGACCATTTCTATGTCCGCGCGGGCGGCGTCTTCACCGTTGTCGTCAACTCGGCCTTCGTGACCTGCTGGCGAGTCAGCCGATTGACTTCGGTCGGGACCTTCAGCCACTGAACTTCGCGCGCAAGCGTTCGTTCTCCTTCTCCAGCGTCTTAACGCGTCGTTCGAGTTCGGCTCGTGTCGGCTTCTTCGGGGGCGGCGGAGGTGTGGGGACCGTGGGTTCCGGTGGCTCGCCGCGCAGTCCGATGGGTTCGAAGGCCACGATCGTTTGCCAGGCACCTCCGGACTCAGGGCATTGCTTGCTGGACCCTCCAGCATCGATGGGGTCGGTGTACGTGTAATGCGCCACCGTCTCGATGATGTGGCCGCAGTACAGCCGGACACGCCACCGCATGATCTCGTGGTCGGCCTTCTTGAAGGACTGCATCAGCTTCGCGACGTTCTCGAACGCCTGGCGGCGGCGCTCTGCCATCGCCGGGTCTGCCCGGCATTTGGCATTGTCCTCTTCGACCTGTCGTCGAATCGATACGCTGCTCTCCTCGCTCTGCTTCTGACGGCGGTGGTCCATGCGGGTGAGTTCGTACTCCTCCAACGGAACCCCGCTGCTCCGGTATTCGACTTCGCGCATGACGGTCAGCGTAGAAGCGGCGCCTACGAGGCCGTGGGGAAGAACAGCCTTGGTCAACCAGCTTGCGGATTCTGCCCATGAGTGACCGCCGGTGTGTGTGTCGCGCACGCTCCGAGGCCAGCCGCGTGGGCTCGCGTGGTGCGGCGGCGATGGCCGCTCTGAAACAAGCCATGGGCTACCGCCGACGAGCAACCGACGGTCCCGGTCAACCCGCCGCCAGGCACGAACCCAACACCGCCGCCCATCCACTCGAACGAAACAAGAGCAGACGGATTCCCGCCAGTTAGCTGGTTTTGATCAATCAGTGGCTCGCCACTGACGCTGTTGGGCAGTATGCCGTCCTGGGGCATTGTCGGTTGAAGGAACCGGAGGGGGAACATGGCGATCAGAGTGTTGCCGGTGTCTGCGGAGCAGTCGGAGCTGTTGGACGCGATCATCGCTTTGGGTAACCGGTACACGAAGTATCTGGGTCTGCTGACGCCGCCTGCCTACCGTAAGCATGCTGAGGACGACGGCCTGCTGGTGGCCATGGATGGCGAGGAGGTGGTCGGCTACGCGCTCTTCGGGCTGCCCAAGCGGAGTCTGCATGTGCGGCTGGCTCACTTGTGCGTGGCAGAGGAACACCGAGGCAAGGGTGTCGCTCGTGAGCTGATCGAGACGATCCGCGCGCGGCACGCTCATAGGCTCGGTATCCGTGCGAAGTGCCGGCGCGACTACGGGCTCAGCAGCATGTGGACGGCGCTGGGCTTTGTCCCCAGGGGCGAGAGCCTGGGGCGGGGCAAGGACCAGGAGACACTGGACACCTGGTGGCTCGATCTGGGGCACGAGGACCTGTTCACCGAGGCCCAGAGCGATGCGCTGCTGGTGGTGACCGTGGACCACGGCGTGTTCGCCGGGCTGCGCGGTACGGGGACGGAGCGCGCTGTTGAGGAGTCGCGTGCTCTCGCGGCGGGATGGCTCGCCGACCTGATCGAGCTCGCGTTCACTCCGCAGCTTCTGCACGACGTGCGTGATGTAGAGGAACGTGAGGCGCGCACCCATCAGCGGGCGGGCCTTGCCGAGCTGCGGTCCCTGTCTCCCGACAGTGCTGCCGTTGCCGTCCGCTTGGAGGAGCTGGCCGCGGCAGCGGGGAAGGAGCTGCCTGCTGTTCCCCTCGATGGCCGGCAGCGCGCCCGCTTGCGCTACGTGGCCGAGACGTCGTGTGCTGGGCTCCAGGTACTGGTGACGCGCGATCCCGCACTGGCGGCTCTGGCGGACATCGCCTGGGACGTCGCACGAGTCAAGATCGTCTCCCCGGCGGTGGTCACGCTGCATGTGGACGAACTGCGCCAGGCCCAGGTGTACCGTCCTGCGGATCTCATGGGCACTGCCTTCTCCGCCGAGGAGATCGCGCCAGGCAGTGAAGGAGAACTGGTCGCCTTCTTCGACCAGGCCGAGGGCGACCGTGGAACGGCCTTCGCGGATCGACTGAAAGGTCTCGCCCAGGACGGGGTGCTGTGGCGCAGGGAGCTGCTCCGGGACGGAGAGGGACATCCGGTGGCCCTCTATGTCTGGGCTATGGACGGCCGCAACCTGAACGTCGCGTTCCTCCGCACGGCATCGCACCCGCTGGAGGAGACACTCGCCCGGCAACTGCTGTTCATGCTCAAGCGGCTCGGCCGAGAGCGAGGGGCGCAGGCAGTCCGTATCACCGATCCGTTCCTGTCGCCGGCAGCAATGTCGGCTGCCGGTGCCGACGGCTTCACCGAGGACGAGGGCGGCTTCACCGCACTCCTGGTCGACGTCTGCGGACCTGCTGAGGCCGTCTCAGAGAAGGCCGGGGAGATTGCGGGTCGGATGAGGCGGTCGACGCCCCGGCTGGATGATCGCGTGTCCCCTGAGATCGCGAGCATGGCCGAGCGGGTGTGGTGGCCGGCCAAACTGATTGACACAGCCCTGCCCTCGTTCATCGCACCCATCAAGCCGAGGTGGTCCACGGAGCTTTTCGACGTTCCGGCCATGCTCGTTCCCCGGGACGACGTCCTGGGCATCAGCCGCGAGCACGTCTACTACCGCTCGTCCGGACACCGAGGAGAGAGCGTTCCCGCCCGGATCCTGTGGTACGTCAGCGAGGGGACTTCCGGGCAGCAGGGCAAGATGGTCATCGGCTGCTCGCGCCTCGACGAGGTGGTCATCGACGACCCCGACACCCTCTTCTCGCGATTCGAACACCTGGGCGTATATGGTCATGCCGAAGTGCGTGCCGCAGCCGATGTGTCGGGCAAGGCCATGGCGTTGAGGTTTTCGGACACGGAGATCTTTCCCGTACAGGTGACGCATGCACGAGTGACCGCGTTGGCCAAGGGGCTGGGGCTACGGTGGATACCGCCGATGCAGCTGTCGAAGATCAGCAGTGCGCTGTTCCATGCCATGTACGAAGAGGGGCACCGAAAGACGTGAGTGATCCGGAGCGCGCGATGCTGCTGTCCGTCCACCCTCGGTTTGCCACGGCGATCCTGGCTGGGACCAAGACGGTGGAGGTCCGTCGGCAGCGCGTCGCCGCCCCGCCTGGAACGCCAGTACTCCTCTATGCGACCGCGCCCACGATGGCCATCGTGGGCATGGCGCGGATTGCTTCCGTGCAGGTGGCCTCCCCTCGGGAGGTCTGGTCGGCCAGCCGCACGAGTACCGGGATCAGTCGGCGTGAGTATGACGAGTACATGAGCGGAGCGACTCAGGCCAGCGGTCTGTCACTCGAGGAACCGATCACCTTCGAGGACCCGGTATCGCTGGCCGCGCTGCGAGCCTCCGGCACGTTCCACCCGCCGCAGAGCTACCGGTACTTGACCGGCGAAGACCTCCGGAAGGTCGCTGAGGTAGCACCAGTGACCGGAGCGGCCCTTCAGGGCGCATTGAACGACCTGACGCCGGCCTAGGCTGATTGCACCCCCTCAACGTGCGGGCGAGGTTGCGCTGACGTCAGGGCGGCCTACGGGCGTGGGGCTGCTCAGGACTTGCGTTGAGCAACAGGGCCAGGACCTTGCCACCCCCACACCGGAGCCGATGGCCCCGACCAGGTCCCGGCGAGAATGCGGCCCTTGGTGCGTGCACGCCGTGTACCTGAAAACCGCGACCGCAACAATGTGGCCCAGCGCGATGATCAGGACGGACAACGAGCCGATCGAGGTGGTCCAGAGGCCCTCCTAGCGTGGGGCCCGCGGCGCTCGGCTTGGTGTCGCAGTCGGAGTGGCAGGAAAAGTCCCCTTGCCCCTCCGACTCCGGACCAGCCGTGAACACGCGCCACGTCAGCAATCGCTTCAACCCACGTGTCTTCCCGGCCCTGCCGGCTGGATGCCGCCCGCGGTCACCCGGTCACTGGCCAGCGCCCTCCTCCGCTGCAGATTCGTCGGTGTCGTCCTCGTGTGGCAGGACGTATTGCGTCGTCTTCATCGCCAGGTGGAGCGGCAGAGGGAGCTTCAGTGTCACGTTGTAGTCGGGGGCGCGTCGCAGTTGGTGGGTCACGGCAGCCCAGGTCCCGGGTTCAGCTGTCTCCTCCTCCGGTGCAGCGAGAACTGCGATCTCCAGTGCCGTCGGGTTCCATGCGTTGGTCCCCGTGTCGATGACCGGCTCCGGCTCCTTGTCCTCGGCGCCCTCCTTAGGCTTCTTCTTCATAGGGATCCGGGTCGCGATCTTCGAGGCGGTCTTAACGGCGTGCTTGGCCGTGTGGGGCTTTTCGCCGGTGCTGTAGTACACGCGGTGGTCGCCGACGGCGTCCGGACGGTGCCAGAGGCCGCTCGCGAAACCGTGATCGTGGGAGTCGTCGTCCGGCGCGAACCACTGGGGGGTTTCATCGGACGTGTGGTCGCGTACCCGTACATGGCACAGATTCTCGCCGTACAGAGTGATGTGCTGCGCCGGGTTGGGCCCGAACTGAAGGGCGTCTGGGCGCAGGCGTCCGTTGGTCAACCACGGCCAGTGCAGACGGGAGTTCTGTGCGTGGGAGAGCAGCAGGACGGGCCGGTCACGCAGGCTGTAAAGCATCGCCCGCACGAACTGTGCCGTCTCAGCCCGCTGATCCTCCAAGTCGGGAACCCATGTCGTGGTGCGCTGCTGCTCGCCCCTCTCCTCTTCGGTAATAAGACCCGCTGGGTCCCCGTCCTCCTCTCCAGTTTCGTCGGCGGCCGCACCGTCGTCGTCATCGTCGAACTGCTCGTACTCTCCCGGGACCTCGGCATGTCGGGCGAGAGAAAGCAGCAGTTCCCGATACGGAATCCAGTCCCCGCTCTCCGGATCCCATCCCGTGACCGAGCCGTTAGCCGCGCTCACCCGGACGGCGACAGGTGCGGTCCGGCGTGTCCGGGTCGGGCCGTCGGCGCGGCGCTTCACCATCCACAGTGCGACGTACTCCAGGTTGTCGGGCAGTTCGTCCACACTGTGCTCCGGAACGGTGCACACTCCCAGCTGGCGAAGAACGTGCGACCAGGTCTGCTGGGCTCGGTGGGCGATGTTCGCCTTCGTGGCGGTGCCCCATTTCGAGCTCGGTACCGTGATGAACTTCGTCAGTCGACCGGCGTCGGCGTAGCCGAGGCGTGCGGCGAACTTGGGGTCCACGATGTCGGGCCGGTAGGACTTCGGGTGGCCGATCTCGATCACGACCGCCTGGACGTCCGGGCGTCCGTCACGCTCGCATAGGTCGGCGATCTCCCGCCGTCGGGTGCCGATCGCTGCGGGGAGGTTCTTGCGCTGAGGCCGGCCGTCGGGGAAATCGAGTCGGGCGGCGACGAAGTCGGCATCTTCCAGGTACAGGCGCACCGTCAGCTCCGGCGTCGTCCAGGAGCGCTCAGGACCGGTCCCACCTTCTCCGTCCAGGCCCAGGAGATCTGCCAGCTGTTCGACCAGGGCGTCACGGGTGCGAGGGTTCTGCCAGCGGGCCTCGGCGACCAGGGGCTCGCCGCCGAGTACCCGTGCCAGGGCAACACGCCGGTCACGCTGCTGCTCGCGCTCGAACTCGGCTTTCTTTAGAGCCTGTTCCTCCTTCGTTTTGGCTGTGGGAGTCCTGGGCAGGTTGCGCGGGACGAGGGCATAGCGGCTGCGAGTGAAGTCATCGAGCCGCGTGAGATACGGGGTGAATGCCTCAGCTGCCCAGTTGGTGAGCGGGGAACGGTCGCGTGGCATGAGGCCGGTTCCGACGCCGTGACCGCCCATCGAAGTGGCGTGCACGACACCGATCTCGATGCCGTCTTTCCCCGCGATCCAAGTGTCGGGGTTCTCCTGTACCGCTGCCGCGTCGGGAAGCGAGCGGGAGAAGCGGAGGCGACCGAGCATGCCCTCCGGGCCGCCGCGCACCCATTCGGGGAGGGCGGTGCGCCGGTCGGTGGCCAGTCGGCTCACCGCGAGCCGAGCGGTCCCTGACGTCTGCGCCAGCCATGGCTCCTGTGCGAGCAGGTACGCCGACACGGACCGCCGGTAGGGCATGGGAACGGGGCCGCCGGTGCGCCAGCGGCGTACCCCCGTGCGGACGTGAAGGCGGAAGTCGGCGAAGGGCACGGTCTGCACGGTGAGTGCGATGACGAACGAGAACTTCCACCATGCTCCGTCATCGTCTTGGTGGTCTCGCGGGGGCCAGGACACGAGCTCCGCGCCGCGTGCGGCCGCGGCGATACGGAACTCCATCTCGACGTTCTCGAAGCGGTATGGGTCCAGCTTCGTGATGTTCTGGGCGAGGGCGTCCGGCAGGAGCTGGTACACGAGTGGGTCCGGCTCGAATGTGCCGCCTGGTGAGGTGTGCCCGGCGAAGAGGTCCACCTCGTGCGGCTGCCAGCTCAGTCCAGCCACGTCCAGCGAGGCGCTGAGTTCGATGGCCCTCTCTGTGATCTCCGGATGCTTCGCGCGTGAACGCGGAGTGTGCAAGTCACGGATCCAGGAGTGGATCAGCTGACGCATGACGGGGACGGGCAGCGGCTCGTACGCGTACAGCCAAGGGGTGTCGTCGTCCAGCGTGGCACCGCGCGCCACGCATAGGAGGTCGGGAGCGACCGCACGGATGACTTCGTTCAGGCGGCGGATCGGGACCTGGTTGACCTTGTCCGGTTCTCGTTTGCCGATCCTGTAGAAGTCCAGCACCTCCTGCCGCCAGGCGGCGGGGAAGGCCAGGCCGTGCGGTCGGCGGACGAACTCCTTACCTCGGACGCGCTCGAACGCCGCGAGTCTGACCGTGGAGTAGGAGGGCATGTACGGAATCCCTTCATGTTCTCGTGTTGTGAGGTCGCCGTGCGGCTCAGTCGATTGGGCTAGGGCTGGACGGGACGATCCCCGTGAGCGCGGTGTGCAGGGGTTCGTACAGGGCTTTGACGAGCGCCCGGTCGAGGGAGGAGACCGGCGTATCATCGGGCGTCGGTGCGTCGCCCGGCGGGGTGAGGTAGGGGTCCAGTACGTGCCGCATGGCGAGCAGAAGGCTTGTCCGCCAGGTGTCCGGCGTCGCGTTGCCCGCGGCCGCGCGGGTGGCAAACGGGGCGTCCACGAACACGACGCGGGCGGGGACACCGCCGCGCACGAGCCGGCCGATGACCTGCCAGATCACGACCAGCTGGTCCCAGGTGAACGAGATCTTCTCGTCCTCGCTCAGCCGGCTCCAGGCCAGAGGATGGTTAAGGAGGTGCCGCCAGTGTGCGCGGGCCCGGGTTCGGAACTCCGCACCGGCGTCGTCCAGACTCGGCTGCGCGCGGACGAACGCGTCGAAACTACCGTTCCGTTGCATGCGCGCGGCCCAGTCGTTCACGGCCTGCACGGCCAGGCCGATGTCGTCGGGGCGAGGGTGGGGGCGGGCGAGGAAGAACACCGAGCCGATCGCGGCGACTCCCCGGTCAAGGATGTTGTGGCCGCGTTCGATGGCGAGAAGAGGCGCGATGAGAATCTCCGTGCCGGTCGAGGCGAAGGTCGCCACGTCACCGCGGCGCAGGGTGACGACCGCGCTGCCGCCGAGGCCCGGGTTCGGGTTGGAGCGCTGCTCGTGTTCCTGTTCCGCGTCGTCGGGGACCAGGCGGCATACCTTTCCGGCCCATCGTGGGATGCGGTTGAGAATGTCCGAGGCACGGCGCGCCTCATCGTAGGAGCCGGTCAGGACGAGGAGCCGGCCACGCCGGTCGTCGTTCACGGCGGCGAGTTCCTGCTCGAACACACTGGGCTTGCCGTCGACGGAGCGTCGGGCCAGTCGGTCCAGCATCTGTTCCAAGACGAGGGGACGCAGGTGGGGCTTGGCGCCGGACAGCTTGAGGGGTCTGCCGTCAGGACCGGTCAGGAAGCGGGTGGTGAACACCGTCTTGTTGATGGCCGCGCGCTCCGCCGGCGGGGGCTTGAGCAGTGCCCCGACGTCGGTGAGCACGTGGTAGCGCGTGGACCGGCCGGCCCAGCTGGTGCCCGACATGAGTAGGACATTCGGCCCGGGAAGCCCATCGGCCACGGTTAGCTCTGGCAGTTGCAGGAGCAGTTCGCGGCCGTTTCCCGCGCAGCGGAAGAAGCGCAGTTCGCCGCTGCGCAGCTGTCCCAGGCTGGCGTCCTCGGACAAGAATTGGAACCCGAGGATGTTGCCCATGGGCGATTCGGGGACCAGCGGCCGGTAGTCCTCGGGCGGGCGGCGGGACAGGACGTTGCTGGACGCCTCGAAGTTGAGAGCGGCCTCGACCCTCGGCCACATTTCCGTCAGCAGGTCGAGCCGGGTGTGGAGG
Organism: Streptomyces sp. NPDC008313; assembly: GCF_042956125.1. Lineage (NCBI taxonomy): Bacteria > Bacillati > Actinomycetota > Actinomycetes > Kitasatosporales > Streptomycetaceae > Streptomyces > Streptomyces sp. NPDC008313. The sequence continues at coordinate 132,474 of NZ_JBIBFR010000021.1, forward strand.
GCCGATAGGAGCAGGGTGAACTCGAAGCGCAATACCTGATCCGAGACGCTGCCCTGCGCCTTGGATACGGCGTCGCCCACCAGTGAGAGCAGCTCCCGCTCGATGAGGCGGCGAGCGTTGCGAGGGCGCATGGTGTGCAGGAGTTGACGTGTGAGTCGTACCAGTCCGTCGACCCGGGGGTCGTGGTGCTCCGTATCGCCGAGCGGGTCGTCACGGAACGCGTCGAGAACGGCCACGACCCCGTCGCGGCGCGGGTCGCCAGTGGGCCCCGGTGCTTCCGGCTTTCGAGTCTCGGGCGCTTGCGCCTCGTCGTCCTCGTCGGCGATTCGCCCGATGTCCTCGTCCCACTCGGGAGCGGGGCGGTCGGGGGTGTCGGCCGCGTCGGCATGGGAGTCGGACGGGCTGCCGAACCACTCTGCGATCAGCTTGTACTGAAGGGTCCACGAGCTGAAGTAGTCGGACTCGACCCATTCGCGCAGGTTTCTGTGGCGCAACAGCATGTGATAGATGCGGTCGGCGGCGACCGTGACCGTGTGCAGGGCCGCGGTCCATTGCATGACGGTGGAGTCGGACAGCTGGATGCGTCCGCCTCGGGCCAGCTCGTCGATCTTGTGCTGATGGATCTCGTCAAGCCACGAGTTAGGCGCGCGTCCGGTGAGCACGGCGGCGGGCGCGAACATGGTGTCCAGCTGCATTTGCACGCGATCGGCCTCATCAATGATAATCAAATCGCTGCGCCTGCAGGCGAGTTCGAGGAAACGAATGCGCTCCTCGTTCTGGTGGGCTGGAACCGTGCTGTGTACCAGAGCGGCCGGGGTGGCGACCCAGATGTCCGCCGTGACGAGCTCGCGGGCGCCGTGATGGCGCGGGCACCGGTGCCACAGGGGGCAGCCGTGGCGCTTGCGCAGGTTCGGGATTTGGTCACCTTCGGACCCGTCAACGGTCAGGGCGGTCAGCGGGCGCCGGGGCGGGCGCCGCTTCGGCGGGAATAGCTGGGTGCAGGGAGCCGCGGGGTAGGTGAGTGGCTCCGCCGCCTCGACTCCGCGCAGGGCGTCGAGCGGGCACGCTGTGCTGAGGTAGTCGAAGCTCAGGGCGTCGTGGGTGAGCAGGGAGGTCCCGTCAGCCTGTGCGGCGAGGCGACGATGGGTGCGCTGCAGGTGCTGCTCCCGTGTGGTTGCCCCCAGCAGGGGGGCGGCCCTAAGGCCGAGCGCGGTGAACAGGGACACCAGATGCAGGGCCTCGGCGACATCGCCCACGACCAAGGTGACCCGCTTGTCGTGGGTGGCTGCCCAGACCGCGAGGATGTCGCGCAGGGTGCTCTTGCCGGCTCCGACCATGCCGAGCAGATGCAACATCCGGTCGATCCGCAGCATCTTCCGCTCCGGCGCGAAGTCGCCCGATTCGGGTTCGCGAACGAACAGTTCGATCCTTCTGAGCCTGCGACGCCAGTCGCCGCCGTCAGGGTCGTCGGGCCCGCGCAATTGATCCTCCATCCACGCTGCGACCGCGACCAGTTCATCCCATGGCGCCTCCACTGGTTTACCTTCTGAAGTCGCCGCCTGTCCGAGGGCATGGGGCGCGGTTTCCTCGGCTGGCAGCTCCTCAGGCAGCACCACCGAGGTCCACGTGCGGCCCTCAAGGAAGCGCCAGCCACCGGGCTGGGCCAGCGGCAGCGTCCGAGTCCGATACGGCGGCGCGGTGGCCAGCGCCCGTCCGTAGATGGCCCATCGGCCGTGAGCGATCGACACGCCCCGGCGCCGGGGCGTGTCGTCCCTGCTGTCGAGGTGATAACCGCGTAGCTCCGGCGGCAGCGCCAGGTAGGCGTCGAGAGACTGGACCCAAACGCGGCGTCGCCGCAGGGGCCATAGCAGGTGGCGGCCGATCCGCAGCATGCGCTGCTGCTCGGGCGTGCAGGCATGGCCGAGTGCGGAGGCGAAGGGGTATCCACCGAAGAGGGTCCAGCCCGCTTGTGCGGGATGTCCCGGCAGCAGCCGCTCCACCAGGCAGAGGCCGAGTTCGACTTCGCATAGTCGGGATGCCGCGAGCTCCGGCTCGGGATCGTCTGCGAAGTACGGAAGAAGCTCCGCGATGAGGTCGCCGCGCCACTGTTCTCGGTCACGCATTGTCGTCCTCCGGTCGGTCGTCGCTGAAGGGTCCCTGGTGGGCGTCGGCGAGCGCGGCCCGAGCCCTCGCCATGAACTGCCGCTGGCTCAGTACGGTCGTGCGACGCCGTACGTCGGTGCTCAGAAATCGGCGGACGACAGCCACGTAGCCGTGGCGCAGGGCTGTCCTATGGTCGGGGATGACAAGGAACGCCTCGTCGTACGGCGGGTCGGTCGGTAGGGGCACGGCATTGCGTCCGAGCAGCGCCGGGTTGGCCCAGTCCTTGACGTCCACAGCCCACACCCGTCCGTCGGGCAACGTGATCCTCAGGTCGTACGCGTCGTAGTTCGGCCACAGTTCAGGGACGAGGCCGAGGCGTGAAAGGGCCCGCTCAAGGCGGAGTTCGGCGACGCCGGGGGCGGTGACGAACAGGCGCAGCGGCCTTGTGAGCAGCAGTACTCCACCACCCTCGGCCTCGTCGTACGCGGGGCCTACGAGGGCGTCCCCCTTGTGCCGGCAGCGCGCGTTCTCGCACCACCAGCCGCCGTCCCGCATCGGTGCGAGCAGGGTGCGGCAGCGTTGGCACGAGGTGAACCGGCCGCCACGCGCCCATCCGATGGGGGCTGGGAGGTAGATCTGCTCGAGGAGCCCGTCCAGAGGGGCGAAGGCCGGTTCGAGCGCGATCTCGCCAGCCTTGTCCCGGGTGAGCACCGGATGTTCGACGAGCAGGCGCCGGAAGGCGACATAGCTCGTGGGGGCGTTCGCGAGGCGGCAGCGGTCCATCGCCAGGCCGATCAGGGCGCGATCGATCTGTTCGGTCGCAGAGTCAGGCCGGTCGACGGCCCATTCGTAGCACAGGTCCGTGGGCACGCACGCGTCCTCGTCGATCAGTCGGTCCTCCGGGCCTGCCAGACCATCGGGAAGGTCCAGCGGCCATTCCGTCACCGGCCGTCGTCGGCACCAGACGAGCAGGTCGCTCACGCTCAGAGGTGGGTCGGCGCCGCGGAGCAGGCAGGCCAGAGCAGTGCGATCAAGGGCCCGTTGCGCCTCGGGCGGATACGGGAGGGTGAAGGTGCCGAGATCGGACAGGGCATCCAGGTCGAGGACTGCAGTCGCAACAGTGCGGAGCAGGGTCAGTCCGTGGTGTGGGACGAGAGCGGAGTCGGTGGTGGGCACGGCGGTCCGTTTCACTGGAGTTCGCTGGAGGGGGACGAGGCGGGGCGGGCGACGGTCGCGGGGCACCAACGGGCCACTTCGCATCGAGCACATCGCCTTCCAGGGTTCGGGGCAGACGTACGGTCCCGGTGCCACGGGGCGGCGAGATCGTGGATCACTTGGCGTGCGGTGGCGACCCGGTCGGCCTGGCGGGGGGAGACGAGCTCCAGGTCGGGGCCTGAGGGCCGCAGGATCTCCACCTCGACGCGGGAGCGGAGCGCGTCGCCGCCGAGTACTCCCTCGGCCAGTAGCACCAGGGCCAGCGCTGCCTGTGGGTACTGTTCCAGGATGTCCTTGCCGCCACGAGGTGTGCGGTACTTGGTGCTTTTGATCTCCCGCCACACCACCGAACCACCGCTGTGGTACAGCAGATCCGGCTTGGCGACGAGCACAACGTCGGCCTGCGGGTCGTGGAAGGTGAGGAGCTGCTCCGCGATCGCCGTCGTTCCCGGATCGGCGTGGCGCAGCGGGCACACGGCCGCGTGGCGGGCGATCAGGTGGGCCCCGAGTTCGGCGTCGTCGCCGGTCAGGTGCCAATCGTCGACACGCCAGTCCGTCCGGTTGGCGGGGGCATCAGCCACGGTGCAGGGACGCTGGGGTGTTCGCGCGTGCAGATGCTGGAGCCAGGCGTGTACAGCGTGCCCGCGCGCCACGTGACGGTCGTGCTCGATGTCCTTGTCGTACGGCAGATGGATGCGCCGCAGGTGTTCCTGGGCCGGGCAGTTCGCGTACCGGCGCAGATCGGTAACGGACAGGGTACGGCGAGGTCGGGAGGAGTCCGTGATGCCGAGGATGCCGGGCGTGCGTTGCAGGCCGGGGCAGGTAGCGGTCAGTCGGCACGTCGCGCATCCGGGTCCCGGGCGCCGGTGCACGGCGTCGACGGTGGCCCGCAGGCGGGGTGCGGCGAGCCGCTGGTACGCGGCTCTCGCTTCATCGGGTGTCCCGTCGAACAACGGCCGGACCGAGCCGTCCAGGCACCCGATCTCCACGACCCGGACCCGCTGTGGGGTGACGGCGCCCTGCACGTTGTGCTCGTCACCCCATCGAGTGGGCCCTGCTGCGCGACCGCCGTGAGCGGCGACGTACGCCGCCATGCTGACCTCCGCCGGATCCCGCTCGTTACGCCCGCGTCGCCCTGGCCGTACGGACCCGAACCGGAGCAGACGCAGTTCGCACACCGTCCTCTCGCGGTTGGCATAACAGCGTCCCCAGACCCTCAGTTCGTACACCGTGCGATTGCCGTGGGGGTCGGTCGTCGTCTTCGACTGTCTGACCCAGTACTTGGGGTCGGGCAGCAGCTCCTCTTCCGAGTCGAGAGATCTCGCCGCAGCCAGGTACTGGGCTAGGGCATGCTCGGCGTAGCGCTCCAGCCCTGGGTGTGCGGGGCGCACCCTGACCGGGTCGTCTCGAACCCGACCGAACTCCAGGACGTCGAGCTTGCGCATCACGGCGGCAAGGGCGAAAGGTTCGAAGTCCGCCGGCTTGTAGGGAGTGCGGTGCACGGATCGAAGACGGGGCCGGGCTTTGACGGCCCGCAGTGTGGGGCAGTCCTCCTCTCCCTCCTTCGCACCCCCAGTGAACACTCTGATCAGGCCGGGGTCGCCGGTGATTCCTTCGGGCAGCGGCCAGTCGGTCACTCGCACTCCCTCACCCACATTGCTGTGAATAACATTCACCGGATGCTACACGCTGCTACGATTCACGCACGGACGAACCGTCAAATTCATTGCAGAGAACGGACCTCAGGTGGGTTCACAGAACGACATCATCGATGGGCAGTACCACCTGGTGCGGCGGCTCGGTGGGGGTGCGATGGGCGAGGTGAGCCTGGCGCACGACCTGAACCTCGGTCGGCAGGTGGCGGTCAAGCGCCTCCACCCGCACAACGCCGAACGGGAGGAGGGGCGCTACTCGGACCGCTTTGAGCGCGAGGCTAGGACGACGGCCAGGCTCGGCCGATCCGGGCACTTCCCGCAGGTGTATGCGTTCGGCCGACATGATGGGGAGCCCTATCTCGTCATGGAGTTCATTGAGGGACCCACCTTGGCGGAACTGGCCACCCGGCATCACCCGCTGCCGTTCCCCGCGGTCACCGCGATCCTGGCCCAGCTCGCCACGGCGCTCGCTTGGCTGCATGATGCCGACCTCGTCCACCGTGACCTCAAGCCGTCCAACGTCATGATCGCGCCGGGCGGTGTCGTCAAGGTGGTGGATCTCGGCATTGTTGCGCTCTCCGACCCCCACGCAACGCGCCTGACAGCTACTGGTCATGTCCCGGGCACTGCGGCCTACATGGCCCCTGAGCAGGCGGCCGACGGACTCACCGAGCCGCGCAGCGACCTTTACTCCACCGGCTGTGTCGGTTTTGAACTCGTCACCGGGGAACTCCCCTTCGATGCGCCGACCGCTCACGCGATGGCTCGCTGTCACATCGACCAGGCGCCGCGCAGGACCGCGGATGTGCGCCCGCAGGCGCCACCGTGGCTGGCCGAAGTCATCGACCAGATGCTGCACAAGAATCCAGATCTAAGACCTAGGGACGCTCGGGCGCTGTACGAGGCCCTTCGGTCGCACCTGGCAGTCCTCGAATCACCCGGCTGCCCCGAGCTCGGCGACTTCGATCCGACGTTGCCGTGGGTCCAACCGTGCTCACCGCCGCCCCGGCCGCAGAAGTCACCGCCACACGTGCAACGCCGGCGCGGATCCGGGCTCGATGCCCTGGCGCGCCGCCACGCACGGCAAGCCGACCTGAGGCGGGACGACCTGACACGGGTTCGCACCGAAGCGAGCGAGCTCGCGGCGGATGGCGATCTACGCGGGGCCATCCAACTGATCGAGCAGTGCCTCAAGAACGCGGTAGGTCGCTTCGGCCGTATCGAACCGGGTGTCGTACGGCTGCGCATCGATCGTGCCGGGCTGCTGCACGAGGAGGGCCTGTCGAAGGAAGCCCACTTCGCGTACGGCGATGTACGCCCCGATGCCGTGCGCGCATTCGGGGAGGGAAGCCTTGAGGTCCGCGAGATCGACGAAGGCGTCGAGGGATGCGAAGAAGACGGCACGTGGGACTGACCAGCGCCACGCGAGCACGACAAGCGACTCCGCTGGGCTGTGAATGACATACACGCACGGTAAAATGAAGGTACGCTTCACATCTTCCCCACAGGGACACAGCAGGACGCAGGGAGAGAGGCGTGGCAGAAGAACCGAGCACGGTGACGGCCACCGGCATCGCAAGGATCGCGGGTGTCGGCCGGGCAGCGGTGAGTAACTGGCGTCGGCGCCACCAGGATTTCCCCCAGCCAGTCGCCGGCACATCCGCCAGCCCCGCCTTCGACCTGCGCGAGGTGGAGCAATGGCTCGACCGGCAGGGCAAGCTCCGCGCCCTCGCACCGCTCGACCGTCTTGGTCGGCACATCGAGACGTTCGGCGCAGCAGGACGGCCCGCTGAAGCCATAGCTCTGGTCGGGCTGACACTCCTGACAGCGCCCGTCGATGTGCCCACTCCGCGTCAACTCGGGGACGGCGTACGGTCACTCGCGGCACCTCGGCACGCCGAAATTCTCCTTTCGGTGCTTCCGGAGGCGTGGTCACCTGCCCACTGCGAACTCCTCGACGCTGTCCTCCCAATGGCCCGTCAGGAGGGCCGTGTCGGCGTCCTGGAGCACCTCCACTCGCAGTATGCGACCGCCAGGGGCACGGCGGGGCTGAGCGACATCCCCACTGCCGTGGCCGGCCTGATGCTGGACCTCACTGGCCCCGCGGCCTCGGTCCTCGATGTCGCCTGCGGCACCGGTACGTTCCTGCGCCCTGTCCTTGAGAAGGCGACCGCCTCCGGGGTGCTGCCACGGATCCTGGGGCAGGACTCCCGCCCCGAGTACGTTCGCATTGCGCTCCTGCGTCTGCTGCTCCTTCGTCAGCAGGCCGGGGTCGACCCGGATGGCGACGATCTGCGCCTCCACGTCGGGGAGCCGCTCCTGGCGGACGCCTTCGCCGCAGAGAGCGTCGATGCTGTCATCGGCAGCCCCCCGCACGGTCTCCAGGACTGGGGCCACGACCGACTCGCCTTCGATCCTCGGTGGGTGTACGGAGGTCTGCCCTCGCGCACCGAGCCCGAACTGGCATGGGTGCAACACGCGGTGGCCCACCTGAAGCCCGGCGGCCGGGCCGCCCTACTCATGCCACCGGCAGCAGCCGGGCGTCCTGCGGGACGCCGTATCCGCAGCGAGCTGGTCCGGCGCGGCGTGCTCCGAGCAGTCGTCGCACTGCCTCCGACGGCGACCGTCGGGAGCAGTAACGGCGTCCACCTATGGGTGCTCCAACGCCCCGAGGCGGCCGGCGCCCCGGACGCGGGCGTGCTGTTCGTGAACGGCGAGGCCGTGCCCCTGGACCAGCGCACAGCCTCGAGGGACCGCTTCGAGGCGCTGCGTCGCCAAGTCGCCGCGCTGTGGCTGAATCACCTCACTGGCCACGGCATTTCGGTCCCCGACTCCGCCGTCGCCAGACACGTGTCGCTATCCGAACTGCTCGACGAGGACATCGACCTCACCCCGCGACGTCACGTGCCGCACCAGGACATCGCGCGGCACACGCCCGAGGCCCTGTTGAGACTGCCCGACGCCATCGAGGCCAGGCTCGATGCCCTCAGGGTGGACATGCCACGGCCGGCCCGCGCCTCGCAGCCCGCGTCATCCGACGTATCCACCGCGACACTGGGCGAACTCTCCCGAACCGGAGCGCTCAGCCTGCACCGTTACTCGGCCCGTGCCGCGCACCTCGATGTCCCCGTCCCCGAGCAGCAGGAGCCAGCCCTCACCAGCCAGGACGTCATTACAGGCCGGCCCGCCAGCGGGGCCGTGCCCGTCGGTATGTACGACGAACCGACGGCCCGGGTGCAGGCTTACGACATCCTGGTCCCGGCGATCGCCAAAACCCTGGTGGCCCGAGTTGCGACGGACGAGCAGATCGGGGCCCGACTCGGACCCGGCGTGCACGTCGTACGCGTCGATCCGAACCTCCTCGACCCGTGGTTCGTAGCGGGTGCCCTCACCCGCCCTGAGAACGCCACGAAGGCCACCCGCACGTCAGCCACTGCGAGCGGCGCCCTGCGCATCGACGTGAAACGCCTGCACCTGCCCCTCCTGCCGATCGACGCACAACGCCGCCGCAGCGAAGCGCTGCGCCGCCTCGCCCGATGGGACGCGGAGCTGACCCGTACCGCCGAGGCCGGACATGAGCTCGCTCAAGCCCTCACCCGAGCCCTGGTCGACGGGACCCTCGCGCCGTCGGACGACTGAGCCCGACCGAGCAGCGCGGCACCAGCGCCGGCCGTCAGCCTGGCTCAGGCAGCTCAGGCAGCTCAGGCAGCTCAGGCAGCTCAGGCAGCTCAGGCAGCTCAGGCAGCTCAGGCAGCTCAGGCAGCTCGGGCCAGGTCGCCGGCGGCGCGGACGTCGCGGACCTTCCTGCTGGCGCCGTCGCTGATGACGTGGGCGATACGGGGCTCGGGGTCGTTAGGTGACGCCGACGGGTGCGGGGTGCCGTCGGGGCGGTGGGTGGTGAGGAGGCACACACTTACCGCCGGTAAGTCGTCATCGACGGCATCCGGCACCTTCACGCAAGAGACAGCACGACGGGCCATCACTGCCACCCGGTGGCCGGCATCCCACCTGACCACTGGAAACCCGGTGATCACATCCGAAGGGCGAAGACGTCCAGGAAACCCAGTCCCACTCTTGCTGTCAGTCCCGCCCTCTAAGATTTCACCCTGCGGGGCAGATGGATGTACCTGAGTACGGCCACAGGGGCACGGCAGGCGAAATCGTGCGCAAACGGACATAGACGGGGAGTCGCATGCTGGAAGGTCGGTGGACGACGGTCACCGAGTCCGAGCACGAGCACGAGCGCCGCGGCCTGGAAGCGATCCGCAGGCGCCTGCCGGACGAGGAGCCGTGGCGCGCCTGGTCGAACTTCACCTTCACCGCGAACAGCGGACATGTCCGCGAGATCGATCTTCTGGTGACCTCACCGGCCGGGGTGTTCCTCCTCGAGCTGAAGGACTGGCACGGATCGGTACACGGCGGCGGGAACGACTGGGTGCAGACCACGCCCGGCGGGACCCAGCGGCGACACGGCAACCCCCTGCACCTGGCGAACCGGAAAGCCAAGGAGCTGTCCGGCCTGATCAACGCCGTCTCCGGTCGGCCCGGGGGCTGGCCGAAGATCTGGGTGGGTGAGGCGGTCTGCTTCACGGATGACAAGCTCCGTGTGAACCTTCCGGCCGCCGATCTGAACGGCGTTTTCACGGTCAAGCAGCTCGTGGAAATGCTGGCCGAGCCGCCGGGTGACGCCCGGCGCCGGATAACGGCCGAGACGTCTCGACATGTCGACGCGGCCTTGAAGAAGCTCGGCATCGCACCGATCCGCCGCCAGCACGAGGTGGGCTCCTATCTCCTGGATGCGAAGGCGTTCGACACTGGGCCCACCTGGGCCGACTATCTGGGCCGTCATTCCCAGCTGCACGATCTGGCTCGGGTGCGGGTCTTTCTCAGCGAGCGTGGTGCCTCGGACGCCGAGCGGCGTTCGGTGGAGCAGGCTGCTGCTCGCGAGGCGCTGGTGCTCAGCCGGTTCCGGCACCCGGGTGCGGTGCAGCTAAAGAGCTACCTGCCGTCGGGGCATCCGGCCGGACCGACGATCCTGTTCGACTACCACCCGGAGACTTTGCGGCTGGACGACTTTTTGGTGCAGCACGGGAAGCAGCTGGACCTGCGGGGCCGCCTCGCCCTCGTACGGCAGCTCGCGGAGACGGTGCGCTCCGCGCACTCACGCCGTGTCCATCACCGCACGCTGTCGGCGCACGCGGTGCACATCATTCCGCGTGATCGCGGCCCGCGCGGGCGGGAGCTCAGCGAGGAGCAGCGCTGGCTGAGCCCTTGGCCGCAGATCGCGGACTGGCAGATCGCTACAGGCCAGAGCGCCAGCCGTGGCCGGCCCCTGACCCTGGCTCCTACAAACGTGTCCGGGTTCCACGTCTCGGAGCAGGCTGATCCGTATCTGGCGCCGGAGTTGAGGATTCCGAAGGCCGATCCGGTGCGCCTCGATGTGTACGGGCTCGGTGTCCTCACGTATCTACTGGTCACCGGGCAGGCACCAGGCGCAAGCCAGAGCGAGGTCATGGCCCGCCTGGAAGCTGGTGAGAGCCTGCGCCCGAGTGCCTTGGTCGACGGACTTAACCCGGACATCGACGACCTGGTGGAGGCATCCACCGCGTACGAACCGGGCCGGCGCCTATCCACGGTCGACGACTTCCTGGAGATGCTGGAGTACGTCGAGCAGGCATTCACTGAAAAGGACTCCGTCGGCCCGGCCGCAGCCGCAGGCACGGTCGGGGACGGCGGGTCGGGATCGGAAACGGACGAGGATCGGGGGGAGCCGGAGAAGGACCCGCTGGAGGCCGTGGCCGGGGATGTATTGGCCGGGCGCTGGGAGGTTGTTCGCCGGCTCGGCACGGGCTCGACCTCTCGGGCGTTCCTGGTGAGGGATCTCGCGGGCGAGCCGCGGCGTAGCGGCACCCTGCCGGTGGCTGTGCTGAGAAGCTGTTGTTCTATCGATCTTGGTGAGCGTGAGTTCGAGGTCGTCGACTCGGTCGGGTGATCTCGTGGCCGACCGGGCATGAAAGCGGGGCCTCCCGCACAGCTCGAGGGTGTCGAATCCAAACGAGCAACAGGAGGCCCCTGGTGCTGCAGTCTTCCGTGCCGGCGTCGATGGCGTCCAACTCGGCGTCCCCGTCGTGTGATTGTCTCGCTCACCGGTTCGGGAACGCCGCGGACCGGCCGTACAGGCGACCGAGGTATCCGTCCGACATGAGCGACGCGGAGTGGGCCGTCGTACGTGACGCGATGCCGGTTCCCTGCTGGCTCGAGGGCCGCGGTGGGCAACCGGAGAGCTATTGTCACCGGCAGATGGTCGATGCGGTGCGCTATCTGGTCGCGGGCGGTATCACCTGGCGGGCGATGCCTGCGGACTTCCCCGCGTGGGACCGCGTCTACGCCTTCTTCCGGCGCTGGCGGGACAAGGGCCTGACCGCCGAGTTCCACGACCGGCTGCGCGACCGGGTCCGCCGGGCCGCGGGCCGGGATCCGGAGCCGACGGCCGGCATCATCGATGCGCAGTCGGTGAAGGCAGCCGCGTCGGTGCCGAGCGCGACCAGGGGATTCGACGGCGGGAAGAAGGTCAACGGCCGCAAGCGGCACATCGTGGTGGACACCCTCGGACTGCTGCTGACCGTGATGGTGACCGCGGCCTCGGCCACCGACCGGGACGCGGGGCAGACACTCCTGGCCCGGCTGCGTGAGCGGCACTGGCGCGTCACGCGGGTGTGGGCCGACGGAGGCTACACCGGACGCCTGGTCGACCTCGCCCGCGATGCCTGGCGGATCGCGCTGACCGTGGTCAGACGCAGCGACGACACCAGCGGTTTCACCGTGCTGCCGAAGAGGTGGCTGGTGGAGCGCACGTTCGCGTGGCTGATGCACTCACGCCGGCTGGCCCGCGACTACGAGACGCGCACCGACACCTCGGAGGCAGTGATCAAGTGGGCGATGAGCACGGTCATGAGCCGCCGCCTCGCCCGACGGGCACGCTGAACAGCCCCGGCCGTTCCTCCGCCAGCCAGCCCCGCGCGGCCAGCCGCTTGGCTTTCGACCGCACCCCTTCCATCTTCGCCGGGACCGGCTCCAGCCCGAGGCCGACCGCGAGTTGACGACAGTCCATCGCCTCCCCGCGCATCTCGTTCCCGCCGGCCAGCACGGCCATGATCCGCTGGTAGTCCGGCGCGAGAACCGCCGGGGCGAGCCCTTCCTCCCAGTGAGGCACCACTGAGCCGGGCACCGCCTGCCTGACCTGCACCGGCCGTTCACCGGCCACCACGACCGGCGCCACGTCCTCGCTTCCGCGAGGCTCCGCCAGAACCTCACCCACCGTCTCACGGGCAATCACGAACCGCTCCCACACCGCCTCCGCTTCCCCAGCTCGGCCTGGAGAGCATCCACCCGCTGCCGAGCGACGCGTTCGCGCTCCTCCAGCAGCCCCATCACCGACGGCATCCCGGCACCTCCACCGAAGAGACGACACAACAACCCGTCCCTCCCGCCGAAACACCACCCCTACACCTGACCAGCGGAAACACACCCGCACTCTCGGAAAGACAACAGCTTCTTAAACCAGCTCAGGGGTGCCCTTTGTGCCCCATGCCACATGCAATCAAGATCGCTTAAATGTTGCGTATGGTTCCTGTCGGGAGACGGCAGGGCGGGGGTTCGGTGCACGCACTGAACCCTTTTGTACGCCCGGAAAAGGGAGTCTCCGCACAGGCGTAAAGGCAGGTTTCTCGTGGTCACAAATGGACAGGGTCCCGAAGTCGCGGACAAGGAGGGGCCGGGTCAGGTCGCCGGCTCGGAAGGCGAAGAGACCTCGGGGGATGACGGCGAGCAGCCAGTAGCCGGCCAGTTCATGGGGTTCGGCGCACTGCTGCGCAGGTGGCGCAAGAACGCACGGGTCAACCAGGCAAGGGCGGCCAAGGCCCTGGACATGGGCGAGCGGACGTACCGCAAGATCGAGCGTGGCGCGATCCCGCCCAGGCTGACTCGGGAGCAGGTCGAGTCCCTGGCGACGCTGCTCAAGCTGGACCGTGACGAGCGTCATGCGCTGGTGCTCTACAACATCGGTTCGGCTTTGGTGCCGCCGAGCGGTTCCGGGCAGCCCGAGCTGCAGCAGGTGCTGCGCCTGCTCATCGACCGGCAGATGCCCAGCCCCGCGTACCTGTGTGACCAGCACTGGAACATCTTGGGTTTTAACACTGCGATGGCCGAGTGGTGGCCATGGGTGATGGAGCCGGGTGCGAACTTGATTCGCTGGGCCCTGACCGAACCGGAGGCCCGCGCCCAGTACCAGGACTGGGACAAGCACGCATCGGCGTACGTGAAGATCCTCAAGTTCGCCCAGGCCACCAGGCCGAATGACGCAGAGCTGTGCCGGCTGATCGACGACGTCAAAAAGGACGTCGACGTGCGGCATGTCTGGGAGACCGAGCACGACATGGGCGAGACGCGCGATGGCCACGTCTTCCGGATGAACATACCGACGCTGGACTGGGAGACCGTCGAGGTCGTCAGCCATGTTCTCTACCCGGCGTCGATGCCCGACTGCCGCTTCGTCGTGATCACCTGGGTCGAGGGCGGAGGGGACGACGAACGTGACGCCCTGGGAGGCACCCGCGACGCCTGGGCCGCCACGACGGCGAACCAGGACGATGTGGCCATCGCACGGCGACACGCGGAAAACCGCGCGGCCGAGGATGCCGCCACCCGCTGGCGCCGGGAAGCGGCGGCCCTCGCCTCCCGGACAGTCGTGTCAACCGCCGAGGAAGCGGCGGCCCTGGCAGGGGCAGATGGTGTCCCGCTGCCGGCCATCAGCCAGGTTCTGGGCCGAGATGTCCAGCTAACGCTCGCTCCCGACCAGCGCACCGTGGTGTGGGCTGTTGAGGAGGCGATCGGGATTTGGTCCGTCACTCACGTCTCGCCGGCCACGGTGGTCGCCCGCGTGCCCAGGGGTGTCCTGCAGGGGGCCCGCCTTGCCGAGATGCGGCAGCTGGTCCGCGCCGCATTGCCGGCCGACAGCGCGGCGGCAACCGCCCGCATCGGCGAGCTTCTCCACGAGCGCGACACCGAGCAGCGCGTGCTCCGCGACGTCCTTCAGTCGATCCAGGAGAGTGGCACCGGCGATCTCGGTGCCCAGGACGCTGGCCAAGAACCTTAGGCCACGAGGCCGCCGTGTAACCGAACCGCGCGCCAGCGCCCAGCTGGTGCAGTCGCTGGCGCACCTAGCCCTTCACACAGAAAAGTGAACCGCCCCGTGTCGAATGGAGACTCGATTTCATGGAAGGATCGAGTCATGGCACGACCGTCCCGTTACCCGCTTGAGCTGCGCCGTCGCGCGGTGCGCATGGTCGCCGAAGTGCGCGACGACTACCCGAACGAGACGGCCGCCTTGCAGGCGGTCGCGGACAAGCTCGGCATCGG
>NZ_JBIBFR010000022.1:0-136034 GCF_042956125.1 Streptomyces sp. NPDC008313
GAAGGATGTCGAGCTCGCCGCATAACCCCAGCAACCCTGAACCACCCCAAACCCGACAGGGGTGCCTTGACGAAGGACATAGAGGCACCCCCCGGTGGCAGTCGCCACCGGGGGGCACGTCGCCGTACGGCCGCCGGGCCGCGCCGTGCTCAGATCAGGGCCTGGGCGCCCTCGTCGTCGATCAGCTCGGCGATCTTCACGGTGTACTCGAGCAGTTCGGGATGCCACCCCATGTACGCGGCGAAGTCATGGGCGTGGGTGAACACCCGCAGTACCGCGCCGTGTCCGGCGGACACCGGGTCGGCCGGCGCACCGTAGCCGTCGGCGAGGGCGCCCAGAGCGGAGTGGAAGTCGTGCGGGTCCAGGTCCAGACCTGGCGTCCGGCGCGACAGGGTCATCCGCCATTCGACGAACTCCCCCAGCAGCCAGCCGAGATCGAAGTCGGCGGGACCGCGGGCCACGTCCTCGCCCGCCATCAGACAGCCGTCGGCCGGCGCGTCCCCGATGACGATCGAACCCAGGCTGGGCGCGCCGTGCAGGAAGACCCCGCCGCTCAGGCCGGTGGCCAGGGAGTGGCACCACTCCAGCACCAGATCCCAGCGGGCGGAGCCGAGTTGGCGGCGGACGAGGGTGTGGAACGCCGGTGCGGCTCGCGGCCCGGTGCCCTCGCGCATCCAGGACGCCAGCCGGGCGGGCCCCGGCGGCCCGGAGACCGCCAGGGAGGCCGGAACCGCGGTGTGCAGCAGGTGCAGCGCCGCGCCCGTCGCGGAGAGGGCTCCGGCCACCGGCCCGGGTGGAAGCCGGGGATCGCGGCCCACGCAGAGTTTCGCCACCGGGACCAGGCCCGGCACCCGGTAGCGCAGGGCGTCGCCGTCCGCCTTCGGGAGCGCGAGCCGCAGACCGGCCGGGCGCAGCGCGCTGAGTGCGGCGCGCACCGGCTCGTCGGGGGCGCTCAGCGGGACGGGGCGGTCGTCGCCCGGGCGGCGGATCCACTCGTACCCCGAGCCGTGCGGGTGGACGGTGGTCCGCAGGAAGCCGGTCGCGTACTCCTGGGCGGCGGGCGGGGCCGGCCGCGTCATCGTCCCGCCTCCTTCCCGGACGCCGGGCCGGCCGCCAGACGGGCCCTGAGCCGTTCCAGGGCGGGGATGACGGCGGGCAGCGGCGTGGCCACGGTGGCGCCCGGCCCGCCGGTCGTCACGCTGTAGCCCGGCTGCGGGGGCACCACGGTCACGTTGGGCCGCTCCGCCAGTGCCGCGACGTGCCGGCGGTAGCCGTACGACTCCGCACCGCCCGGAGGCAGCGCAGGGGCGACGGCGATGGGTGCCGCGGTGCACTGCAGGGCGAGCAGCAGGGGGGTGTCGGCCACGCCCAGGGCCAGTCGGCTGACGAAGCTGTAGGTCGCGGGGTGGACGACGACGGTGTCGGGCCACTGGGCGAGCTGGACGTGGGTGGCACCCTCTTCTGGCTCGTCCGGCCAGACGTCCTGGAGGACCGTTCCGCCCGCGAACGCGGTCACCGCGTCCCGGGTGACGAACCGTTGCGCGGACCGGGTCAGCACCGTGCGTACCTCGATGTCCGGGTAGGCGGTGCGCAGCCAGTTGAGCCACATCGGCATGAACATCACGCCGAGGGAGCCGGTGCCCGCGAAGAGCACCTTGCGGCCGCCGAATTCGGGTGCCGGTGCCTCGGGCGGGGGCGGGTTCTCAGCCATGGAGCCGGTCCAGGGCGGCGAAGATGTCCTGGAGGTCGGTCATGACGGCGCCCAGGCCCTCGATGTGCATGACTCCTGCCGGGTTGAGTACGACCTCGTCGACGCCGCTCTTGCGGTAGCGGAGGAGTTCGGCAGCGATCTCGTCGGGCGTTCCGGCGACGAACACCCCCGCCTCGACCAGGGCGTCCGCGCCGGCGTCCGGGTCGTCCGCGTACGCGGGGACACCGGCGCGCCGCAGCATGTCGGTGTAGTGGGCGGCGCTGAGGTGGGCGCCGGCGCCGCGGCGGGCGGCGAGGCGGATGTCGCGGCCGGGGCGGGCGACGGCGACGTGGATCACGGTCGCCACCCGCGGCGCGGCCCGATCCGCCTGCGCGGCGCCCTCGGCCAGAGCGGGCACGAGGCTGTCGGCGATGTAGTCCGCCGGAGTCATCCAGGTGACGGCGACGTCGGCGACCGCTCCGGCCATCGTGGCCATCCGCGGGCGCAGCACGCCCACGCCGAGTTCGACCGGCGGGGCGTCCAGGGCGATGAGCTGGGCGTCGATGAAGTGGTACGCGCCGTCGCGGCGCACGTGCCGGCCGTCCAGCAGCTCGCGCATGGACGTCATGTACTCGCGCATCGCGGTGAGCGGCTTGGCGTAGGGCTCGGGGAGCAGGGATTCCTGGAACTCCGGGGCGGCGGGGCCGATCCCGGCGACGTACGGGGCGCCGCTGAGCGCGGCCACCGAACGGGCCTGGACGGCGGCGTCGTACGGGTGGCGCAGCGGCGCGAGGACCACCCCGCTGCCCATCGGGATGCGGTACCCCATGCCGGCCAGGTTCGCGAAGAGCTGGTGGGTGTCCAGCCGCAGGGACTGGCCCAGCCACAGCCGGCCCGCGCCGCGGCGCTGCAACAGCCGGGCGAAGGGCAGGACCTGCCCCGTGCTGGAGGGCTGGATGGGATACATGATGCTGGTGTTGTGCGTGGAGGTCACGGGATCATTCCTCAGTACGAACGCTGGCCGACAATTTCACGGCGGGCCGCCAGGCGGCTGCCGGACTCCCGGCGTGAGGACGCCAGCAGGAGCCGCGGGGCGAGCAGCAGCCCCAGCAGGGTCCACGCTCCGAGCACGCCGAACGTCTGCCAGTGCTGCCAGCTCCGGCCGGTCTCGGCGACCAGCGCGCTGTCGGGCAGGAGCGCGGAACGGATGCCCTGGGCGATCCACTTCAGGGGGAAGACCTCGCCGGTGATCCGCAGCCACTCCGGCATGCTCGTGACCGGGAAGAAGATCCCGGAGATGAAGAGGAGCCCGAGCAGCGGGAGCATCACCCAGGCCAGGGCCTGGCGCGGATTGGGCAGGAGCGCGCCGACCGCGGCGCCCAGCAGGGAGAGCGCGACCAGACCCAGTGCGATCACCCACATCAGGGTGATCCACCGGTCCACGCTCCCGGGGAAGCCGGAGTCGGTGGTGAGCGCGCCTCCGACCAGCAGCAGCACGGTGCTCGCACCGGCGATCACCAGGACCATCACCGTCTTGCTCACGAGATAGGCGGCCATGCCGCCGGGCGTGCCGCGCAGTCGCAGCAGGGTGCCGTCCTCGCGTTCGGTGGCCAGTTGCTGCGGCAGCCACACCATCGCGATCATGGCGAGGAGCGCGGCGACGCTTCCGGCGACGACCAGGCGCGAGGACGGCACCGGGCTGCCGGGGATGGTGCCGGTCTGGAACGACGCGGTGAGCAGGAACATCGCGGGGTTGGTGAGATGGCCCAGGTACTCGCGCGGGGTGCGTGCCGTCTGCCGAAGCTCGGTCCTTCCCCGGTGCAGCCCGACGGCCAGGGACTGTCGGCTGATCACGCTTCCTCCTGGTGCAGCATGCCCAGATAGGTGTCCTCCAGCGTGGGCCGGCGCACCTCCAGGTCAGGGATGGGGCCGCCGAGCCGGGTGTGGAGCTCCCACACCAGGGCGGAGGGGTCCTTGGTGTGCTGCCGGCACCGCCGGCCGTCCTCGGACCAGCGCACCTCGGCGTCCGCCTGGATCTGCGCGGCCAGTTCGTCGATGGAGCCCACGGCGACGAGCCGGCCGGCGACGAGCACCGCGATGCGGTCGGCCAGCCGCTCGGCCTCGGCGAGGTCGTGGGTGGTGAGCAGTACCGTCATGCCCTCGACCTCGCTCAGCCGTTCCACGAGCGTGTGGAAGTCGCGTCGCGCCTCCGGGTCGAACCCGGTGGTCGGTTCGTCGAGGAAGAGCAGTTCGGGCCGGCCGATGATGCCCAGCGCGACGTCCAGACGCCGCCGCTGGCCTCCGGAGAGCGTCCGGCACTCCTGGCCGGCCTGCTCCGAAAGCCCGACGGTGGCCAGGAGCTCGCCCGCGTCGCGCGGATCGGGGTAGTAGCGCGCGAAGTGCTCGACCAACTCCCCGACGCGCCAGCGCGCGTGGTCGCGCCAGGACTGCATCACGATTCCCAGCCGGGCCCGCCAGGCGTCGTCGGCGTGCTCGGGGTCGGTGCCCAGCACGCTGACGTCACCACCGGAACGCCGCCGGAACCCCTCCAGGATCTCGATGGTGGTGCTCTTGCCGGCGCCGTTGGGCCCCAGCAGCGCCAGCACCTCGCCTCGTCGCACCTCCAAGTCCACTCCGTGGAGCACGTCGCGTGCGTCGTAGCGCATCCGCAGATCCCGGATGAGGATGGCGGGAGGGGAGGGTTCGGGAGTCGCCGCCGTCGCCGGCGGCGCTGTTGAAGGGAGGGCCATGTCGTCGGACCCTAACGACGGAACGATCTTCGCCGGGGGTCCCGGGGCAAGGTGGCCCAGCTCCGAGGTGTCCTTTCCCGTCCGCCGCGTACCGGCCTTGACCTGCCACGACGCGGTTTCCGGACGCCGGTTCTCCAAGTAATCGGACCGCGCGGTTTCTTGGCGGCCGGAGCGGCCTCGCGTGCTATCCGGCGCCGCGTCCGAACAGCGGGGCGAGCAGCAGCTGGGCCGCGCCCTCCGCGACGCCGCGTGCGCCGCCGGGGGCCACGCGGACCGGGACCGCGGCCTCGGAGCCCTCGCGGGCGGCGCGCTGCTCCAGTACGGCGGCGACTCCGCGTACGAAGGCGTCCGGGTGGGCCGCGACCGTGCGGCCGCCGAGGAGCACCAGGTCGATGTCGAGGAGCCCGGCGAGGTTGCCCGCGCCGGTGCCGAGCACCCGGGCGGCCTCCCGCACGTCGCCGCGCGCCACGGCGGCCAGGCAGAGCGCCTCGACGCAGCCCCGGTTGCCGCAGCCGCACGGCGGCCCGTCCAGCTGGATCACCTGGTGGCCGAACTCCCCCGCGCCCGTGCGGGCCCCCCGGTGCAGGGCCCCGCCGATCACCAGCCCGGCGCCCAGTCCCGTACCGAGGTGCAGGTACGCGAAGGAGCCGTGGGCGGCGTCGACCGCGCCGCCGACGGCCAGTCCGAGCGCCGCCGCGTTGGTGTCCTTGTCGACGGCCACGGGTGTCCCGAGCCGCCGCGCGAGGGCGTCCCGCAGCGGGAAGCCGTCCCACTCGGGGAAGCCGGTGACCCGGTGCAGGACGCCCTCGGTGTGGTCGAGCGGCCCGGGCAGCGCGACCCCGACCCCGAGCAGACCCGGCCCCGGCAGCGCCGCCCCAGCCGACCCCGTCGACCCCGTCGACCCCCGCACGTCGTCCACCCGCCGAGCCGCCCCCGCCGCCTCCGGAACGCCCCCCTCCCGCAGCGCCGCCCCGCGCACGTCCTCCACTCGCTCCGCCGCCGCCCGTACGACGGCGTCCGCCCCCGCGCCCAGGTCCAGCGGGGCCCGGCTCTCGGCCACCACCGTGCCCGTGAGGTCGCAGAGCACCGCCGTCAGCTCGTCGCGGTCCAGGTGCAGGCCGACCGCGTGTCCGGCCTCCGGGACCAGCCGCAGGACCGTGCGCGGTTTGCCGCCGGTGGAGGCGCGGCGGCCCGCGTCGGCGGCGAGGCCTTCCGTCCGCAGCCGTGCGGTGATCTTGCTGACGGCCTGCGGGGTGAGGCCGGTCCGCTCGGCGAGTTCGAGGCGGCTGATGCCGGACGGGCCCGCCGTGCGCAGCAGGTCGAGCACGAGCGCGGCGTTGTGGCTGCGCAGCGCGGGCAGGTTCGCGCCGGCGCCGGACGGCTGGACGCCCCGCTGCCGGGTGTCCCTCCCGTCGGCGGCCGGCTCGTACGCGGTACCGCTCGCGTCACTCCTGTTCACACCGGTGTTCACATGGGCCTTCACGCTCCCATTGTCCCCGTCGCTTGCACTTTGGCAACAGCGTTGCGAAAGTGGGTCCATGACCAGCACAGCTTCCGGCCCCGCCTCTCCCCTCCGCGTCGGCCTCGTCGGCTACGGCCTCGCGGGCTCCGTCTTCCACGCCCCGCTGATCGCCGCGACCGAGGGCCTCACCCTCGACACGGTCGTCACCTCCGACCCGGAGCGGCAGGCCCAGGCCCGCGCCGAGTTCGGTGACGGGCTGCGGACGGCCGCGAGCCCCGACGAGCTCTGGGCGCGCGCCGGAGAGCTCGACCTGATCGTCGTCGCGTCGCCGAACAGGACGCACGTCCCGCTCGCGACCGCCGCCCTGGAGGCGGGTCTGCCCGTGGTCGTGGACAAGCCGGTCGCCGGTACCGCGGCCGAGGCCCGTACGCTCGCCGCCCTCGCGGACGAGCGCGGCCTGCTGCTCTCCGTCTTCCAGAACCGCCGATGGGACAACGACTTCCTGACGCTGCGCAGGCTCCTCGACGAGGGCGAGCTGGGCGACGTGTACCGCTTCGAGTCCCGGTTCGAGCGCTGGCGCCCGCAGTTGAAGGGCGGCTGGCGCGAGTCCGGGGACCCGGCGGAGATCGGCGGCCTGCTGTACGACCTCGGCAGCCACGTCGTCGACCAGGCCCTGGTGCTCTTCGGCCCCGCCACGCACGTCTACGCCGAGTCGGACGTACGGCGGCCGGGCGCGGCGGCCGACGACGACACCTTCATCGCCCTCACCCACCGCGGTGGCGTCCGCTCCCACCTGTACGTGTCGGCGACGACGGCCCAGCTCGGCCCGCGCCTGCGGGTACTGGGCTCGCGGGCCGGATACGTCAAGTACGGCCTCGACCCCCAGGAGGACGCGCTGCGCGCGGGCGAGCGCCCCGTGGCCGGCAAGGAGTGGGGACGGGAGGCCGAGTCCCTGTGGGGCCGCGTCGGTTCCGGCGAGTCCCCGCTGACCGGGGGCGGCAACCCCGAGCCGAGCCTGCCGGGCGCGTACCCCGCGTACTACGAGGCCGTCGCCGCCGCGCTCCGCCAGGGCGGCCCGAACCCGGTCACCGCGCTCCAGGCGGCCGACGCCCTCGACGTCCTGGAGGCGGCCCGCCGCTCGGCCCGCGACGGCGTGGCGGTGACGCTGTGACCGCACCGCGCAAACCCCCGGCACCCGCCCAGGCCCCCGCGGCACCCACGGCACCCACGGCACCCACGGCACCCACGGCACCCACGCCGACGATCCGCGAGCTGGAGGACCAGGAGCGGCGGCTGACCCTCGCGCGCTTCACCCACGACGACGCCTGGGCCCTCGGCACGCTCCTCGTCGAGCTGGCTCGCGCGCGCCGGGCGCCCGTCGCGGTCGACATCCGCCGCGGCGGCCAGCAGCTCTTCCACGCCGCGCTGCCCGGCTCGACCCCCGACAACGACGCCTGGATCGACCGCAAGCGCCGGGTCGTCGAGCGCTACGGCTGCTCGTCGTACCTGGTGGGCAGCCGCTTCCGGGCCAAGGGCACGACGTTCGAGGAGTCCTCGCGCCTCGACCCGGACGTGTACGCGGCGCACGGCGGCGCGTTCCCGATCGCCGTCGAGGGCGCGGGCGTGATCGGCACGGTGGTGGTCTCGGGGCTGCCCCAGGTGGAGGACCACGCCCTGGTGGTCGAGGCCCTGGAGCGGTTCACGGCCTGAGCACGCCCATCGCACGAAGAGGGCGGGGCGCCCCGTGTGCACGGGCGCGCCCACCCCTTCCGGCCCCGTACGGAGCCGGCGCCCTACGCGTCCTTGAGCTCCTGGCGCTGCCGCCCGAGGCCGTCGATCTCCAGCTCCACGACGTCCCCGGCCCGCAGGAACGGCTTCGGCTCGGGCCGGCCCATCGCCACACCCGCCGGTGTACCGGTGTTGATGACGTCGCCGGGGTAGAGGGTCATGAACTGGCTGACGTAGCGGACGACTTCGGCGACCGGGAAGATCTGCTCGGCGGTCGTGCCGTCCTGCTTGAGCTCGCCGTTGACCCACAGCCTCAGCGAGAGGGCCTGCGGGTCGGGGACCTCGTCGGCCGTCACGAGCCAGGGGCCCAGCGGGTTGAACGTCTCGCAGTTCTTGCCCTTGTCCCAGGTGCCGCCGCGCTCGATCTGGAACTCCCGCTCCGAGACGTCGTGCGCGACCGCGTACCCGGCGACGTGCGCGAGCGCCTGCTCGTGCGACTCCAGGTAGCGGGCTGTGCGGCCGATGACGACCGCGAGCTCGACCTCCCAGTCGGTCTTCACGGAACCGCGCGGCACGAGGACCGTGTCGTGCGGGCCGACGACCGTGTCCGCCGCCTTGAAGAAGACGACCGGTTCGGTGGGCGGCTCGGCGCCGGTCTCCCGGGCGTGATCGTGGTAGTTCAGCCCGATGCACACGACCTTGCCGATCCGGGCCACCGGCGGCCCGGTCCGCAGCCCGGCCGCGTCCAGCACGGGCAGCTCACCGGCGTCGGCGGCGGCACGGACGCGGCCGAGCGCGCCGTCGTCCACGAGCAGCGCGCCGTCGATGTCCGGCACGACACCGGACAGGTCCCGGAGGGTTCCCCCGGCGTCGAGCAGCGCGGGCCGCTCCGCTCCCGCCGTACCGACTCGCAGCAACTTCATGACCGCTGTCTCCCTCGATCGTGGGGCGCCCGCCCATGGGTGCAGCCATCGGAGGACTTGGCCGATCCTCCAAGCTCACTGTCCAGTCCGCAATACCCCGTTCACGTACTGGCCCATAGCTCCGGTCCTCGCGGGCGAGGGTCTCGTCAGACGAGGGCCGCCGTCGCGGGGGCCGCTCCCGGCATGTCCCGGTACAGCACCGCGCGCTCGACCGCGCTCCACGTCGTGCTCGTCACCACGTACAGCGCGGCGGCCAGCGGGACGAACGCGACGGTGAACAGCGTGAAGAACGACATCCACGGCATGATCTTGTTGACCGCCCCGAGTCCGGGCATCTGCCCAGCGGCCGCCCCCTCCGACGCCCGCTCCGACGCCCCCTCCGACGCCCCCTTCGCGGCCGAAGCCGAGGTCGAGGCCGCGGAGGTGGCGGCGCCGGCCGCCATCATGCGCTTGGTGCGCCGGAAGTTGAACGTCGCGACCGCCGCGACGAGGGCGAAGAGGCCCAGGTAGACGAGACCCTGCGCCCCGAACGGTCCGCCGTCGCCCAGGGCCTCGGCCCAGCGGCCGCCGAGCGGCGCGGCGAACAGCCGGTGGCCGAGCAGCGCGTTGCTCTCGCCGCCGATCGTCGTGCTGGAGAACAGGTGGTAGAGCAGGAAGAACGCCGGCATCTGGAACAGGCTGGGCAGGCACCCGGAGAGCGGCGAGACCTTCTCCTCGGCGTGCAGTTCCATGATCGCCTTCTGCAGCTTCTCCGGGTTCTTGCGGTGCTTCTCGCGCAGTGCGGCGATCTGCGGCTGGAGCCTCGCCCGCTCCCGCTGCCCGCGCGCGGCGGCCCGGGAGAGCGGGTGCACAAGGAGCCGTACGAGCGCCGTGAAGAGGACGATCGCGGCGGCGGCCGAGGAGGCGTGGAACAGCGGCTGCAGCAGGTCGGCCAGCCGCTCGACCATGCTCGCGAAGGCGGAGAAGAACGTGGACATGGGTGAGCCCTCCGGGGGTCTCGTCGTGCCGGGATGAGGACGTGCTTCGTCGGCATGACGACCCGCGTGGGGTACGGAGTGACCCGAGGTCGGTGACTCAGGGTTCAGGGGTGCGCGAGCTCCCCCGCGTCCAGCGGGGTCTCGCGCCCGGTCGTCCTCCTACGCGGCGGCCGTCAGGAGGGCCTGTCCGGGCGCCCGGGGACGCATTCGCCCCCGGGCGTCGGGATCGCGCTGTGGAAGGAACGCCGTCCGGTGCTCCCGGTCCCGCATGGCCGTCCGTACGCGGGTGCGCGGCACGGCGGGCGCGCAGCGGGACGCGAGGACGGCGCAGGCCGCGAGGGCGGAACCGGCGGCGGCGGTCGCGGCGAAGGTGACGGCGACCGCCGCGGCGAGGCTGCCGGTGTCGAGCAGCGCGACCTCGATGAGGAGCAGCAGCAGTACGGCTGCGGGGCGCATGGTCCCCCAGGTCCGGTTCACCGGCGGCTCCTCCTCTCGTGGCTCGGGTACGCGTCGGCGGCTTCTGCCGTTATACAGGATCCCTCCGCGCGGGGTCCGTCTCGCCGGGATCCGTCCGGTCCCCCGCGGGTTCGGGCGTCTCGCCGACCGCCGGGACGGACGCCAGCACCTCCGCGTCCGGCCGCGGGTCCCGCCCGCCCCCGGCGCCCCCTCCCTCGCCTGCCGCCGTCCCCGGTGCCGCGTACGTCACCGCGAGCGCGACCGCCAGGTTGGCGGCGAGGGCCGGCAGGCCCGCGTTCACACCGGACACGGGGTCGTGGCCGGTGAAGACGAGGACGCAGACGACGGCACCGCCGACCACGAGCCCGCTGAGCGCGGCCGCCCACGTGAACCGGCGCCACACCAGCCCGATCAGCAGCATCGGCACGAGCTGGGCCATCCCCTCGTAGGAGATGAGGGAGAGCCGTACGAGGGTGTTGGGCGCCGTGTACGTCAGGACGAGGGCGAGGGTGCCGGCGATCACGACGACGGTCTGCGAGGCGGTCTTCTGGTGCCGCTGGGCGCGCCAGCGCGGTACGAGGGAGAGCACGCTCCGCCCCCACATGGTGCCGATGACCAGCATGAACACGGCCATCGGGACGATCGACGACAGGGCCGCCGCGGCCCCCACGACACCGACCAGCCAGTGCGGCAGCGCGTCCACGACCAGCCGGAACAGCGCCAGGTTCGAGTCCGCGCCGGTCAGCCCGGGGACCACGAAGAGCGCGGCCATGCCCAGCAGCATCGGCACGAAGAGCAGCACGTTGTAAGCGGGCAGCCAGATCGCGTTGCGGCGCAGGGTGTCCCCGTCGCGGGCGCCGAGGTAGCCGGCGACGGTGGTCGGGAAGATGACGACGGTGAGGGCGTTGAGGACGGTGGTGCTGACGAACCACGGGATGCCCAGTCCGCTTCCGCCGCCGCCCCCTCCCCCGCCGTGCCCGGGGAGGGTCAGCCAGTCGCGCTTCTCGTCGACGAGGCGGCCGAGGAAGTCCCCGTACCCGTCGAAGTAGTGCATCGGCACGTACACGGCGAGGAACGCCAGCGTCGCGATGACCAGCGCGTCCTTGAGCACCGACACCCAGGCGCTGCCGCGCAGCCCGCTGACCACCACGAACGCGGTGGTCACGGCGAAGGCCACGAAGTAGGCCCAGTTCAGGCTGATGGCGCCGTACGAGATCGTCGAGACGACGACGCCCATGCCGGTGATCTGGAGCTGGATGTAGGGGAGCAGGCAGACGGTCGCGAGGACGGCGATGAGCGCGCCGGCCCAGGGGCGGTCGTAGCGGTGGGCCACCATGTCGGTGATCCCGACCAGCCCGTGGCGTCGCGCGTACGCCCAGAACAGGGGGCCGACGACATACCCGACGGCGTAGCCGCAGGACATGTACGCGACGACATACAGCACCGGGGCGCCGTAGTTGTAGCCCCAGCCGGCCGCGCCGAGATAGCTGAAGCTGGTGTAGCTCTCGCCCGCCATCAGCACCCAGATGAAGACCGTGCCCAGGCTGCGTCCGCCCACCGACCACTCGGCGAGTCCGCCCTGCCCGCCGCCGCCCCGGCCGCGCGCGGAGCCCCGCACGGCAAGCAGCCCCAGGACGACGGTCGCGACCATGAAGGCGCCGAAGACGGCTGTCGCGGTGTTCACGCCCTGTGCCCCCTCGCGTCCTCGGCGGCGCGGCGGTCCCCTCGCCAGGTCAGCCACACGGCGAGCGGGGTCAGCACCGTCGCCCCGAGCAGCCAGACGAAGAGGAACGGCAGCCCGAGGACGACCGGATCGACGCGGTTCACCAGCGGGAGCGCCCCGAGAAAGAGGACGAAGGGAGTCAGGAGCCAGAGGTGGTGGAGGCGTGGTTTCACGTGAGAGGACCTTAGCGACACCGGCGGAACGTGAGCTTCCCCCACGTCCGGTCACCGGCGTCACGCCTCCGCACCCGGCCTTCCCCCTGCCGACGACCGCCCCCGGGCGTGCCGTCCGCCGCCGGGTCGGCGCGGACGGCGGAGGTGGACGGGGTGGAGGCGCGGGCGGAGGGACGGGGAGCGGGGACGCCCTCGTCACCGTGCGGGCCGGGCCCTCGCCCCCTCCCGCACCTCCCTCTCCTCCTCGGCGTCCGGGCAGTACGGTGTCACTCATGCGCCCCGACATGCCTGCCGAGAACGTCGACCACAACGCCGAAGCAGCACGCCTGGAGCGGACTGCCGGCCTGTATCCCGAGGACGCCGAGCATCTGCTGCTGCAGGCCGCGGCCCATCTCGAGGTGGCCGGTGACCGCCCCGGCGCCACGGCGCTGTACGACCGCCTCCTCGCCTCCCCCGGTCCGCTGGAGGCCCCGCTCCTGATCCGCGCCCTGAAGGCGTCGAACCTCTGGGAGTACGGCCACGAGGCCGAGGCGCGCGCGATCATCGACGGCGTACGCGCCGCCGCGCCCCGCGACCCGGCCCCCTGGGTGATCGTCGCGGAGGCCCTGGAGGCCCACGACGAACTGGACGCGGCGCAGGAGACGTTCACGGAGGGCGCGCGGCTGCTCCTCACGGACGTGCCGCAGCCGCCGTACCCGACGCACTCGCTCCTCTTCGGCCGCCACCGCGTCCGCCGGATGCTGGGCGCTCCCCACGACGACTGGGACGCCCTCGCGGACACCCTGCACAAGGCCCCGGTCTCGCTGGACGAGCTGCACGACCCGAACCGCGTGTGGGCGCTCGGTTCCGACAACCCGGCCGAGCTCCAGGCGGAGATCGCCCGCCTCCAGTCCGAGCTGACCACGGCCCGCGAGGCGCTCTCCCGCCCCTTCCCGGTGGCCGTCCTGCACTGGCCGGCCGACGAGCTCGCCGAACTCGTCGCCGCCTACCCCTCGCTCACCGACGAATACCCGTCCCACGAGGCGCACCTCGCGACGATAGAGGCGTCCCTGCGCGAACTCGCCGCCTCCGGCACCCCGAACCTGGGCATCGTCACCGGCACGGTCCCGTCGTACGAGGCCTTCGCCGCCTCGGAGCTCTCCTCCCCGACGGACACGAGCCTGCTGCCCCAGTACGCGACGACGCTGGCCGCACGTGGCCTGGCGGTGGCGTGGCCGCCGCAGCGGGACGAGGCCTGCTGGTGCGCGTCGGGCAGTCCGTACGGGAAGTGTCACGGGGAGTCGGCGGCCTGACGGCTCACCGCCCACAGCCCCGGGGGCTCCCCGGGGCCACCCGCCGGCACCCCGGCGCCGCCCCCGTCCCGCGCCCCCGTTCCGCGCCTCGTCCCGCGGCCCCGTTCCGCGCCCCCGTCCGCACGCCCGCCCGACCGCGCCGGGGGCGCGAGCCGGTCAGGCTTCCGGCGTGCCTGTGCCGGCGCCCGCGCCCTTGCCCTTGCCCTTGCCCTTGCCCTTGCCGGCGCTCCCGCCCGTGACCGCGCTCGCACCCGCGTCCGCGCCTGTGTCCGCCTCGGCGCCCTCGGCCCCGTGTTGTGCCGGCCAGCCGTGGGTCAGCAGGTCGAAGACGGTGTCCACGACCGCGCGCGCGTCGTGCCGGCCCCTGGTCAGGGTGGGGACTTCGAGGACGAACCGCGCGAGTGCCGCGCAGGCGAGATCGTCCGCCTCCCGGCCGAGCTCCTCCGCGAGCACGACGCCGAGGGTCTCCGCGTGCCGCATCCACATGAGCGCCGCGTACTCGCGGAGCGCGGGCGTCCCGTCCACCAGCTCGGTGAAGCGGACCAGCCGCGGGTCCGACGACAGCGGCACCCAGTACTTCAGCGCGTGGGCGCGGAGCGCCTCCACGACGTCCTGACCGGCGGGCCGTTCCCTGACGGAGGCGACCAGCGCCGCCTCGACGTCGCTCTCCCGGTCGAAGACGAGCGCCTCCTTGCCGGGGAAGTGCGCGAACAGGGTCGTCGTCGACACATCGGCCTTCTCGGCGACGTCACGGACGCTCACCCGGTCGAATCCGTGCTCCAGGAAGAGCTCCAGGGCGGCGTCGGCGATGGCCTGCCGCGTCGCGGCCTTCTTGCGCTCGCGGCGGCCGGGGGGCGGGGAGTCGGGCATGCCGTCACTGTATCTCACGACTGAACCGAGTGAGAAACTGAAATGGTTGCACTTTCGCACTCACTTCTGCTTTGGTTGGTGGTGTCGCAGGGATCGCCGTCCCGACCGACCGAGGCACGCCGCCGGCCGCCGCCGCACGCGGCGCGGCCGCCGGACCCCGGCACGGGATCCAACCCGACGCCCGCGATCCACGACCGAACGACCAAGACCGAGGGAAAAGACCCATGACCTCTCTGACGAACTCGCCGACGAAGTCCCCGAGGCCCGCCGACGCACGGATCAGCGTCATCGGTGCCGGCCCGGGAGGCCTCACCTGCGCACGCGTACTGCAACGGCACGGCATCGCGGTGACGGTCTACGACCGCGACCCGGACGCCGCCTCCCGCGACCAGGGAGGCTCACTCGACCTGCACGAGGACGACGGCCAGCTCGCGCTCCGTGAGGCGGGCCTGCTGGACGACTTCTTCGCTCTGGCCAGGTTCGAGGGGCAGGAGATGCGCCAGCTGGACACCGCGGGCCGCGTCCTCGCCCACCACCTGCCGTCCGAGGACGAGAAGGCCTGCCCCGAGATCGACCGCGGACAGCTCCGCGAACTCCTGCTGGGCTCACTCGCCCCGGGGACGGTCCAGTGGGGGCGCACCCTCGCCTCGGTGGGCGGACCGGCCGACGGACCGCGCACGCTGACGTTCACCGACGGGACGACCGTGGAGACGGACCTCGTGATCGGCGCGGACGGTGCCTTCTCCCGCGTGCGCGCCGCCCTGTCGCCCGCGACACCGCACTACACCGGGGTCGGTTTCCTGGAGGCGTGGTTCGACGACATGGAGCACGCGCATCCCGAGCTCTCCGCACTGGTGGGCAGGGGCAGCGCCCACGCCGCCGACGGCGACCGCGGCCTCTTCGCACAGCGCAACGGCAAGGGCCACATGCGCGTCTACCTCATACGGCGCGCGCCCGTGGACTGGATCCCGGCAGGCGGGCTCCGCCCCGAGGACACCGAGGGCATCCGCGCGCGGCTCCTTGGCGAGTACGCGGACTGGTCGCCGGAGCTGCTGCGGATGATCACCGACAACGACGGTCCCTACGTCGACCGCCCGATCTTCGCCCTGCCCGCGCCGCACACCTGGGAGCACGCGCCCGGCGTGACGCTCCTGGGCGACGCGGCGCACCTCATGCCTCCGCTGGGCGTCGGCGTCAACCTCGCCATGCTCGACGCCGCCGAACTCGCCCTCGCGCTCGCCCGCGCCACCACCGTCGACGACGCGGTGCGCGACTACGAGAAGACGATGCTGCCACGCTCGTCCGAGACGGCCCGGATGCTCGACGGAGCCGCCGGCTCCCTCCTGGAAGTCCCGGACCCGGAGAACCTCGCCCGCGCCGCCGACCCCCACGCCTGACCCCGGCCCCCGCGCGGCACCAAGCCCCGGCCTCCAGCCGCCCTCCCGGCGCCCGGCGGTACGCGACGCCGCCGACCACGCCCATCGGGACGAGCCCGACGCGCCACCGCGTCCGCGCCGACGGCGTGACGCGTCACCCCGGCCGCCCGCAGGCGTCCCCGGCGCCGCCCTCCGACCCCACCGCCCGACGCCGGCCAGCCGCGACACGAACACGCCGTGTCCCGCCCTCGGCGGCGAGCAGAGCCAGGACCCGGGGCGACGTCACCATCTCCACGGCTCTGCGCTGGAACCAGTCGGACGCGGTGGTGACCTCGGCGGCGCTCCAGGTCTCCTCCCGGACGAGGGCGGCCAACAAGGCCCACTCGCGCAGGCGCCCGGTGAGGAACTCCCGCTCTCCGACGGCCGATGTCATGGCGCGGACCCAGCCGTGAAGATGTCCGCCGGTCAGCAACGCCCTGGCCCGGTTGTCCAAGTGGCGCCCCACCGCCGACTGGGCCATCGTCTCGTCCGGATCGCGAAGGACCGAGGCGACCAGACCGGCTTCGTCCTCGGGGGCCACGCCTGCCAGCGCGTCCAGGTGGCGGGCAAAGCGCCGGTGACCGTCCGGTCCGGCCGCCCCGTCGGTCTCCCCGCCGGCCACCGTTCCCCCTGTGGTCGCTCCTGCGAGGTTGCCGTCAGCCCTGCCCCCTGAGGACACGCCTCCGCTCCGCGCCGTACGTGACGACCCTACCGGCCAGGAAACCGGTGACGGCTTGGCCATCATGGCCGTCGGAGGGGGCCGCCGTCGGAGGGGGGCCGGGCTCGGGCTCATCGGCCGGACCGGAACGAGACGTCCCGGACGCCCGCGAAGGAACCGTGTGAAGGGCGGCGCCGTCTGGCAGGGGGACGAAGCGACGAGGAGGGGACGGCCGACATGGACCAACCCTGGCTGACCGTCTCCCTCCTCCTCGCCACCTTCTGCACTGCCGTCGGCGCCCACGGCACCCGAGCCGCCCTGCGCGCCCGCCGCTCCCTGCACCGGCTGGGCGTGCCCGGCGTCCGGACCACGGGCGAGGTGGCCAACGGCCCCCGCCGGATCGGCCCCTCCTACCACCCACCCCAGATCCGCTACGAGGCCCCACCCGTCGGCCACCCGAACGCGCCCGCCGACCGGACCTACCGCGAGGTCCCCCTGAACCCCGACGCCCCGAACGCCCTGCACCGCGGCACCCCGGTCATCCTCCGCTACGACCCCCGCGACCCCCGCCGAGCCGTGGTCGTCCGCACAGCCAAGTCGTACTCGCCTACGGCCAACCTGGTGTGGTGCGCGTTCGCGCTGCTCTTCGGGGTGGGGGTGGGGGTGTGGTCGGTGTGGTGAGGCCTCGGCGAGTGCGCGGGTTCCCTCCTGGGCTGCGGGCAGGGCCTTCAAGCTCATACTCTGCTGAGATCGGGTGACATCCGAGTCGTTCCCGAGGGTCAGCTCGAGCCGGCAGGATCGGCCTTCACCGACCGAGACCCGACATACGTTTCTGAGGCGCGACAGTATTGGACAACGTAAGCCCCTCCTCCCCCGGCGTTTCGGCGCGCATGTCCCGCCAGGCCAGCAAGGACACGGGCGCCGAACTGGCTGTTCGGCGTCTGCTGCACGCGGCTGGCCTGCGCTATCGCGTGGAGCACCCGGTGCCGGGCATGGCGCGGCGTCGCATCGATGTGGCCTTCACCCGAGCCAAGGTCGCAGTCCTGATCGACGGCTGCTTCTGGCACGGGTGTCCGGAGCACGCCACGCAGCCGAAAGCCAATGCGGAGTGGTGGCGCAGGAAGTTGGAACGGAACATGGCCCGCGACCGGGAGACGACGGAGCATCTGACCGCTGCGGGGTGGACGGTGCTGCGTTTCTGGGAGCACGAGGACCCGAAGGCGGTGTCCGAGCAGGTGAAGGCAGTTGTGGACCGGCGCCTACGGGAACGGGCGGGGAAGGGGGAGGCGTGGGGGGACTGACCTTCGTGGACGTCTGCTCCGGGGCGGGTGGACTCGCACTCGGCCTGGAGCAAGCCGGATTCGAACCGCGCCTGCTCCTGGACGACGACGATGACGCCGTCACGACCTTGCGGGCCAACAGGCCGCACTGGAACGTGCTCCGTATTGACCTGCTCGACTTCGACCCGGCCGAGCACACCGAGAGTCACGACGTGGATCTCCTCTCGGCTGGATTGCCGCGGGTGAAGTCGAGTGCGACCGCCCGACGAACCGAATCAGGCGCGGAGGAGCGTTTGTTGGAGGCCACGATCCTCCTGGCCCACGCCATCAGGCCTCGAGCGGTGATCATCGAGAACGTTCCCGACCTCGCCCACTCGGACAGGTACCAGCGCTTCCGTGAATTCGCGCGTGCCGAACTGGCGCACCTGGGATACGAATTCAGTTGGTTCGTCGTGAACGCCGTCGACTTCGGGGTGCCGCAGAATCGCAAGCAGGGCGTCCTGGTGGCCGTCGAACGGCGATGGGCCGAGGCCGTTCGACCGCCGACGCCCACGGTGCTGCGACCTCAGACGGTCGGCGCCGTCCTGGGACCGTCCATGGCAGCACGGGGTTGGCCTGACGCCGCTCGGTGGGCCGCCCAGGCCGACCAGCCGGCTCCGACGCTGGTCGGGGGCTCGAAGAACCGAGGTGGCGCCGACCTGGGACCGACCGGAGCCAAGCGGAAGTGGGCGACCATGGGCGTCAACGCCCACACGGTGGGCAACGAGGTGCCCGGCCCCGATTTCGTGTGGGACCCTCGGCTCGGCAGGGACAACATGGTGAAAATCACAGTCGAGCAGGCAGCGCTCCTTCAGGGGTTCCCCGGGTCTTGGGAGGTCACGGGGCTGAAGACCGCCCGGTACCGCCAGATCGGACACGCGACACCGCCGCCCGTCGGCCAGGCGCTGGGTCGGGCCGTCGCCGAAGCTCTGAGCGGGGAGCCGGTGGCCCCCGCTGCCGGCTAGACTTCCGCCACATGACCAGCACGCCGCCCCACCAGTCCATCCTCGACAAGCCGTCTGTCCTGGACCTCTTCGCAGGGCCCGGCGGGCTGGACGTCGCTGGTCACAAGCTGGGTGTCCCGAGTCTCGGGATCGAGTGGGACAGGAGCGCGTGCCTGACGCGCTACGCGGCCGGCCTGGACACCCTCCACGCCGACGTGAGCGCGGTCCGCAGGGAGTCCTTCGAGTCGCTCCCGCCGGAGATCAACGTGCTCGCCGGCGGACCGCCGTGCCAGACGTACTCGGTGGCGGGACACGGGGCGGGGCGCAAGGCACTGGAGGAAGTCAAGGACTTCATCAAGCGGCTCATGGCGGGTTGTCCCGACAAGGAGATCGACGAGGAGCTGAAGAAACTCAGTGATCCGCGCACCGCGCTGGTCCTCGAACCTCTCCGGTACGCGATCCAGGCGACCAGGAGCCCCAACCGGGGGCATCGGCCGTACGACGTCATCGTCCTGGAGCAGGTACCCGCGGTCGTGGAGGTCTGGCGGCACTACGCCAAGGCGCTGCGGGACACAGGCCTTCCCGACGGAACGACGTACGAGGTCGACTTCGGAGTCCTCGCCACCGAGACCTACGGTGTGCCGCAGACCCGGTCCCGAGCGGTGCTGATCGCCCGTCGTAAAGGGCTGGGTGAGCCCACCCTGCCCGAGAAAACCCACCGCGCCTACGAGGCCAGGGAGTGGAATCGCAGGAGCAGCGGCATCTCGGCCCGGACCCAGGCGACCTTCGACGAGGTCTTCGCCCAGGAACTCCCGTCCCAGCCCTCGAAGGACGGCGAACCGGAGCACTGGCTGTCGATGCGTGATGTTCTCGCCGAAAGGGTGGGCACACATCCGGGCCGCAAGAGGCCCTTCCTGGTTCGGTCGAACTACGGCAGCTCCGGAAACCCTGGACGCCGCGGCGTGCGGACCGACCAGCAGCCCGCCGCCACCGTCACCGGCCGCATCTCCCGCTTCGTGGTCTTCGAGCACCTCGACGATCACACCGACGTCGTCTGCGAGGGACCGCGGTTCAGCATGAACGAGGCGGGGATGCTGCAGAGCTTCCCGCCGGACTACCCGTGGTCCGGTACGGCGCAGGCCCAGCAGGTGGGCAACGCCGTGCCGCCTCTCTTCGGAGCGCATCTCCTGAGCGCGGCGCTCGGCCTGCCCGCGCCGCGCCCGGAGGCGATGCGGGAGCCGTGGGTGCCGGCCACGGAGGAGCGGCGGGCCAAGCTTCGGAGCCACGGCTGCGGGACGGCGGACGACTGCACTGCCCGCTGCCCCCGCCCCGAGTAGCTCGACGCCGCGTATCAGGCCTCGCTCTTCCGGCCCCTGACCGGGGCGGTCTCGAACAGCTCGGTGAAGTAGTCGGTGAGCGCCGTCACGGATTCCTCCGGAGCGGGGTCCTCGTCGGGCCCCTCCGGGAGGACGTGGCGCGAGACCGGTGGGGCTGTCTGCGCCTCCTCGATCCAGTCCCGCAGACGGGCGGGATCCCTGGGCTCGTCCGGTGCGAGGATGTCGTAGATCAAGGTTGCTCCGGCCGCGTTGATCGCGACGCTCAGGCCGTTGACCTCCCGTCCGGTGGTGACCTTTCCGTTCTGCAGAAGGCGCACCAAGGTCTGGGCTGTAGGGCGGTGGTCGATCAAGTCGTTCCGGAGCACGGTGTGGATGAGGTCCTGATTGCCGCAGGCGACCTCGACCGACCCGTAGTCCGGCCCGTTTCGGAAGAGTTCAGCCGCCCACCACAGGCGGGAGAAACACTGCCGGTCGGCAGGACCCTGGAATCGCGCCGCAGCCACGCGTCGAGACGGCTCCGACAGATGACGCCACACGACGTAGTCAGGGGCGACAGCCAACGCCAAGTGGTTCCACAGTCTTCTGTCCGCCGCTTCCTGCCGAGTGAGACGCAGCGTGGCGTGGAGCCGTGGCGCGAGCCAGGCATCGGCCCGGGTGCGCTCCTCGTCGAAGGCGAACATGACGTCGTCCACCAAGCTGCGGATCTGCTCGACCCCCCACCTGGCGTCGTCCTCGGGCAGCGGCTCGACGACCTTGACGAGGTCGATGCCGCTGTGGACCTCCTCGCCTATGAGCAGGCCCTCGGTGAGGAAAGGATCGGCAGCCGAGTTGGAGAGCAACGCCAGGCGCTCCGGCACGTGGTGAGGTTGGGTGATCACGTCTCGCTCTCCCTGTTAGTCCGTTCCAGGCTGCGGATCATGAAGCCCACCGCCTTGGCGGCGTCGGCACGCCGGACCGCCGCGTAATGGATGCGTGTCTGCAGCTCGCCCCAGCCCGAGTCACCGGTGCGTCGGCGGTGGACCTGGCGCAGGGCCTCCTCGACGTGCACGCCGGGGACGACGTCCGGGAGCATCTCCCGCAACACCTCTCCCTGCCAGTCGGTCGGGAAGACCGGACCACCGCCGGGTTCCACCTCCAGGTCTCCGATGGCGCCGTGGAACACCGCCGTCCACACGTCCGTGGCCATCTGGGCGACGAGGAGGTCACGTACCTTGCTGTCCACGCCGGCCCCGTTGCTGTCCAACAGTCCGACGATGCCGTCGATGTCGGTGTTGACGAACACCGTGGGAACCCGTGCCGTGGTGTCCACGAGCCAGGGTGCGTCGGCGTAGGCGCGCAGCCATTCCCTGGAACTCTTGCTGAACGACGCCTTCTGGACCTCCAGTCGCAGCCCTCTGACCGGCTCGTCGGAGACGGTGTCGACGACCCAGTTCCGGTCGGTCTCGGCGATCGACCGTCCCCGTACTCCGTCGATCGTCCCGACGGCGTACGCGCTGACGGACGCGCGCCTCACGTGGTCGTCGCGCAGCACCTCCAGAGAGCCCGACCAGTCGCGGCTGTTCTCGGCGTCCCGTGTGAGGGTCGTCGAGGTGCGGACGTTGGTCTCCCCGTCGGTCAACACGGCGAGCACACGCAGATCGGTCCAGGCCGCATCCGGCGCGTCGGCGCCGGGCGGCAGTGTCGCCGAGAGACCGATCGTGGCGCTCACCCAGTCCGCGTGCCCCGCGACGCCGAGAGCGACGGCCTGTTCCTGAGTCGAGTAGGCGCTGGTGTCCAGCGGATCACGGGTGCCGTCGGCGAGCTTGAGGGAGACCGACGTCACCCTGAGCGTGATCGGGCGGCTGAGTCGCTTGTACGGGTAGATCTTCACGCGTCACGCCTCCTTGCCGGCACGCAGTTCGACAACGAGACGGGTGAGCGTGGTCCTCACAGGGTGACTGGAGACGTCGGTGGCTCCTCGGAACTTCGCACGGCGCGTGCCGGGCGGGAAGCGCAGGATCCCGTTCTCCACCTCACAGCCCTCCACGGCGACGAGCTCCGCCCAGTCGAGGCGCGGGCGTCCCCCGGAACGGACGTCCAACTGGGCGACGGGCACCATCGGGACGATCTCGTCACCGCGCGGGATCTTCACCTCGGCCTCGATCAGCCACTCCCCCTGGTCGCCGATCGTCGCGTCGAGCGCGTCCAGCACCGGCACCACAGGACCGGAGGGCACCTTGGCCTTGGGCCGGCTCTTGACGGTCAGCGCCTTGCGCAACGCCTCGCCACCTTCACCCCTGCCACGCTTCGGTCGGGTGACGAGTTCCCTGACCGCGCTGTTGACCTCGGTGGTCAAATTCTGGATCCGTCGATACGCGGAAGGGGACCAGCGCAGGGTCAGCTCCTCCGTCTGTCCCCAGCGGTCGTGCTCAGGCGGTTCCGCCGCACGCAGGAACTCCTCGGCGTCGTTCGCGAAGGGTGCCGACGCACCGGCGGCCTCGCCGACCAGGACGACAGCCTGGAAGGGGTTGGTTCCGAGCGGCAGGTTCGGGACCGTGGCCTTCCTGACCGTCATGCGATTCCCTCGCAGCGAGTGCACCTGGTTCACGGGGGTGTCCTGGTCGCCCGCCGCCTCGGTGACCAGCAGGACCGCTTGGTGAGTGCCGAGCGTCGCCCCTCTGGCGCCGCCGGTCAGTGGCAGCTTCAGCGGAACGTTTCTGGAGGCCACCTGGCCTGACTCCGTGAGCCGGTCCACCGTGGTGCCCTCGTAATGGGCCCGCAGGGCGCGGGTGCGGGAGGGCTGCTCGACGGACGGGTCCACCTTCGTCTCGGCCACGACCTCCTCGCCGTTGCGCAGAGCGCGGACCGAGGCCTCCAGCAGCGGGAGTCGGCCGCCTCCGCCGACCATGGCCGCCCAGAAGTCACGGCCCAGCGCCTCGACCAGGCGGCCGTGCATCCTCTCGATGCCTCGTGTGTCCTCGGGGCCTTCTTCGTCGCGCTGCCTGCCGTCCTGGTCCGACGACTCCCCCTCGAGGCTGGCCACGTCGTGCGCGCCCACGATGAGGAAGGACGTGCCGGGCTCGTCGTTCTCCCGGCCCAGATGGAGGCGGTCCACGGTCTCCTCGTCCGCCCACCAGGAACGCGCGACCTCGGCGCCCGGTGTGTCGGGGTCGGGGCGCCCGAACCATGCGGGGCCCGCGTAGGCGCGCCCGTCGACCTCCCGCCAGGGCAGTTCGAGACGGCCGATCACTCGTCGCTCGGTACGCCCCTCATGAGGTACGGACAGGGTGGAGTTGATGAGCACGAGCCCCAGAGCGCTGGTGGCCCACAACGTGGCCTTGCCCAGCCCGTACGAACCACCGGCGGCCGGGCCGGACTTCAGGCTCTCGAGCTGCCGCCGGACGACGGCTGCGAACTTGCCGTCCGCGTAGTCGTCGCCGATGAGCCCGGAAGCGTTGTAGTCGTCGACCCTCAGCAGGACCAGACGGCCCCTCTCGTACATGTCGCGCACACCGGCATCGACGACCCGGCCCACCTTCTGGTTGGCGGCGACCTCCGAGACGGCGGAGTAGTGGGGGAAGAGGTCGTTCCAGAGGATCGCCTCGCGGAAGTCGTCCAGGTGTTCACCGGTCAACTCGTGCAGGGTGTAACGGACGCGCACCGGGCGGCCGTTCTCCGCCAGGCGCTCGTCGAGGCTGTTCTGACACGTTTCGCGCGCGAGGACCTGGACGTCGGCGTCGAAGGCGAAGGCGGCGGCGTTGCCCATGTCACGGCCGCCGTCGGGATAGCCGGGACGGTGGTACCACGTGACCGGAAGGCCGGCTTGGGTGTCGGTGGTGCGGGTGTGCACCGTGCCGACGTCCGTACCGAGAGCGTTGGCGATGTCCGTCATGACGGTCGGGCGGGGGGTCGACCGCCCGGCGATCCACGCGGAGACGGCGGCTCGGGTCAATCCGAGCTCCTTGGCCAGTTCGGCCTGCGTCTTCCCCGCGAGCTTGAGCTGCCGGGCCAACCACGGCCCGAACTCCTCACCTGTCTCCACGCGCCACCTGCTCTTCCTCGGGTCGTGAGGGGAGGCTAATTTGACGATCGCGATCATGTCAACCAATGGTTAACTGGACAGGCCTTCCCGGTAGGTAGGTTCACCTGCCTGAATCGCCCGATCTGACGGCTTCGGCCGGACGTCCTGCCACCCGGTGCCGTAACTACGGCCAGCTGAACGTCAGTTGGGGTTGTCACCACCGCAAAGCTCCGCTACCTTCGCCATGTTGGAAAATCCAACTCGCTCGCGAACCTGAAATCCAGGGGGTCGGGCGACCGGGGGAGAAGTGCGTCCGTACGCGATGAACACCCGCACGGAGAAACGTTTTTGGGAAAATGCTGGCGACCCGGGTGATCTACCCGCTAGCGTGATCGGCGGGGATTGATTCCGCAGCGAGAATCTCGCTTCATGGGGGTGTGTCCCGATGGCACCGCCGTGCGGCTACAAAAAATGCATCGACTAGGGGTGGGGCTCCTTGAACGAGGACGATTGTCTGCCATTAATGCTTTCCCAGCGGGAATGCAGCGCGATTGACATGGATATTCGGACGGCTGCGAGCAAGGCCGATGTGGTGGTTGTCCTGTATCGGCACCAGCTGTCCGAAGACGATTTCGTCGCTGCCTTCCCCCGCCTGGCGAAGGCAGCTCAGGAGCTGCCTGACGAGAGTCCTCCCGTCGTCTGACTCCGTGCACATCAACCCGCGCAAGACCTGCACGCACGGCATCGGCCAGTCGCCGATCCACCCATGCGCGACGAATCACGGGCCGGCTCGCTCGCAGTCGGCGAGCCGGCCCGTGACCCAGCCTTTCCATTCACCTTTGACATCAGGAGCAGCAGTCGTGCCGTCCTCGTCCTCAGCGGTGATCGAAACCGTTCTCGAACAATCCTCTCGAGTCCTGCAGACGTATGCCGTGGACCCCGGCCTCGTCGCCGAGCACGCCAATGGCGAACGCCGTATCACGCAGGGCGGGTACGGCGACCGTCAGCTTTTCGAGCTCGTGCAGAATGCGGCCGACGAAATCGCGAACGAACCCGGCGGACGCGTCCATGTAGCCCTCACGGAAACCCATCTGTACTGCGCCAACGAGGGAAGCCCGGTCACCCCCGAAGGGGCGGAGACCATCCTTCGCATGAGTATGTCGAAGAAGCGTGGCGGACAGATCGGCAGGTTCGGGGTCGGTGTGAAGTCGGTCCTCGTGGTGACCGACGCTCCGGAATTCTTCAGCCGCACCGGGAGTTTCGGATTCGACCGCGTCTGGTCCTACGAGCAGATCAAGGCCGTGCCCGGTGTGACGGAGCGCTACGGCCCGGAGTTCGACGCCCCCGTCCTGCGGATGGCCCGTCCTCTCGACATGCCGGCCGAACGCGCCTCCGATCCCGTCCTGGACAAGCTGTTGTCCTGGGCGACCACGGTCGTCCGCCTCCCGCTGCTCCCGAAGGCCGACGACCGGCTGGGCAAGGACATGCACGGCAATCGCAGCAAGGACCACGGTGAGCCCCGCGAGGAGTTCCCGGTCGGGTTCCAACTCTTCTCCCCGCACGTCGCCGAGGTCGTACTGGAGGACCACCGCCCCAGGCCCCTGGCGCGCCGGACACTCAGTGCCCAGCAGTCCGGTGACCTGCACACCGTGGCCGAGGAACGCACGGGGAAGGCCCTCTCCACGGAGCGCTGGCGCGTGTTCACCACCACGCACGAGCCCGGCCCCGCGGCCCGCGCGGACGCCGGAGAGCTGCACGACCGGGTCGCCCTCGACCTGTCCTGGGCCGTCCCCGCCCTGGAACGAGACGCTGAGAGCGGCCTGTACATCAGCCCTCGGTCTCGCGGTCGCGGCACGTTCTGGTCCTTCTTCCCCACCAAGTACGAGATGTCCCTGAGCGGCATTCTCAACGGGGCGTGGAAGACCAACGAGGATCGACAGAACCTGCTCGACTCCTCCCCGTTCAACCAGGAGATGATCCGGGTGTCGGCGAAGCTGGTCGTCGACTCCCTCCCCGGGCTGGCCCCGGCCGAGGACCCGGCCGCCCACCTCCCCCTGCTTCCCGGCCGTGTCAAGGAGTCGATCAGCTGGGCCGACGAGTTCCTGACCCGGGAGATCTGGGCCCGCACCGCCACGAGCCCCTCGCTGCCCGACCAGGACGGTGTCCTGCGCGCTCCGCGGCAATTGCGCGTCCACCCACGGCTGGACAAGGACCTGAAGCAGCTGACGCGGTGGCTGCGGATGTGGCACGAGTGCCCCGGACGGCCTTCGAACTGGCTGCACCCGAGCGTCGAGGCCGACTCCCTGCGCTCCGGCAAGGTCGAGCACATCCTCACCGCCGCCGGACACGAGCGAGCCGGGGTCCGCGACTGGCTGGAGGCTCTCGTCGCGAACGGCACCGCCGAGGCGTCAGGGGTGGCCGTCCGCATCCTGGCCGACATGATCGAGAAGCGCTCCCCCTACATCGAGGAGGCTCGCAAGGCCCGCGTCGTGCTGACCGAGGAGCACGGGTTGGTCGCCCCGGTCCCCGGCAAGGTCTTCCGTCGGGCCGAGCACCAGGACGGGCTGCGCGAGTCCACGGTGTACGTGATCGACGAGCTCGCCCAGGACCCGTCGCTGGCACACGCGCTCAACGTCCTCGGAATCCGCGAGGCCGACGTCGAGGGGCGGTTCGTCAGCGTCCTCGACCAGGGCGTCGACCATTACGGCGAGTCGGACTGGGAGCGATTCTGGGAACTGTTCCGCCAGGCCGGCGTGCGTCGAGTGGCCCACAAGGTCCTGGAGCGCGTGCCCGATCCGCACACGACGCTCCGGGTACGAACCGTCGACAAGCGCTTCCGGTCGGTCGCGGACTGCATGCTGCCAGGTGCCGTGGTCGACAGTGAGCGCGACCCGAGCGTCGCCGTCGACATGGCGTTCCACTCCGACGACACGTCCTTCTTCTCCCTGATCGGTCTGCGGGAGCGGCCTGCCGGCGGTGTGCAACCGCAGCCCCACGAGGCCTGGTTCGAGGAGTACCGGGCTGCCGTCCACGCTTCCTATCTGCGTACTCTGGACAGCCGTGCCCCCCGTCCCGCGCTGAACAGGATGAAGGTGGAGGGCGCCGCGATCGGTGGTCCTCTCCATCTCTTCCGCTCCCTGTCCGAGGAGTCCCGCGCCGCCTTCCTGAAGGCGCTGCCCGACGACGCCGTGGTGGACAACTGGACCCGTCAGTTCGGCGCCCAGACCGGCACCCGCCAAGCGGTGATGTCCCCGATCCGGTGGATGCTGCGCAAACACGGAAGGGTCGCCACCTCCCAGGGGATCAAGCCGCTGACAGAGGCCGTCGGCCCTCAGCTCGCCGCCTACCGTGATGTGCTGCCGGTCGCCGACATCTCCCCCGAGAAGGCCCGCAAGCTGCGGCTGCCGATCACGGTCGAGGAGGTTCCCGCCGACCGCTGGGACGCGCTCCTCGACGAGGTGGCCCGCAGCGAGGACGACGCCTTCGTCGGCGCCACCTACGTGATGTTGACCAGGTTCGGGGCGGACTTCCCCGAGGACTCCCTCACCCGCTGCCGGATCGGGGACAGCTGGGGGACTCGCCCCGACGACGAGATCACCCTCGCCGTCGGCGCCGCACAGTACCGGGCCCTGCGCGCCGAGCAGCTGCCCGCCCTGCTCGTGCCGACCGTCGAGGACGCCGAGCTGATGGTCGAGAAGTGGGGCATGCTCCGCTACGCCGACGTGATCAGTCGTGAGACCCGCGAGGTGCCCGAGGGCGACCCTGTCCTCCTCGTCGAGCTGTTCCCCGCCCTGCGGCAGCGCCTGAACAGCGGCAACCGGAACAGCAAGGTGCAGCGGTGCACGGAGCTGGAGGAGGTCACGCGTACCCCCAACGGCACGCACGCCTCTCCCCTGGACTCCGTGCGCCAGGACAACACGGTCAAGGTCCGTGTGCCGCGGGAGCCCGAGCCCATGCTGCGGCTGATCGACCGCGAACTCGGCCTGGGCCTGGGTGCGGACGGCTGCCGCGCGGTGCTGGAGCACCAGGACCGCATGGCCAAGGACAGCGCTCTGAAGGCGGCGCAGAAGGCCGTGCGCGACACCGAGGACGTTGTGGCCAAGCTCGAGCTGCTGATCGGCGCGGACGCGCTCAGGGCAGGCCTGCCCGAAGGGCTGATGGACGCCGAGCTGCAGGCGACCGGCGGCGTGGAGCCGTCCGGCCGTCGCATCGCGCAGATGGCGTTCAACGCGCACGGCGACGGGGTGCTCCAGCAGCATGCCCGGGACATCCAGGCGCGCTTCCCCAACGCCCCGGTGGGGTACGGGGGTTCCTCGGCCGCCGTCGCGTTCGTATCCGACCTGCGCCTGCCTGTGACATTCGCCGGTTCCAGGACCCCCTCACCGCCTCCCTTCGAGACCATCGAGGGTCCCCGGGACTTCCCCAGGCTCCACGCCTACCAGGAGGACCTGGTCCGGAACATCTCCACCCTGCTCGACCGGCTCGCCCCGCAGCGCGGCATGCTGTCCCTGCCCACCGGTGCCGGCAAGACACGGGTCACCGCCGAGGCCGTGATCCGGTGGGTGAAGCGGGTCGGCGATCTCAAGGGCCCCCTGCTGTGGATCGCGCAGACCGAGGAACTGTGCGAACAGGCCGTCCAAAGCTGGAAGTTCGTATGGAACAAGGTCGGCGCCGAACGACCGCTGACCATCAGCCGCCTGTGGAGCAGCAACGAGGTCGGCAACGTCGTCGATCACCCCCACCTGGTGGTCGCCACGGACGCCAAACTGGAGCGGTGCCTGGGCACTGACCAGTACGCGTGGTTGCGCGAGCCCGCGCTGGTGATCGTGGACGAGGCACACACCGCCATCTCCAAGCGGTACACGGAGATCCTCAGCCAGTTGGGTCTGACCCAGTACGAGACGCGTCGGCATCTGCTCGGCCTGACCGCCACCCCGTTCCGCAACACCAACGAGGACGAGACCCGCCGGCTGATCACCCGTTTCGGCAACCGGCGTCTCGACGAGGGGGTGTTCCCGTCAGGAGACCCGTACCGCGACCTGCAGGAATGGGGCATGCTCGCCCAGGTCGAGCACCGCACGCTCACGGGTGGTCGGATCGAACTGAGCCAGGACGAGAAGACCCACGCCGATCGCATGGCGATGCTGTCCCGTGCCGCCGAGCAACGGCTGGCAGACGACCACGAGCGGAGTCTGCGCATCGTCGAGTCGGTGGCCGCGCTGCCGCCGGACTGGCCGACGTTGCTCTTCGCCACCTCGGTCGACCACGCCAAGTATCTGGCAGCCATGCTCAACGACCGAGGTGTGCGGTCCGCC
The DNA here is from genome assembly GCF_042956125.1 of Streptomyces sp. NPDC008313. Classification (NCBI taxonomy): domain Bacteria; kingdom Bacillati; phylum Actinomycetota; class Actinomycetes; order Kitasatosporales; family Streptomycetaceae; genus Streptomyces; species Streptomyces sp. NPDC008313. The sequence goes on from NZ_JBIBFR010000022.1 coordinate 29,033, forward strand.
GCCGTGGATTCGACCACCAGCGCCCAGGACCGTCGGACGCGGATCGAGAATTTCCGGAACGGCCGCATCCGTGTGCTCACCAACTACGGTGTGCTCACCCAGGGGTTCGACGCGCCCGCGACCCGGGCCGTGGTCGTGGCACGACCCGTCTACAGCACCAACGTGTACCAGCAGATGATCGGTCGCGGCCTGCGTGGCACCAGGAACGGCGGCAAGGACACCTGCCTGATCCTGAACGTCGACGACAACATCGCCAACTTCGAGACCGCGCTGGCCTTCACCCAGTTCGAGCACCTCTGGAGCCGTACGTGACCGACGTCTATCTCGACAGTCCGAAGCTCACCACCGAGCAGCAGGCCGTCGTCGAGCAGCCCTGGGACGCAAGGGTCCTGGTCACCGCGGGGGCCGGCGCGGGGAAGACGCACACGCTGGTGCGTCGGCTGGACGCCCTGTGCGGGCACGAGGACCCGGACGAGTCGCTGGAGGCCGCCGACATCCTGGTGCTCACCTTCTCCCGGGCGGCCGCTCGCGAGTTGCGCGAGCGCATCACCCGGCACGGGGACCGGGCGCGCCGGGTGCGCGCCCAGACCTTCGACGCATGGGCGTACGGAGTGCTCGTCCAGGCGTACCCCGACCGGGACTGGGCCACGACGTCCTTCGACGAGCGGATCAAGGCCGCGTCGGAAGCCGTCGAGGAGGGCGCGCTCGAGTCCGGTGACTCGGTCCCGCCGTCCCATGTGGTGATCGACGAGGTGCAGGACCTGCTGGGCGATCGTCGGGAGCTGGTGGAGTCCCTGCTCGACCGCTACCAGGACAGTTGCGGTTTCACCGTGGTCGGTGACGCGGCCCAGTCCGTGTACGGCTTCCAGATCGAGGACCCGGCCGAACGCAACGACGAGACCGGCCGGTTCTTCGAGTGGTTGCGCAGCTCGTACCCCGACGACCTGGTGGAGTTGCGCCTCACCGAGAACTTCCGTGCCGTCACCCCGGAGGCACGCATCGCGCTGTCACACGGTCCTCGGCTCCAGCGGGTCCGCGGCACGGACGAGGCCGCCGCGCTCTACGAGGAGCTGCGTGACCTCCTTGTGGACCCGGTGAACACACTGGCCGATCTCACCGACGAGTACACGCTTCAGGGTCTGCGGGACCTCGACGACACCTGCGCCATCCTGACCCGCGACAACCGGCAGGCCCTTGTGGTCTCCCGACTGCTCCACGAGGCAGGCATCGGACACCGGCTGCGCCGCCCGCTCGAGGAGCGGCCGGTGCCCTACTGGGTGGCCGAGTTGTTGCGTCGTACCGAGGCGACCGGCCTGCCCGAGGACCGGTTCCGCTCGCTGCTGGAACAGATCCCGTTGCCCCACAAGCCGAACGCGGGAGCCTTGTGGGCGGTGCTGCGACGCGCGACCCGCTCGCCCGGACGCACCGCGCTCGATCTGGACAGGCTGCGCCGCCTGGTCGCCGACGGGCGTTTCCCCGACGAAGCGGCCGACCCGGAGACGGCGCGGATCGTCGTCTCCACCGTGCACCGGGCCAAGGGTCTGGAGTTCGACCAGGTGATCGTCCTGACCCCGCCGACCGTCGCCGAGCTCCGCAAGCAGTACGGCACCGAGGCGGATCTTCCCGCTGAGGCCCGCGCCTTGTATGTGGCGATGACCCGCGCGCGACAGGACCTGTACCACGTCCGTTCCCCCGAGCTGCCGATCATCAAGAGGGCGGGGAACCGCAGGACCGGTCGGCGGTTCGTCGGCGGGTGGCGGTCGTACGACAGGTTCGGCGTGGTGGCCGAGGCCGGCGACGTGTGCCGGGACAACCCACCCGGTCACGCGACCGACGCCGCGGCGACCCAGGCCTACCTCCTGCACGAAGTCGGCCCCGGCCAGGAAGTGCTGTTGCGCAAGCGACACGATCTTCCGATGGGCGAGAACCAGAGCCCGCCGTACGCCCTCGTGCACCGAGGACGGGAGGTGGGCGAGGCGTCGGAGCGGTTCCGGCAGGAGCTGTTCCGGGTGCAGAAGGTGAGCCGGACGTGGGATCCGTGGTGGCCCGACGAGATCCGCGGCCTGCGGATCGACACCTTGGAGACGGTGACGGGCAGCGTCGCGGCCGGCGCCAACGCCGGCCTGGGCGACCGAGGTGTGTGGACCGTGCCGCGGATCACCGGCATCGGCATTTTTCGACGGGCTGACGACGCAGAGGAGCAGGGCGCATGACGCACGCGGCAGGTCGGCACTCCGAGCACTATCGGGTGCGGGACGAGGAACTCCTCGTGGGACTGCGCAGGGAACTCTTCGGCCCCGCCGAGGACGCGGCACCGGAGGACCGGAGCGAGGTCCTCGCTCAGGACGTGCCGATCGACCGCTACCTGACCGGCGTGCTGTACCCGCGCGCCTCACGTGAGCGGAGGGTCGAGAACGCCGCCGAGCAGGACGGTCTGGACGCCGCGCCCGTTCTCGCCCGGGAGGACGCCGAGGAGTCCGGTGCCGCGCAGGAATCCGGTGTCTCGGGCGACAAGCGCCCGTCCACCATGGGCCTGACCTTCGCGGTTCGCCCGGACATAAGCGACACGATCGTGGTCTCGACGCGCGCGGCGGTCTACGAGCCCACCGACGCGGACGGCAATCCGGTCCCGGCCCGCCGCGCCGAGGCCCGGACCGTCGCGGAGCAGCGGGAGCGATGGCAGCGCAAGGAGCTTCAGCTCCCCGAGAAGAGCATCGACGTGACCGCTCCCACCCCGGGCGAGCTGGTCCAGCTCGTGCCCGAGAAGGTCGCTCTGCACGTCATCGTCCGCCGCCTCGATCCGATCAGCCGCACGGTCACCGTCACGGTCACGTTGATCAACACGCAGAAGGTCGGTGAGCGCGACCTCCAGGACGCCTTCGCCCTGTTCCAGTGCGGCCTGGTGGTCTGGGCCGGCGACGGCTCCAGCGCCTTCGTCGAGCGCCCCGCCCCGGGCGCCGCCCGTGATCCGGAGATCGCCACGAGTCGGCTGCTGCACCGCCATGCCCCGACCTTCGCCGTCGGCCACGGCTGTGCCGCGGCCTGGGACTGGGTTCCGTCGCCGATCGGCGTGGCCGACAGCGTCCAGGCCGCCGTCCCCGAGGTGCGCAGCGAGTTCGTACCCAGCGTGGAGGTGCTGCTGACGGACTCCAATCCGGAGATCGACAGTTCGTCATTGTCGATGCTCGGGCTCACCGAGAAGCCCGACACCGAGGTCCTGGCCGCCCTGGAGGCACTGGCGACGGGGTACGCGGACTGGATCGCCCGTAAGGCGGCCGAAGCCGAGTCTCTGGCGGGCGGCCCCCACGGACAGCCCGCGCGGGTCCAGGTGGACGCCTGCCGCGAGGCGCTCGGCCGGATCCGCGAGGGCATCGAGTTGCTGCGGACCAAGCCCGACCTGATGCGTGCGTTCCGGCTCGCCAACCGCGCCATGGCCGACCAACGTGCCCGCAGTGCCTGGGTGAAGGGTGGACGCATCGGGGATCCCGATCCGTCCGCCGGTCGCTGGCGCCCCTTCCAGATCGCCTTCCTTCTGCTCTGCATGGCCGGAATCGACGACCCGGAGCACGACGATCGACAGATCTCCGACCTGCTCTGGTTCCCGACCGGTGGTGGCAAGACGGAGGCCTACCTCGGGTTGATCGCCCTGACCTCCTTCCTGCGCCGCATCCGCAAGGGGGCACACGGCGGCGGCGTCACCGTCCTCATGCGCTACACGCTGCGGCTCCTCACTCTCCAGCAGTTCGAACGTGCGGCGATCCTGCTCTGCGCCATGGAACACATGAGGCGCGACACGCCCGAACTGGGCGACGAGCCGTTCTCCGTCGGCATGTGGGTGGGACGCTCGGCCACCCCCAACACACTGGCTGAGGCCGACGCCAGGCTCGGCGAGCTGCGCGCCGACCTCGACAAGAGTCTCGCCACCGAGAACCCCGTCCAGTTGCACGCCTGCCCTTGGTGCGGGACCCGGCTCGACGCCCGGGACTACGAGGTCGACGAGGACGCCAAGCGGATGCACGTCCGCTGCCCCGGCGCGGACTGCGACTTCTCCGGCGGTCTGCCCGTCCACCTGATCGACGAGGCGGTCTACGACGCACGCCCGACGCTGGTGATCGCCACCGTCGACAAGTTCGCCTCGATGCCGTGGCGTCCCGCGACCTCCGCACTGTTCAACCTGGACGACCCGGGCGACGGCACTCCTCCCCCGGAACTGATCGTCCAGGACGAGCTCCACCTGATCTCCGGCCCGCTGGGCACCCTCACCGGCCTCTACGAGACGGCCGTGGACGCGCTGGCCGATCGCCCGAAGGTGATCGCCTCCACCGCCACCATCCGGCGCGCCGCCGAGCAGGGCCGCCACCTCTTCGCCCGCGATGTACGGCAGTTCCCGCCCGCCGGCCTGGACTCTCGCGACTCGTGGTTCGCCGTGGAGACCCCGCGTGAGGAGAAGGCGAGCCGTCGCTACGTCGGCCTCCTGGCTCCCGGCACCAGTCAGTCCACGCTGTTGATCCGTACGTACGCCACGTTGCTGCACCGGGCCATGCACGCGGACACCGACGACAAGGTGCGCGACGCGTACTGGAGCATCGTCGGCTACTTCAACAGCCTGCGGCTGCTCTCGGCGGCCGAACTGCAGGTCCACGACGACGTCGTGGCCTATCTGGAGCTGCTCGCCGATCGTGAGGGCGTGGCCGTGCGCTCGGTGGCCAACTATTCGGAGCTGACCAGCCGGATCGACGCCAGCGAGATTCCCACACGCCTCAAGGGCATCGAGAAGAGGCTCCCGGACGAGGACACCGTGGACGTCCTGCTCGCCACGAACATGATCGCGGTGGGCGTGGACGTGGACCGGCTCGGGTTGATGGCCGTGATGGGCCAACCGCAGACGACCGCCGAGTACATCCAGGCCACGAGCCGCGTCGGCCGCGCACATCCCGGCCTGGTCACCGTCATGCTCAACTCGGTCCGAGCCCGCGACCGTTCCCACTACGAGAACTTCCAGCACTATCACTCGGCCCTCTACCGGGAGGTCGAGTCCACCTCCGTGACCCCGTTCTCCGCCCGCGCGCGTGAACGGGGACTGCACGCGGTGATCGTCGCCCTCGCCCGCATCCTGATCCCGGCCGCCCGCCCCAACGAGGGCGCCGGTCAGGTGGAGTCCTACGAGCACATCCTGCGGAGCCGCATCAGGCCCCTCCTCCTGGACCGCGTCCGCGCGGTCACTCCCTCGGAGACCGAAGCAGTGGAGCAGGGCTTCGACGAATTCGTCGATTGGTGGTGCCAGGAGGCCGACAATCACAGTGCGTTGCTCTTCGAGCCGAAGCGGGGCAGCCGTGCCCCTTCGATCCTGAAGTCGTACGACGACGAATCCGAGGACCGAGGGGCGTGGCCCACCCTGTGGAGCCTGCGCGACGTCGACGCCGAGTCCGCCCTTTTCATGGAGGGAAACCGATGACCCCGCCCCCCGCCCGCCGCCGTCGAACCGCGGCGAACGGCACGGCTCCGGCCCACAATCTGCCCCGCCGCGGCACGGTCCGCCGGGCCCAGGCGATCAGCACGTACGGCGTCGGGTCGCTCATCGCCGTCGACCACGAGTCCTTCGTGGTATCGGGTTTGGACGAGGCCGACCGCAGCTGGCGGAGCGACGAGTCGCCCGTCGTCCACGAGCGACGGCTGGCCCGCCTGCTCGACGTCGACTTCTTCAGGCTGCCACCGGCCTCCGACGACACGAGCAAGGACGGCCTTCGCGTTCGTCGCTTCCCCCTGATGCACTCGTGTCCGGAGTGCAACGACCTGCAGCCCCACCGCGACTTCTCTCCCCCGGCCGGTCGAAGCGTCTGTGGCACGTGCGAGGTGGACCTCGTCCCCTCCCGTTTCGTCGTCGCCTGCGAGGCGGGGCACCTCGACGAGTTCCCCTACTGGCAGTGGGTGCACCGCTCGCCCGACCGTGACTCCACACGGTTCGGAAAGTGCGGCGGCAAGTTGAGGATGCGCACGACCGGACGCACCTCCTCGCTCCGCTCCATCGTCGTCTCCTGCACCTGCGGTCAGGTGCCGGAGGTCTCGATGGAAGGTTGCTTCCGCAGGAACGCGCTCAAAGACCTCCGTCTCACCTGCCGGGGCGCTCGCCCCTGGCTCGGCACCTCCGCCATGGACCCGGCGGGGTGCGGGCTCCCCATGCGCACGCTGCAGCGCGGCTCCTCGTCGGTCTGGCAGCCGGTGCTGAAGTCGGCGCTCTCGATCCCCCCGTGGAGCAGCGGCCGTACGGATCCGCTCGCGGAGCACTGGGCGAAGCTGAGGAAGTACGACGACGCTGCGCGTATCGAGGGTTATCTCGATGCCGTTTTCGGCGACAAGGAGTGGCCCCTCCCCCTGGAAGAGATCATGGCCCTGCTCGACGCCGAACGCGAGGAGGACCCGGAGGACGACAAAGCGCCCAGCTTCGACCACCGCTACCGCGCCCTTCGCAACAAGGAGTACGAGCGCCTGCGCTCGGGCAACGACGAGAGCGAGCAGTCCCGCGACGAGCAGTTCGTCTGCGAGTCGCCGCTCGGTGATCCGCGCGTGCTCCAGCCACTCGGGATCACCGGACCGATGCTCGTGAAGAAGCTTCGCGAGGTACGCGCCCTGAAGGCGTTCACCCGCCTCGTCGACGCGGAGTCGACGACCGATGCGAAGGAGATGCCGCTCTCCGCACAGCCCCTGCGCTGGCTGCCCGCCATGGAGGTCCAGGGCGAAGGAGTCTTCCTGCGCCTGGAGGAGAGCCGTCTGGACGCCTGGGAGAAGGAGCCGGCCGTGGCGGCGCGGGTCGAGCGCATGCGTACCGCCCACCAGCGGATGCTCGAACAGCGGGCCGACGACCCGAGCCAGGCCGTGGCCTCCCCGGCGACGCCTCGCATGGTGCTGCTGCACACCTTGGCTCATGTCCTCATCAACGAGTTGAGCCTGGACGCGGGCTACCCGTCCGCATCGTTGCGTGAGCGTCTGTACGCCGCCGACGACATGGCCGGCGTCCTCGTCTACACGGCGACGAGCGACTCGGCGGGCAGTCTCGGCGGTCTCGTCGCGCAGGGCGAACCGGAGCTTCTCGACCGCACGGTGCGTTCGGCGGTGGGCCGGGCCACATGGTGCTCCTCCGACCCGCTCTGCATGGAGACCGAGGCGTCCGGCACCGTCGGGACGAACCTCGCCGCCTGCCACGCCTGCGTGATGCTCCCGGAAACGAGCTGTGAACACAACAACATCCTTCTGGACCGCGCACTCCTGGTGGGGACACCCGAAGATCCGTCACTGGGCTTCTTCGGGCATGCCTTGCCCCTTGACGCCTCCCCCTGACGGATCACGAGCGGACGTCGAACACCTCGCCCTCGAAACGCATCTGGGCTCTGTCCAGTACGTCGTCCGCGTCACGGCCGTGTGCCCGGAACCAGTGGAGGAGGTCGGCGATCACGAAGATCGCCGCCTCCTCCCCCTCGGCGATGTCGAGCCTGCCCAGACGTGATCCGCTGTCCGGCCCCGGAGCACCGTAGAGGCCGATCACCGCCTCGGCCCGGGACATCCTGGTACCGCCGTCACTTCCTCTCGTCACCGAGAGGCCCGTCGCGAGTTCACACCAGGTCACCTTGCGATCGGCGAGCAGTCGGACGCCCCACCGGTCCGTGACGGCGTCGACGAGCGTCATTCCCCGGCCTCCTTCCGCCTCGACGTCCGCCGGGACAAGGATGGGCAGGGCACGGGTGTCGGGGTCGTGCACCTCGATACGAAGGACGTCTCCACTCGTCAGGACAGCGAGCCTGGCGGGTGTTCCGACGCCGACATGGGTGATGACGTTCGCCACGAGTTCACTCACGCAGAGCTGTGCCTCGTCCACGAGGTTCCGCAGCCCCGATGCTTCGAGATGGTTCCGCACCCTGCGTCGCAAGGCCCCCACCTCCTCCTTCGAGGCCGTGAACTCCACGACCCACGGCATGGGCGCCATGCACGTACTTGGGATCACTGCCCGACCCTCCGTCGCTCGCCGTTCCGTGCGGATGCCGAAGGCCCCCAAAAGGCCACCACCGGTCCCACATCGGTCATCCTGCTTCGCCAGAATGGCCGGCGCACATCTCCCCGTGCAATGTGCACGGGGAGATTCCCACTATCGGGTGATGACGGACGAGGGCCTGGCGCAGAGACTGAGCAGTGTTCGATACGAAGGGGTCCCGATGGCCGGATCACCGACGGCGCGACGCCGTCGCCTCTCCATCGAGCTGAAGAAGCTCCGGGAGAAGAACGCGTTGACCTGCGCTCAGGTGGGGGACGCTCTGGACTGGAGCGGCTCCAAGGTCAATCGGATGGAGACCGGCAGTGGTCGGGTGCAGCCGTCCGACGTCGACGCGCTGTGCCGCTTCTACGACACCAGCGACGACCTGCGGGAGTTCCTCAAGTCACTGGCTCGTCAGGCGAAGACGCGTGGCTGGTGGCAGGTCCACGGATCGGGGGTGCCCGAGTGGTTCTCCATCTACATCGGCCTCGAACAAGACGCGTCCGTACTCCGCCAGTACCAGTGCGAGGTGCTGCCCGGTCTCATGCAGACAGAGGCGTACTGCCGTGAACTCCATACATGTGGCTCGTACATGCCGCCCGAGGACATCGACCGGGCGGTTCGCGTGCGGCTGGAACGTCAGTCGATGCTCAGCGGCCCGCAGGCTCCGGACTGCTGGTTCGTCGTGAGCGAGGGCGCGGTGCGGCGAGTCATCGGTGACCGTGAACTGATGCGCACGCAACTCGAGTCCGTGCTGGGCGCTGTCGAACTCCCCAGCCTGACGCTGCAGATCCTCCCCTTCGATGCCGGCACCTGCCCGACCACGGGGCCGTTCACGATGCTGGGCTTCCCTGATCCGGAGGACCCGGACATCGTGTATCGGGACGGCATCACGGATGCCATGTACCTGGAAGGGGAACCGCATGTCCGTCAGTACACGCGAGCGTTCGACGAGCTGAGAGCCGCCGCGCTGAGTCCACGACGCACCACCCAGCTGATCAAGAACGTTCTGAAGGAGTACGCACGGTGAAGATCGTCCCCGGAAGTGCCGAGGCACCACTCAGGTGGTTCAGGTCGTCCTACAGCAACGGGGCGGGGGGCGAGTGCGTCGAGTGCGCCTACGCCGGTGACCACGTGTTTCTGCGCGATACGAAGATCGGCGACGAGCTCGTCACGGCCGTGCGAACCGAGGCATGGCGCACCTTCACAGGCGCGGTGCGCCGAGGCCGACCGTTCGGTCTCTGAGCAGAAGACGCCGAGGCTTCGGGAGTGTCTCGCCACCCTGCGGATGCGCCCGCAGCCGTTCACCCCGGCGAGACCTCACGCGCGGCGCCCCGTATTCCGCTGGTCGGGCCCTGCGGCCGAAGAGCCTCACGCCCCGTCGTCGGACGAGCCCTCGTCGCCGCCGTCGATCACGGTGAGGTCGGTTCGCGTGCCGGCGTACGGGTCAGGGGTGGCAGCAGGGATGTTCTGCACAGCCTGTCCCTGCGCCGCGCCGTTGCCGTTGAACACGAAGTCGGGTCGGATACGCCAGTTCCGGCCGTCGGGGTAGATGAAGCCCTGGGCGGCGAGCTGCTTGAGGGAGCGCGACACGGAGGCCTGTGACATGCCCACCCGCTCCGCGAACTTCACCTGGCTCTCGACGAGGACCAGGCCGTGGTCCTTGCGATTCTGGAGGGCGCACATCTTGTGGAAAAGCTTGTACGCGCTGGCACTGAGGTCGGCGTCGGCGAGGGCGTCGTGAGCCGCGTATCCCATCGTGGTGAAGCCTCCTCCTCTGAACCAGAGACCGTGCGCGGCCGGAACCGACGAATGGACCGTGAAGTCGTTCATCTCGCCCGTCCGCTTGTTCACGGCCTCGATCAGAGTCACTCGTCGTGCCGCACGCACAGGGTACCCCCAGGGGTGAATGGAGAGCGGGCAGCGCTGACTGACCTGTTCCAGCACTGACGCAGGATGATCCAGTGCTGGATAGCGTAGAGGATCCATTCACCTCTGGATGAGACTATTCAGATGTGAAACGCTCTCTCCGTGTCTCCGCACGTCAGCGGCCTGTCCACCGTCGCGCGTCTTTATAGGGGAAGTGGCCCGCCGTACCTTCCGCCCCCGGGCGGTCGGTGGCCGCCATCCGCAGCCGCCGGGCCGTCGTGGGTCGCTCGCCGTCGACGAGAAGGCGTGGCTGATACCGGTTCGGGCTGGGCGAGGCACACGTGGCGGGTGGCCGTCCGGCTGACCCGCCGCCGTGGCGGGCTTTCGACGGCTCAGGTTTCGAGGTCCGGCGGTGCTCGGGCGGGAGCTTCGGCAGGCCTGTCCTCGTGACGAACGACGGCTCATCGTCGCGCCGCGGTCCCGACCGGCACCTGTCGCGCCTCCCCGGAGAGGGCTGCCCTAAGGTGAAGCGCTGGACTTCGTGGGGGGGGCGCAGGTGGAGCAGGTCGGCTCGTATGCGATCGAGCGGGTGCTCGGTGAGGGTGGGATGGGCACGGTCTATCTCGCGCGTTCGCGGGGCGGGCGTCCCGTGGCGGTGAAGGTCGCCAAGCCCGAGCTGGCGCGGGATCCCGAGTTCCGGGAGCGGTTCCGGGCGGAGATCGCCGCCGCCCGTGCGGTGGGCGGCTTCCACACGGCGCCGGTCGTCGACGCCGATCCCGACGCCGCCGCGCCCTGGCTGGCCACCGCCTACGTGGCCGGGCCCAACCTCGCCCATCTCCTCGCCGCCCAGGGGCCGATGCGGGAAGACGCGCTGCGGCAGCTGGCTCTGGCGCTCGTCGAGGCGCTGCAGGCGATCCACGGCTGCGGCCTGGTCCACCGCGATCTGAAGCCGGGCAACATCATCATGGCCGACGACGGACCCCGGGTCGTGGACTTCGGCATCGCCCGTGCCGTCGAGGGCGCCCGTCTGACGATGACCGGCGTCGCCGTGGGCACACCGGGATTCCTCGCGCCGGAGCAGGCCGAAGGACTGCCGGTGACCCCGGCCGCGGACATCTTCGCTCTGGGGGCCGTCCTCGTCGCCGCGGCCGGCGGCAGCCCGTTCGGGGACGGCACCCCGGCGGCGCTGATGTACCGCTCCGTCCACCACGAGCCCGATCTGAGCACCCTGCCGCCCTCGCTGCGTCCCGTCGTGGCCGCCTGCATGGCCAAGGACCCGCGGCAACGGCCGGTCGCGGCGCAGCTGCTGGACCTGCTCGCCCCCTCCGGGCAGACGGCGCCGGTGGGTTACCAGCCCACTCTGGTCAGCCCGTCTCCGCCCGTGCCGCCCATGCCCGCCCGTCCGCCCGCGCCTCCGAGCCTGCCGCCCACGATGGACGCCGTCGCGGAGAGCCCGGAGTTCCTGGCCATGGACCGCAAGAACGCCGTCGTGGCGGACGCGAGCGGCGTCTCCTTCAGCATCAACGGTCACATGACCGACTTCCCCTGGTACGTGATCCGGGCCGTCACGCACACGGAGTCCGGCCGCAAGTACGGGCTCACGGTGACCGTCTACCTCACCAACGGCGCGGCGTACTTCTGCCGGGTCACCACCCGCAGCGAGGACGAACTGGACGACTGGATCACCGCCCTGACCCTGACCCGCGAGCACTTCCTGTCCTGACTGCACATCCCCTCTCGTCCGGATCGTGTCGAGGAGCCGGAGCTCGTCCGCCGTGAGGCGGAGTGCGCCCGCCGCCACGTTGTCGGCCAGGCGCCGCGGGTTGACCACCAGAGGTCACCCCGCCTCCGCCCCCCGGAGCCGAGGGGCACGACGGCGGCGGTAGTAGGAGACCGTGACGGCCGCGGTCAGCGGGCCCCAGAGGAACAGCGGCTGGTACAGGATGCCGACCACGAGGTTTCCGGTGGGTGTCATGTTCTCGTGCGGATACGTCCACCACCAGGGGACGTTGGCCCAGATCAGCGTCAGAGCCGCCGCCCCGAGGGCAGCGGGGACGACGGCGGCCATGGGACGGACCCTCCGCCCTCCGATCAGCGGTATCCAGCCCGGGACGACCTCGCCCCACGGCCGCACCAGACCGATCGTCAGCAAGGCGACCACCTCGCAGAGCACGCTGAGCGTCAGCATCCACACCTTGGCCCCGAACGTCTCGAACGGCCCGAAGCCCGCCTCCGTGTAACCGGCGGGGTATCCGCACACCAGGAGGATGCGCCACAGCCCGCTCGGCAGGACCACCAGCGCGGCCAGGTGTGCGGCGCGGACCGACCAACGGGACGGTGTCGCTGCCGGTGTGGCCCAGGCCGGGGTCGTGGTTCGTGGCGATCTCATGTGTCTCAGTCTCAGCCCCCCTCCCGACTGGCTGCATCAGCCTGCGCGGCGGACTCGTATGAGCCGGTGGTACGAGACCTGCGCGGTGTGGTCAGCCCAGGGGTGGATCTCTGCCATCCGCTCGCTCCGCCCACGCTCCGTCGGGCCCGCCTCCGGATGCGGCTAGGGTCCTGTCCATGTCGAACGAACATCCGACTCCCCCATCACACCCGCAACCGCACCCCGGACAAGGACAGCCCGCCGGGTACGGACAGCCCGCCGGCTACGGGCCGCCTGCCGCGCCGGGTGCCTACGGTCCCGCGGCCTCCGGTCCCGCGGCGCCCGGCCTCCCCTACGATCCCAACGCCCCGTACGGCGGCGCGTACCCGTATCCCTACGGTCCCGTGCCGCCCCCGGTCATGCCCACGAGCGTGCGCAGTGCACAGGTCGTGATCTTCGTGATGATGGGGCTGTGCGTGCTCATCTCCGTGCTCGTCGGGGTCAACAACGACGCCGAGGCGGCCGGGGCGTCGCTCGGGCAGAACTTCATGGGGTGTGTGCTGTTCGTCCTCGCGTTCCGGTACGGGACGGCCGGGAGCGGAGTGCGCACCGCCTCGATCGTCCTGGCCTCCCTTCAGATCGCGCTGGCACTCGGCGGAGCCGCCCGTGGGGTCTCGGGCGGGTTCTTCGCCCTCGCCGGGGCGGTCACCGTGGTCGTGCTGCTCAGCCAGGGCACGGCAAGCGCGTGGTTCAGCCGGCCGCGGGGAGACAACGCGGGTCTTCCGTACGGGAGCCCGCCTCTCCAGTAGGAGGCCGGACGGGGACGCGGACACGAGGGCGGGGAGGGGCATGAGGACGGGTCGTCCCCGTGCCCCTGCCCCTCCGGTCACGCCGGTGGACCGGCGTCAGGCCGCCTGGACCAGCTGCGGCCGGCCGAACAGCAGGGCGTACCCCTGCGGCAGTTGGGCCAGGATGCGGTCGACCAGGTCGTCCCCCACGGCCTCCGGCAGCACGCTCAGCACCGAGCTGAGGTCCCAGCGGGCCGTCGCCGGGGTGGCCCCCTCGGTCCGGGCCGCGACGTAGTCCACGAAGTCCGCCGCCACCAGCGGGCTGGTGACCGGGATCTGCGAGGCGACGAGACGAGCCGCCCGTTCCGGGAGACGGCGGGCCAGGTCGACGCGCTCGTCGCCGGTCACGTGGCCGCCCAGGGCGCTGAGCGCGACGCGGGTGACGCTCTCGGCGTCCTTCACCGTCTCGTAGCCACCGGACTGCCGTACCGCGTCGAGCAGTTGCTCCCAGGTCCAGTTCCCGGCCCGCGGGTCCCGGGCACGCGGCGTGTGCGGCCGGTCTCCGGTCGGCGACGGCTCCGGGCGCGCGTCGGCAAGCGTGGTCGTCGTGTTCGGCGTGGACATCCTGCGGTTTCTCCTCCGTGTTCGGTTGTCGTTGCCCCTGTGCCCGGAACGCGCAGAAGCATGGGTGCGGGATGAAGAAGAGGTAGGGGCGCCGACGGTCGCGCCCCCACGGCCACGGACCCGGACCCGGGCTCGGGCCCGCGACCTCGCGGGTCGCGGGCCGGTTCGTGCCGGTGGACGGCCAGGCAGGGCCGGGTCGGCCGCCGTCAGCCGACGAGTTCCTTGCGGTCGCCGCCGGTGATCTGGATGCGCCGGGGCTTTGCCTGCTCGGCGACGGGGATGCGGAGGGTCAGCACGCCCGCGTCGTACGAGGCGTCGATCCGCTCCGTGTCGAGGGTGTCGCCGAGGAACAGCTGGCGGGTGAACGTGCCGGTGGGACGCTCGGCCACGATCACGTCCGCGCCCTCGGGGGCGGGGGAACGGCGCTCGGCGCGCACGTTCAGGACGTTGCGCTCGACGTCCAGCTCGATCGTCTCGGGGTCGATGCCGGGGATGTCGAAGTGGACGACGAAGTCGTCACCGGCACGGTAGGCGTCCATCTGCATCGAGGCGGGACGCGCGGACCCGAAGACCTGCTGCGTGAGGCGGTCGAGGTCGCGGAAAGGATCGGTACGCATGAGCATCACGGGTCTCTCCCTTCGTCGAGGTTGGGTGCGATGCCCTACGACTTCTTATATAGCTCCGTCGAGGAAAATTGACAAGCCTGGACTCAAGTGTGTCGGAAGCGGTGATACGGAGGCGGGGCCCGCGCGCGCTCCCCGCCTCCCGTAACCCTGTCTCCCCCGCCTCCCACGGCCCCGTCCGGCCACCGGCGGTCCGCTCACTGCGGGGTTCCGTCAGTCCGCCGCCGGTCTCCACTGGTCCGCCTCACGTGCCGCCGCGCGGGCGCCGAGGAAGCCGACGGTGAGCGAGACCGCGGCGCAGGTCGCGATGCCTGCCGTCAGGACGGTCCAGGACACCGAGCCCTCCTGCACCAGGGCGATGAAGAACACGGAGTGCCACGCGGTCACGGCTCCCGCGGCGACCGTGGCGACGAGCAGGGGGAAGGTCAGGTGCCACGTGCTGACGGACCGGAACACGCGCCGGTGGCCGGTCAGCACGGAGAGCGGCGCGAGCGCGTGGCGGATCCGGACGAACTCGGCCGCCGCGCTCACCGCGCCGGCCACGAGCAGGAAGAGGATCCCGGAGACGCCGAACAGCTGGATCCAGTTCGGCAGGCGGGCGCGCGAGGAGCCCAGCCACGTACCGCCGAGCGCCGTGACCTGCACCGACGGGTTGGGCAGCGTGTACGCGGCCTTCTTCACCGCGCTGAGCTGCCCCGGGGTGGGCGTCACGACGACGAGGGACTGAGTGCCGTCCGGCTTCACCGTGACCCGCGGGTTCTCCGCGAACCTCACGTCGCCGTACCAACGGTGCAACTCCTCCACCTGGACGCTGCCGCCCGCCGGCGGCTCGGCGTCGCCGGGACAGGCCACGTGCAGCCGGTGCAGATCCTGGCACGGTCCCGTGATCGTCACCCACGGGTCCTTCGGCGGTCCCGGGTCGTGGATCGTGCGGGTCAGCAGGAGCGACCCGGGCGGAAGCGATGCGCGGAACCGGTCCGTCTGACGCGCGGTCATGCCGCTGGTGGTCAGCTCGATCACGGTGTCCTTGATCCGGTGGTGCGTGGCGACCGCCGCCTGGGACCGCGTACCGAGCCGGCTGGTCCACACCTGCATCTGGGCGACGATCCCGATGCCGATCACCATGGCGAGCGCCAGGCGCACGATGACACCCGGATGCGCGTGCGTCCACCGCCCGCCGATCATGCGCCCCGCGTGGCCCCTTCGTCTGCCGTTCTCGGCGAGCCACGCGCCGAGATGGCGGGTGACCAGGGCGACGACGGAGGACAGGAACGCCCACATCACGATGGTGCCGCAGGTGAACACCGTCAACTGGGCCTTGCGCGGCGCGTACTGGCTCGTCAGGACCAGCGCGACACCGATCCCGCACACCAGCAGACGCCAGGCGGGAACGCGCGAGGTGAAGGAGGCCGGGCGGGTGGACCTGCCGTCCCGGTGGACGCGGTGCGTACCCACGACGATGCCCAGGACGGCCAGCAGGGACACGACCGCGGCCTCTCCCGCGGTGGGCCACGCGGCCGCCACGTCACGGTGATCGACGATGTATCCGGTGGGCACCAGGCGGATGTCCCACAGCGAGGCGACGGCGTACGGGACGAACGCGGCGAGGGTGCCCAGGGTCGCGGGGAACGCCGACTCGCCGACGTTGACGATCATCCGGTGCCGCCATGTCCCGCCGAGTGCCTGCAGCAGACTGCTGCGCCGGTCGCGCGAGCGGGATCCCACCCGCGCGGCGACCACGGTCAGGGCGAGGGCGGGCAGACCGGTCAGGGCCCACAGGGCCATGAGCGGGGACGTCACCGGTCGCTGGTCGACCATCTCCCCCGTCGCTCCGCCGCCGCCACCGAAGGCGGCCACCGGCATCCACCGGTGATCGTCCTTCGGCGGCATGTGCGCGACCCGGACGTACGCGATCCGTTCGGAGGGCGTGACGAGACCGTCATGGGTGACGGTCCCGGCGAACGATCCGTACCGGGTCAGGATGCCCTCGGCGCGCCCGGTGCGCAGGAGTTCCGGCGAGAGCAGGACCTCGCCCGGCCTCGGCCAGCGGGTCACACCGGCGGGGAGGGGTGCCTTCTCGGTCAGGGGGTGGACGAACACGACCGACACGGGCCGTTGGCCCACGGTGTCGGCGCCCTCGCGGTACAGCAGCGCGGCGTGTCCGCCACTGGTGATCACCGGACCGCGGGCGTCCGCTCTGGTCTCGCGGCCGTCGTACGTGGCGAACGTCGCCACGGTCGCCAGGGTGACGAAGGCGACGGCGAGGGCGGCGCCGAACAGGCCCCACCGGCGCAGGCGGTCACCCGGTGTGGAGCGGCCCGCGGCGAAGCCGATCCGGATCAGTGTGCCTGTGGTGCGGGTGGCTGTGGTGCGGGTGGCTGTGGTGCGGGTGGCCGGCGTGCCCGTGTCCGTGGTGGGCGTGTCTGTGGTGGGCGTATCTGTGGCGGGCGTGCGCCGGATCCGCATCAGACGGCTCCCGCTTCGGCCAGGATTCCGCCCCGCAGCTCGTGACGGCGGTCGGCGCGGGCGGCCACCGAGCGGTCGTGTGTGACCAGGAGCAGCGCGCAGCCCCGGTCGCGGGCCGCGGTGAACAGCAGCCGGGCGACCCCCTCCTTGGCGTCGGGGTCGAGTGCCCCGGTGGGCTCGTCGGCGAGGAGGACGGCGGGCCGCGTGATCAGGGCGCGGGCGACCGCGGTCCGTTGGCGCTCTCCGCCGGAGAGCATCCCGGTGGGGGTGGAGCCGACGGGGACGCCGAGTTCGCCGAGAAGTTCCTCGGCGTGCCGGTAGGCGTCCTGGTGGCGGCCTCCGTCGAGCAGGACCGGCAGGGCGACGTTCTCCACCGGGCTGAGTTCGGGGAGGAGCTCGCCGAACTGGAACACCATGCCCAGGCTCTCCCGGCGTGCCTGCGCGAGCTGTGCGGAGCCGAGCCCGGTGATCTCCCGCCCCCCGGCGGTGATCGTGCCCGCCTGCGGCTTGATCAGGCCGAGGACGCACATGAGCAGGGTCGACTTGCCGGAGCCGCTGGGGCCGGTCACCGCGACCGACTCGCCCGAGGCGACGGACAGATCCACGCCGTCGAGGAGGGTCCGGCCTCCGACCTGGTAGCACAGGCCGCTCACCTGGAGCCCGGACACATCGCTTTGTTTCACAGAATCTGGCCTCTTGTGTCAAAAAGGGAACGCCGCACCAGCCCGGTCGGGGCTGGTGCGGCACACGCGTCGGCGGACCGTCGTTACGGGATGACCCAGCCGGAGCAGTCGTCCGGGTTGCCGTAGTTCTCGTCGCACGCCTTGAACTTGTAGACGCGGGAGCCGTCACCGGAGTACGAGGTGGTGCCGGGACCGCTGTGGTTCCACAGCGTCCGCTTCGTGTCCGGGCTGGCGGTCCGGTAGTACTCGGTCTTCACCGGGTCGCCGTCCTTGCTGTTGTCCTTGACCGCTATGCGCCCGCTGTCGCCCGCGGCGGGAGACCAGGCGTGGGCGCCACCGCCGTAGGCGTCGGCGGCGACGGCCGTGACCGTGGGCACCGCGAGTGCCCCCGTGAGCAGCGCGGCGGCGACGAACCTGACTCTGTTCATGCTGTTCCCCGTTTCCCTCGTTGGTTGTCCGGCCGGTGGACAGGGCGGGTCGCCGTGCACGGCGCCGATGCCGGCAGCCCCCGCACCACCCTCGGCCGCCGCCACGATCACACAGGCGGAGCACAGGAAACCAGTCAGTAACAAGTGATGGCCGAAAGGTGGCTTCCCGTTCGCGGCCGGCCGGATCGACGGCCTCGGCCCGCCCTTCCCGCGCCGGGGACGGAACCGGAATCCGGGGCGGACGGCGGCCGCCCCTGAGCTGATTGCCCCGCGGTGGCGAAATGGATCACCATGCGGCGCCGGGACCCACCCGCACCGTGTCGGCCACGCGGATCCAGCCGCAGACCGGGAGTCGGCGTGAACCGATCGGTGACGGGGCCCTCGGTCGGGTGGGTCCGGGGGCGGGTTAGCCTCGGGCTGTCCGACGTACACAGGAGGCAGGGATGGCGAAGGTACCGGCCGCGGCGGTGGCCGCGAGTGGGCTCATCGGCGGGTACGGCGTGGCCCGGTGGACCAGGAAGCGGCCGCTCGGCGGGGCCGTGCTGGCGGTCGCCGGGGCCGCGGCGGCGCGGCAGTGGCGGGAACGGGCCGGCGGGAAGGCCGCCGCGGCGCTGAGCGTCGCGTACGTCGCCGCCTTCGCGGGGTCGCATCCGCTGGCCAAGAAGGTCGGCGCCTGGCCCGCCGTCTTCGGCGTCGCCGGTGCCGTCGCCCTGGCGTCCTGGGCGGTCGCCGACCGGCACGCCTGACACGGCCGGGGCCTGCGGGGCGGAGCGCCTGGCCCGGCCGGGGCCGTCCGGGCCCCGGCAGGCCTCCCGGCCTATCCCGTCCGTGCCCCCTCCGCCCCCTCCGCTCCCCTGAACGCCCGCCGGTAGGCGTACGGGCTCGTGCCCACGACGCGCTTGAAGCGGTCTCTGAAGGCTGTCGGGGAGCCGAAGCCGACCTGGGTGGCGATGCGTTCGACGGGGTGGGCCGTGGTCTCGAGGAGGTACTGGGCGCGGCGGACCCGCGCCCGGTGCAGCCACTGGAGCGGTGTGGTGCCCGTCTGTTCGCGGAAGCGGCGGTTCAGCGTACGGGTGCTCATCCCGGAGTGGGCCGCGATGTCCTCCAGGGTCAGTTCGCGGCCGGCGTTCTCCTCCAGCCAGCTCAGTACCGGCTCCATCGTGGCGCCCGCCGGGGCCGGGGGCTGGGCGTGGACGATGAACTGCGCCTGGCCGCCCTCCCGTTCGAGGGGCATCACCGACAGGCGGGCCGCGTCCGCCGCGACCGCCGAGCCGTGGTCCGTGCGGATCATGTGCAGGCACAGGTCGAGCGCCGCCGCCGCGCCCGCCGAGGTCAGGAACTGCCCCTCGTCCACGTAGAGGACGTCCGGGTCGACCTCGACCGCCGGGTGGAGCTCGGCCAGGAGCGGAGCGGCGGCCCAGTGGGTCGTGGCGCGCCGCCCGTCCAGCAGGCCGGTGGCCGCGAGGACGAACGCGCCCGCGCAGACCGACGCGATGCGGGTGCCGTTCGCCGCCGCCGCGCGCAGGGCCTCCCGAACTTCCGGAGGCAGCGGGAGAGTCGGGTCCGTCGTCCCCGGAAGGATGATCGTGTCGGCCTCCGCCAGCGCCTCCAGCCCGTGCCACGCCCGCAGCGTGAACACCCCCGCGTCCACCTCCTCCTTCGGGGCGCAGATCCGCACCCGGTACGCGGGCCGGCCGTCGGGCAGGCGTGTGCGCGAGAAGACCTCGACGGGGGCGGACAGGTCGAAGGGGATCACCTGGTCGAGAGCCAGGACGGCCACGGAGTGCATGGCGAGAGCGTAGAGGGGCGGCGGGTTCTCGCCAAGGACACGCCCCTCCGCCCTCAGCGGCGGTTCAAGCGGCAGACAGGCGGTACACAGACGGCGACGCCTTCACCGGCCCACCCCAGGACCAGCGCCTCCGTGGCGAGAAGCCGTCGTGGACCCTGGGGCGAGAACCCGTGGCGGGAATCCGTTGATCACTGGCAGAAGTGCCACTTCTTTGCGATCTCCGGGGCGCTTACCGTCGCCCCGTGACCAAGTTCCTTCTCGCCGTCCACGTCATCGCCGCGATCGTCGCCATCGGGCCCGTCACCGTCGCCGCGAGCATGTTCCCGCCCGGCGCGCGCCGGGCCCTCGCCGAGCCGGACGACCCCGGGGCGCTGTCGACCGTACGGCTGCTGCACCGGATCTGCCGGGTGTACGCCGCCGTCGGCGTCGTCGTGCCCGTGTTCGGGTTCGCCACCGCGAGCGACATGGAGGTGCTCGGGGACACCTGGCTCATCGTGTCCATCGCGCTGACGGCGCTCGCCGCGGCGGTGCTCGTCGCGCTCGTCCTGCCCCGGCAGGCGGCGGTCCTGGAGGGGGCCGAGGCGGCCGGGGGTGCCCCCCGCTCGGGCGGCGGCGCGGACGGGGAGACCCTGGTGGCCGAGCCGGGGACGGTCACCCGCCGGGCGACCGTTCAGCTGGCGATGGCGACCGGTGCGTTCAACCTTCTCTGGGCCACCGTCACCATTCTTATGATCGTGCGACCGGGGTCCACCACGGGGGCCTAGGATGCGCTCCATGCACGAACAGCAGGGACACACGGCGTCGCAGGCCTACCTCGCCTCGGTGGAGAGCCGGTTGCAGGCCGACGGATGCGGCACGCAGTGGGAGGACTGGTCCGGCGTGCCCGTACTCGTCGGGCGCCGGGCCGACTTCAAGATGCGCTGGATGGCGACACGGCTGCACCTGTTCGCCGTGGCGACGGCGGTCCCGGAGATCACCGTCCCGGCCATCGAGACCTTCACCGACCAGGTGATCCAGTACGCCAAGAGGACCAAGGGCGGGCTCCCCGTCGGCCTGCAGACGGGGGTCGCCGCGTTCCCCCTCATGGTCAGCGACCGGGTGGACCCGGCCGCCATGGCGTGGGCGGAGGCGCAGCAGCGGCTCAAGTTCGCCTGCATGGCCCGGCCCGTGGTGGTGGACACGACCCACGGCTACGTCGGGATGTACCGCGGCAAGCCCGCGCTCGGACGCGTCTACGCCTCGTACTTCATCGAGAAGGGCGCGCTGTACTTCGACGGGAACTTCCAGGGGCGCTGAGCGCCCGGCGGAGCGGGGACGGGGTTGTGAAGGCCCCGTCGTCCTCGTCCGCCCTCTCTCCCTCCCAGGTCCTGAACTGCCGTGCCACGCCGGCCGCGACGAGTACGGCCACCCCGATCGCCAGCGTCCAGACCGCCCAGGCCAGCGGCCAGAGCGTGGCGTCCGGTTCCGGGTGGGTGCGGAACGAGACGTGCATCAACGTGGCCGGGGGCACCGCGACCAGCAGCAGCGGCCAGGCCAGGGCGTCGCGGAGGCCGAAGTAGGCCCCCAGAGTCAGCAGCGCCACGGCGAGGAGGACGACCCCGGTGACGGTCACCGGGGTCGTTTCGATGTCCGTCCCCGGGTCGGCGACGCGGCTGCGCAGGTCCCAGGGCAGGCAGAGGAGGTACGCCGCCGTGCTGAGGGCGGCGCCGAGCAGGCGCGTCAGCCAGCGTTCCGGCCAGGGGCGCGTTCGCAGGGGGCTCAATAACAGTTTCTCGATCATGCGTACGAGCCTGACGCGCCGCGCGCGGGTCCGCCAGAGTACGCGTACTCAGATCCCGGTACTCAGATCGCGTAGGCAGATCCGCCTACGCGGCTCAGCCCGCCGGGGTCGAGGAGTCCGCGGACGTCGCCGAGAGGGGGGTGGCGATGTCCTCCAGGGAGCGCCGCTCGGCGTTCACCGCGAGGAACGCCGCGACGATGCCCGCCGCGCACATCAGCCCCGCGCCGATCTGGAAGGCGAGCACGGTGTCGCCGACCACGCCGGACTCGGTGAGCTTGGAGAAGACGAGGGGGCCGCTGATGCCGCCCGCCGCCGTACCGATGGCGTAGAAGAAGGCGATGGCCATGGCCCTGGTCTCCATCGGGAAGATCTCGGAGACCGTCAGATAGGCGCTGCTCGCGCCCGCCGAGGCGAAGAAGAGGACGACGCACCAGCAGGCCGTGAGTGTCGTGGCGGTCAGCGAGCCGGCGTCGAAGAGCGCGGCCGTGCCGAACAGCAGGATGCCGGAGAGCAGATAGGTCGACGAGATCATGATCCGGCGGCCCACCGTGTCGAACAGCCTGCCGAGCAGCAGGGGGCCGAGGAAGTTGCCGGCCGCGATGACGGCGAAGTAGTAGCCGGTGCCGCCGGTGGACACGTCGAAGAACGTGGTGAGGATGGCGCCGAAGCCGAAGGTGATGGCGTTGTAGAGGAACGCCTGTCCGATGAAGAGGGAGAGGCCGAGCGTGGTCCGCTTCGGATAGCGGCCGAAGACCGTCCTGGCGATGACGCCGAAGCCGATGCTCTTGCGCTGGTGGATGGTGATCTCGCTGGCCGGCGGGGGCAGCTTGTGCCCCGTCTCCTTCTCGACCTCGCGTTCCACGGAGTCGACGAGTTCGTCGGCCTCGTCCCCGTGCCCGTGGATGAACTGCCAGCGCGGGCTCTCCGGCACGTGCCGCCGCACCAGCAGGATCACCAGTCCGAGGACGACGCCGAGGGCGAAGGTGAGCCGCCAGCCGATGTTCTTCGGGAAGATGTCGGTGTTCAGCATCAGGATCGACAGCAGGGCTCCGCCGATCGCGCCCAGCCAGTAGCTGCCGTTGATGATGAGGTCGACGCGGCCCCGGTACTTGGACGGGATCAGCTCGTCGATGGCCGAGTTGATGGCCGCGTACTCGCCGCCGATGCCGAAGCCGGTGAGGAAGCGGAAGGTGAAGAACCACCAGGAGTGGAAGGACAGCGCGGTCAGCGCGGTCGCCGCCAGGTAGACGGCCAGGGTCACCATGAAGAGCTTCCGGCGGCCGAAGCGGTCGGTCAGCCAGCCGAAGAACAGGGCGCCCACGCACGCGCCGGCCACGTAGAGCGCCGCGGCGATACCCGTGACCTGGGACGAGCTGATCGGCAGACCGCTGCCCTCCTCGGACAGCCGGCCCGCGATGTTGCCCACGGTGGTGACCTCGAGGCCGTCCAGGATCCAGACGGTGCCGAGGCCGATCACGATCATCCAGTGCCAGCGGGACCAGGGCAGCCGGTCGAGGCGGGCCGGTACGGCCGTGGTGACGGTTCCCGTCGAGGCGGGCACAGAGGCCGGTGACGAGTCTGCGGTCATGGCTCCCTCTTCATTGAGTGACCCACCTCCGAGTGGTGGCTGACGCACCACCAAGTTCCCTGAACGGCGGACCGCACGCACACCGGGACCCGGCCGCGCGCCCCCGGGCCACCCGTCCGGGGGTGCCGTGGCCGCGCGCCCCCGGGGCGGACCCGCTCAGGCCCCCGACGCGCGCGAGACCGCGTAGATCAAAAGCCCCGCGAGGGATCCCACCACTGTGCCATTGATCCGGATGAACTGCAGGTCACGGCCGATGTGCGCCTCGATCTTGCGTGAGGTGTGCTCGGCGTCCCAGCCGGCCACGGTGTCCGTGATGAGCGAGGTGATCTCGTGGCGGTACGTGGTGACGACGTAGACCGCCGCGCCCTCGACCCAGCGGTCCACCTTGGCCTGCAGCTTGGGCTCGGTGGCCATCCGGGCGCCCAGCGACAGCAGCGAGGCACGCACCCTGAGGCGCAGTTCGCTGCGTTCGTCCTCGGCGGCGGACACGATCATGGACCGTACGGCCGTCCAGGCGGACGCGATCAGGTCCTGGACCTCGCCGCGGCCCAGCACCTCGCTCTTGAGGCGCTCCACGCGCGCGCGGGTGTCGGTGTCGGACTGGAGGTCGGAGGCGAAGTCGGTGAGGAAGCGGTCGAGAGCGCCGCGGGCCGGGTGCGCGGGGGCGTCCCGCATCTCGGTGACGAAGCGGAGCAGCTCCCGGTAGACACGCTCCCCGACCTTCCTGTCGACGAACCGCGGGGTCCAGCCGGGGGCGCCGCCCTGCACCGCGTCCATCACGGAGTCGCTGTGCAGCACCAGCCAGTCGTGGGCGCGGGCGCAGACCAGGTCGACCATCCGGTGGTGTCCGCCGTCGGCGACGATCCGCTCCAGCATCTTGCCCATGCCGGGCGCGACCTCCTGGGCCTCGGCCCGCCGGGTGATGGCCTCACCGACCACCGCCTGCACGTCGGAGTCGCGCAGCACGGTCAGCGCTCCGCGCAGCGCGGTGGCGAGTTCGGCGGTCACCCGGTCGGCGTGCTCCGGTTCGGCGAGCCAGGCTCCCAGCCGGCTGCCGATGCCGACGGCGCGCAGCCGGCCGCGGACGACCTCCCGGGAGAGGAAGTTCTCCCCGACGAACTCACCCAGGGAAATCCCCAGTTGGTCCTTCTTGGTGGGGATGATCGCGGTGTGCGGGATGGGCAGGCCGAGGGGGCGGCGGAAGAGGGCGGTGACCGCGAACCAGTCGGCGAGCGCGCCGACCATGCCGGCCTCGGCCGCCGCGGCGACGTACCCGGCCCAGGCGCCGGCGCCCTCGTGCCCGGCCCACGTGGCGAGGACGTACACCAGTGCGACGAACAGCAGCATGCCGCTCGCCGTCGCCTTCATCCGGCGCACACCGCGGCGGCGCTCCTCGTCGGCGGGGGTGAAGAGGCCCACACCCCGCTCCGTGGGCGTTTCGTTCGGTTTCGCGTCGTTCATCCGCTCCGCCCGTCCAGTGATCTCGTACACATTGTCCCTTCCTGACCGACTCCTGGAACGAAACGAGAGTTCCCGGCGTCTGCTTGGAGGGGGAAGTCGCACCGTCACCCGCAGGGGAGTCGTACGCGGGATCCTGCGGAGGGGTCGTACGGGGGTCCCTGTCCACTTCCTTCTGCCCCATGACGCATCATGGGGTCATCACATCGGAGCCTCGGGCTCCCCTCGCCCGAGGAGACACGCACCGCATGACCAAGCGTCACGGTTATGCCCTGCTCGCCGCGATCTGCACCTTGATCGTGGCCATCTCAGCAGCCATATACGTCGGCGCCGCAGCCGACGGCGACACCGGCGAGCAGAACGCGCTCGCGTCAGGACACGCACCGCACAACTCCGCCGCCCCCGCCTCCACCGGCACCTGGGTGGGCGCCTGGTCGGCCTCCCCGGCCGGAGCCGAACCGGGCACGGAGACCACCGGCATGGCAGGCCGCTCCGTGCGCAACGTCGTGCACACCAGCGCCGGCGGCACGAGCGCCCGCGTCACCCTGTCCAACCTCTACGGACAGCAGCCGCTGAACATCACGCACGCCTCGATCGCCGTCGCCGCCGCCACCGACGACGCCGCCGCCGCGGCCGACACCATGCGCCGCCTCACCTTCGGCGGCAGCACCTCCGTGGTCGTCCCGGCCGGACGGCAGGTCGTCAGCGACGTCGTACGGGTGCTGATCCCGCACGGTGCCGACGTGCTGGTGACGACGTACTCCCCGACCCCGTCCGGCCCGGTCACCTACCACCCGCAGGCACGCCAGATCTCCTACACGGCCCTGGGCGACCACACGGAGGACGTCAGCGCCCCGGCGTTCACCGGGCAGACCCTGCACTGGCGCTACCTGACCGCGCTCGACGTGCTGAGCAACGACTCGCAGGGCACGGTCGTCGTCCTCGGCGACTCGCTCACCGACGGCGTGACCTCCACCGTGGGCGCCGACAGCCGCTGGACGGACGTCCTCGCGGCCCGGCTGCACGCCGCGTCGGCCTCCGCCGACGTGCCTCACTACAGCGTCGTCAACGAGGGGATCAGCGGCAACCAGGTCCTCGCCGACGGCCTCGGCCGCCCCGCCGACAACCCGAGCGGCCTCAACCGCTTCGGCCGCGACGTCCTCGGCCGCACCGGGGCCAAGGCGGTCGTCGTCGACCTCGGCATCAACGACATCCTGCGCAACCCGCGCCTCGCCGACCCCGAGAAGATCGCCGACGGGCTGCGCACCCTGGTCCGGCAGGCGCACGCCCGCGGACTGCGGGTGGTCGGCGCGACCCTGATGCCCTTCCAGGGGCACCGCGGTTACACCGACAGCCGTGAGGCCGTGCGCCAGGCCGTCAACGCGCGGATCCGCGCCGGCGAGGTGTACGACGCCGTCGTCGACTTCGACGAGGCGCTGCGCGACCCGTACAACCCGCGCCGGCTCCGCTCC
Organism: Streptomyces sp. NPDC008313; assembly: GCF_042956125.1. Lineage (NCBI taxonomy): Bacteria > Bacillati > Actinomycetota > Actinomycetes > Kitasatosporales > Streptomycetaceae > Streptomyces > Streptomyces sp. NPDC008313. The sequence goes on from NZ_JBIBFR010000022.1 coordinate 54,992, forward strand.
GACTACGACTCGGGAGACCACCTCCACCCGAGCGACAAGGGCTACCGGCACATGGCGGAGGTCTTCGACCTGACGGCCCTGAAGGGCTCGGCGCCGGCACAGCTGTGACGGCCGTGGCCCGCCGGGCGGCCCGGTCCCCTCAGCAGCCGTCTCAGCAGCCGTCTCAGTAGTCGTCCTGCCGGTAGCGGCCCTCGCGGCGGGACGCGCGGCGCTCGCGCAGCTCCTCACGCCGCTCCCGGTGCCGTTCGCGGCGCTCCTCGTGGCGCTCCCGGCGGTCCTCGTGGTGCCGGCGGACCAGATCGCGGGCCTGCTCCAGCGCCTCGCGGTGGATCTCGTGCGGGTCGAGCATGCCGTACGGCCCCTCGTGACCGCCCGCGTGCGGCTCCTTGCGCCCCTCCCGGGCCGCCTGCTTGCGCTCCAGCTTCTCCTGGCGGCGCTCCTCCCTCAGGCGCAGCCGCTCGGCCCGGCTCAGCTTGCGCTCGACACCGACGCCGCCCCAGAGCGCGAAGCCGGTGACGATCACGCGCGGGGCACCGGGGTCGCCGGGGCGGCCCTCCTCACGGTGGTCGAAGCCGCCCATGACGCCGATGCCGCGGACGACGACCTCGACACCGGGCGGCACGACGACGTTCACCCCTCCCATGACGGCCACGCAGTTGACGACCACCTCACCGGCCGCGAAGTTCGCGTCGCGCAGATCGATCTCGCCGCCGCCCCAGACAGCGAACGAGTTGAAGCGCCTCGGCACCGTCCAGCGTCCCTTGCGCTGGAAGCCGCCCAGCACGGCGACGGCCCAGCTGGACGACCCCTCGCCGCCGACGATCCGGTCCGCCCAACCGCCGCCGTCCTCGGACCGCTTGACCATGGAGACGGGCGCCATGACCGCCGGGCCCGGCAGATCCCGGGTGATCGGCTCCAGCTCCCCGTACGTACGCGCCTTGTACGTCGCCTCCAGCCGCTCCTCGAACTCCTCCATGTCGAGCCGGCCCTCGGCGAGGGCGTCCCGCAGCCGGTCGGTGACCCGTTCGCGGTCGGCGTCGGAGGCACGCAGTTCCGGGCTCGCGGCTCCGGCGGGAGGGGGCGGGGATCCGGGAGTCGTCCCCCGGAGAGACTCAGCGTCCGTCATGGACATCAGCCTACGAGTTCCCCGGGCGGGCGGCTACGAGAGCACGCGGCCCGCGCCACCCGAGTCCCGCGCCGGGCCGCTCCCGTCCGCCGCGGCCGTCCGACGCGCCGTCAGGAGGCGCCGCGCTCCGCGTACATGCGGCCGATCACCGCCTCGATGTCCGGCTCGCGCACCGACAGGTCCACCAGCGGATACCGGGCCGCGATCCGCGCGACCAGCGGGGCCGCCGACTGCGCCGCCGGGAACGCCAGCCACTGGCGCGGCCCCTCCACCCGCACCACCCGCGCCGCCTCGTCCTCGATGGGCGCAAGTTCACGCTCCAGGTCGACGATCAGGGTGCGCTCGCTCCCGCCCGCCTCGTGCAGCCCGGCGAGCGGACCGTCGTACACCAGCCGCCCGTGGTCGATCACCATCACGCGCTTGCACAACTGCTCGATGTCGGTCAGGTCGTGGGTGGTGAGCAGGACCGTCGTGCCGCGCTCGGCGTTCAGGTCCCGCAGGAACTCCCGCACCCTGGCCTTGGAGACGACGTCGAGCCCGATCGTCGGCTCGTCGAGGTAGAGCACCTCCGGGTCGTGCAGCAGCGCCGCCGCGATGTCCCCGCGCATCCGCTGGCCGAGCGACAACTGCCGCACGGGGACGTCCAGCAGCGCGCCGAGCTCCAGCAGTTCCACGCACCGGTCGAGGTTCTCCGCGAACCGGGCGTCGGGGATGCGGTACATGTGGTGCATCAGCCGGTAGGAGTCGATGAGGGGAAGGTCCCACCACAGCGTCGTGCGCTGCCCGAAGACGACCCCGATGCGCCGCGCGAGCCGGGTCCGCTCACGGGAGGGGTCGATGCCCGCGACCCGCAGCCGCCCGGCGCTGGGGGTGAGGATGCCGGTGAGCATCTTGATGGTGGTCGACTTGCCCGCCCCGTTCGGGCCGATGTAGCCGACCATCTCGCCGCGCGGCACGGTGAAGCTGATCGAGTCGACGGCCCGGACCTGGCGCCGCTCACTGCGCAGGAACCCGGTCTCCTTGCGGACGTCGAACACCTTCTCCACGCCGTCCAGTTCGATGAACTCCATACCGTCCGTGCCGTCCATGTGCCTGTCGCTCCCTCACTGCCTAGCTGCCGGTACTGCGGTACGAACGAAGACCCACCCGCCAGGCGGCCCCGGCCAGCGCACAGCAGAGCGCCGCGACCAGCGGCGGGGTGAACGCGACCCACACCGGCAGGTCGAGCGGGTAGGGGCGGCCCAGCACGTACAGCGCGGGCAGCCAGTTGACGAAGGCCAGCGGCAGCACGAACGTCACCCCGCGCACCAGGTCCTTCGCGAAGACGGTCGGCGGGTACTGCAGCAGCGTGTTGCCGCCGTACGTGAAGGAGTTCTGCACCTCGGAGGCGTCCTGCGCCACGAACTGGAAGGCCGCGCCCGCCACGAAGACCGCGCCGAAGATCGCGCCGCCGCTCAGCAGCGTCATCGGGATCATCACCACCTTCAGCGGCGTCCAGGAGATGTCCAGCGCGGCGACGGCGTACCCGAGGACCAGTACGCCCTGGGTGACGCGGCCCAGGCGGCGCAGCGCGAAGCGGTCCGCGGCGACCTGCGCGAGCACCGGCACGGGACGGACCAGCAGCGTGTCGAAGGAGCCGTCGCGGACCCGCCGACCCAGCCGGTCCATGGACCCCATCACCAGGTCGGCGAGTCCGAACGCCGTGCCCGCGAGGCCGTACAGAAAGGCGACCTCGGGCAGCGTGTACCCGCCGAGCCGGTCGATCCGCGAGAACATCAGCAGGAGGGTGACGAAGTCGAGCGAGGTCGCCGCCAGGTTGCCGAACGTGGTCATCGCGAACGAAACGCGGTAGGCCATCGTGGAGCGGACCCACATCCCGACGATCAGACGGTAGGCGCGCAGCCCGTCGCGCACCCGGTGGTACGGGCCGGTGCCGACCGGGCCGCCGGGTCCGTACGGGTCCGCGAGTCCGGCAGGGTCCGTGCGTCCGGCCGGGCGGGCGCCGGGCGGGTCCGTGAGCGCGGCCGGGTCCGCGAGTCCGGCAGGCGTGCCGGTAGCGCCGTCCGTGTCAGCCACCCTGGACCACCACCCTGCGCGTCGCCGTCGACTGGAGCAGCCGGCCGGCGGTCAGCAGCCCCACGGCCCACGCCCCCTGGAAGGCGTACGTGCCCAGCGGATCGCCCCTGCCCAGCAGGATGTCCGCGGGCGCCTGGATCAGCGACGACCAGGGCAGGGCGCGGACGATCTCGCCGAGCACGCCCGGGAACACGTGCAGCGGGAGCAGCATCCCGGAGCAGAAGATCCCCGCGAGCCAGGCGATCTGCGCCGCACCGGCACCGTCGAGCAGCCAGAACGCGGACAGCGCGACGAGGTAGCGGATCGCGAAGCTGACGACGACACCGAGCACCAGGGCGACGAGGAAGGCGAGCCAGGTCAGCGGGGAGACCGGCAGGGCGAGCCGGAAGAAGACCGCGCCGAACGCCATCGGGACCAGGCCCCGGCCCAGCAGATGGAACAGCGCCCTGCCCAGGTCACCGGCGAGCCACCACAGCTGGAGGTCGACGGGCCGGTAGAGGTCGATGGCGATGTCACCCGTACGGATGCGCTCGATCAGCTCGTCCTCGAAGCCGCCGCCCATCACCGCCACCGTCATGAGCAGCGCCTGGCTCAGCCAGACGAAGGTCAGGGCCTGCGTCTGGTCGTAGCCGCCGAGGTGCGGTTTCTCGTCCCAGAGGGCCAGATAGGTGTAGGCCAGGATCAGGCCGAAGACGGTGTTGGTGAACAAGCCCGCCGCCGTCGCGGTCCGGTAGGTGGCGTACCGCCGGAAGCCGCCGGCCGCGACGGCCGCGTACAACCGCCCTGTCCCCACGAGGAACCACCCGCCGTCCGAAGGAGCCGTTTTGGGCCGAAGCGCACGAGGCTAACCGTCGGCGGGTGTCATCTGCCAGGCATTTTCCGGGCGTGACGCGTGCCGGGCCCCGGCGAACGGAACGCTTGGTGCGAAAGTCTTCACGTGGGGGTGTATGAGGCTTACGAGATATATGAGGTGTACGAGTCGTTTTGCGTCACAACGGCGCATATGACGCGAAACGGGAGTCCGGCCAGACCATGAGCGACAAGCCGCAGACGCACGAGCCGAAGCCCACCCCCACGTCGGCACCGACGCCGACGCCGCAGAAGCCGACGCCCCGTAAGGCGAAGGCACGCGAGGCGGAGGCGCTTGAGCCCGAGGCGCGTGAGCCCGAGGCGCGGGCGCGGGACACTGGCCGGGAGCGGCCGTCCGACGCGCCCGGCGCGGCCGCCGCGGCCGCCGCATCCGTCGCGTCCGGCTCCGAGGCGGGCTCCGACACCGAAACCGGCACCGGCGCCGACTCCCCCTCGGCCTCCGGCCCCGAGCGGCCGTCGCGGCCGTCGCGGCCGCCGCGCACCGGCCTGCGCCGCTTCGTCCCCACCTGGCGGACGCTGCTCGGCACTTTCATCGGACTGGTACTGCTGCTGACCGGGCTGTTCGCGCTCGGCTACTACCTGGTCGGAATCCCCGCCGCGAACGCCTCGGCGGTCCAGCAGAGCAACGTCTACCTCTACGCCGACGGCAGCCAGCTCGCCCGTGACGGCGAGATCAACCGGGAGATCGTGCCGCTGGACCAGATCTCCCGGGTCACCCGGCACGCCGTGCTCGCCGCCGAGGACCGCGACTTCTACTCCGAGTCCGCCGTCGACCCGCAGGCGATGATCCGCGCCGCCTGGAACACGGCCACCGGCAAGGGCAGGCAGTCCGGTTCCACGATCACCCAGCAGTACGTGAAGAACTACTACCTGGCACAGGACCAGACCCTCACCCGGAAGGTGAAGGAGTTCTTCATCTCCATCAAGCTGGACCGCGAGGAGAGCAAGGACGACATCCTGGAGGGCTACCTCAACACCAGCTACTTCGGCCGCAACGCGTACGGCATCCAGGCCGCGGCGCAGGCCTACTACGGCGTCGACGCCCAGGACCTGACGGCCGCCCAGGGCGCCTACCTCGCCGCCCTGCTCAACGCGCCGAGCTCGTACGACGTCGTCGGGCACCCCGAGAACCGCGCCTCGGCCGTCGCCCGCTGGAACTACGTGCTCGACGGCATGGTCGAGGAGGACTGGCTGAGCGGCTCCGACCGGGCCGCCATGAAGTTCCCCACGCCGAAGAAGGCCCGGTGGGCGGCCGGGATGTCCGGACAGCGCGGGTACGTCGTCCAGGCCGTCAAGGAGTACCTGGCCGCCAACCGCATCCTCGACGAGGACACCCTCGCCGGCGGCGGCTACCGGATCACGACCACCCTGCACAAGCGCACCCAGAACGCCCTCGTCGAGGCCGTCGACGACCAGGTCACGGACGAACTCGACCGGAAGAACCGCAAGGTGGACGCCTACGTGCGCGCCGGCGGCGTCTCCCTCGACCCGGAGACCGGCGAGGTCATCGCGATGTACGGCGGCATCGACTACACCCAGCAGTACGTGAACAACGCCACCCGCCGCGACTACCAGGTCGGCTCCACCTTCAAGCCGTTCGTGTTCACCTCCGCCGTCGAGAACGGCTCGCGGACCCAGGACGGCCGTGTGATCAACCCGAACACCGTCTACGACGGCACCGACAAGCGCGCCGTCCAGGGCTGGGCCGGCCCCCGGTACGCGCCGGAGAACGAGGACAACGTCCGCTACGGCCAGATCCCGGTCCGCACGGCCACCGAGAAGTCCGTGAACGCGGTGTACGCGCAGATGGCCGTGGACGTGGGTCCCGCCGAGGTCAAGAAGACGGCGCAGGACCTCGGGATCCCGGCGGACACCCCGGACCTCGTCGCCGCCCCGTCCATCGCGCTCGGCCCGGCGACCGCCAGCGTCCTCGACATGGCCCAGGCGTACGCGACCCTCGCGGACCACGGCAGGCACCACCCGTACACGCTCGTCGCGAAGGTCACCAAGGGCGGCTCGCAGGACGTCCGGCTGCCCGGTCGGGACACCCGGCAGGCCGTCAGCCGGGAGGCGGCGGACACCACGACCGCGGTCCTCCAGGGCGTCATCAAGGCCGGTACCGGTACGGCCGTCGCCGGACTCGGCCGCCCCGCGGCGGGCAAGACGGGCACCGCGGAGGAGGACCAGGCCGCCTGGTTCGCCGGGTACACCCCGGACCTCGTCACCGTCGTCTCCGTGATGGGCCAGGACCCGAAGACGGGCGCGCACAAGCCGCTGTACGGCGCGCTCGGCCAGTCCCGGATCAACGGCGGCTCCTACCCGGCGCAGATCTGGGCGCAGTACACCAGGACGGTGCTGCGGAACGCCCCGGCGAGCGACTTCGAGCTGCGGCTCCAGGAAGGCGCCGACGAGACGGAGGCCCCGAGCACCTCACCCTCCCCGGGCGCGCCGGACGCGGGCGACCGGAGCGGGCGGGGGCACGGGGAGAGCCGGGAGCCGACGGCGGGGGACGACGGTCACAGCCCCTCCCGGGGGCAGACACGGGGCGGGGACCAGGACGGGACCCAGGGGCGCGGCGACGACGGGAGCACCACGCAGGACGGCGGCGCACCGGCAGGCGGCGGGACCCCGGACCGGGGCCGGACGGGCGGCGCCGGACAGCGGAGCGGCATCGCCACCGGGAGCGGGAGCGTGACACCGGACGTCAGGACGACCGGCCCCGTGACCGGCACGGGAGACGACGGCCGCGCGGTGCCGAGCCCGTACCGGCGGCCCGCACCGCAAGGACGCTGAGGCCGCCCGCCGGGCAGCGGGCACCGTGCGGCCCCGACCCGCGCGGCCCGCCTCACGTCTACAGGTAGAGCCCCGTCGAATCCTCGGAGCCCTCGAAGCGGTCGGCCGCCACGGCGTGCAGGTCCCGCTCACGCATCAGCACGTACGCCGTGCCGCGCACCTCGACCTCGGCGCGGTCCTCGGGGTCGTAGAGAACGCGGTCGCCCGGCTCGACCGTGCGCACGTTCTGCCCGACCGCGACGACCTCCGCCCAGGCCAGGCGCCGTCCGACGGCCGCCGTCGCGGGGATCAGGATGCCGCCGCCGGAACGCCGCTCGCCTTCGGCGGCGTCCTGCCGCACGAGCACGCGGTCGTGCAGCATCCGGATGGGCAGCTTGTCGTCGTGGGTCTTCTCGCTCACGCCCCGAACCTACCTGGCGCCGCGCCTTTCGTACGCAAGCGGGTAGGGGCTGGAACGCACGTCCGGGGCCGCGCACTCGCGCGGCCCCGGACGGAGATCCGGTGGTCAGACCACCGGGACGGTCGTCGCCCGCGTCACCGCCGGCGCCGCCGCGGCTGCGAGGCGCGCCGACGGGAGGTCATGGTGAGCAGGCCCACGAGGCCCACCACCACGAGCGCCACGGGCACGATGCGCTCCATCCGGGGCGCGCCCTCCTCGGAGACGAACTGTCCCTTCACGTCACCGACGACCCGGTTGACGCCGACGTAGGCGCGCCCCAGGGAGTGGTCGATGCCCGCGGCGACCTTCGCCTTCGCGTCGCCGACGATGGTCTTCGGGTGGACCCGGACACCGATCTCGTCGAGCGTCTCGGCCAGCGTTTCCCGACGGCGCCTGATGTCCGCCTCGATCTGCGCCGGGGTTCTGGTGTCCGACGTGTCCGACGTGTCCGCCACCGTGCTGCCTCCGTGATCGTCTCGGCCCGCCGGGGAGAAAGAACGCGGGCGGGAAACTCTTCGTCGACGGACAGTCTGTCAGCTCCGGGCGGCGCCGCACTGTCAGGACCCCCCGTTACGCTCGGGGGCGGCACCCGATTCCACCCGTGCCGCACCCGTACCCGAGCCCGCCCGACCCATGTACGAGGAGACCGGACCGATGAGCGAGCGACTCCAGCCGGGCGACACCGCCCCCGACTTCACCCTGCCCGACGCCGACGGCAAGGAGGTCTCGCTGGCCGGCCACAGGGGCCGCAAGGTCATCGTCTACTTCTACCCGGCCGCCCTGACCCCCGGCTGCACCAAGCAGGCCTGCGACTTCACGGACAACCTCGAGCTGCTGGCCGGCGCGGGGTACGACGTGATCGGCGTCTCCCCCGACAAGCCGGAGAAGCTCGCCAGGTTCCGCGAGAAGGAATCGCTGAAGGTGACCCTGGTCGGGGACCCCGACAAGACCGTCCTGGAGGCGTACGGCGCCTTCGGCGAGAAGAAGCTGTACGGCAAGACGGTCACCGGCGTCATCCGCTCCACGATCCTGGTCGACGAGGAGGGCAAGGTCGAGCGTGCGCTGTACAACGTGAAGGCCACCGGCCACGTCGCGAAGATCATCAAGGATCTCGGCGTGTAGGGACCCCGTGCTCAGGGTTCGCGTGACGGAAGTCCCCTTCCCGGGGGCTTCCGTTTGCGGCAGCCGTCTCGGAGCAAGTGATCCTTCGGAACTCCCGGAAACCCGGTGTGACCGAAAACGAGAGGATCACCCCCCATGGCGGCCAACGAGCCCGACATCGCGAAGGCCGCTGCCGACCCCCAGGCAGTGAAGCGGCACCGCACCCTCTTCAGGGCGGTCAGACGGCGCAGGAACCCGCCGCTGCGGCGCACCGACATCACGGTCACCGACGAGCGGGCCGTGCGGCGCGCCGTGAAGGCCGCCTCGCTGGGCAATGCCATGGAGTGGTTCGACTTCGGCATCTACAGCTACCTCGCGGTCACCATCGGCCATGTGTTCTTCCCGTCCGGGAACGACACGGTGCAGCTGCTGTCGTCGTTCGCGACCTTCGCGGTGTCGTTCCTGGTCCGGCCCATCGGCGGGATGGTGTTCGGCCCGATGGGAGACAAGGTCGGCCGCAAGAAGGTCCTCGCGCTGACCATGATCCTCATGGCGATCGGCACCTTCGCCATCGGCCTGATCCCGGCCTACGCCACGATCGGTTTCTGGTCCCCGGCGCTGCTGATCCTCTTCCGGCTCGTCCAGGGCTTCTCGACGGGCGGCGAGTACGGCGGGGCGTCCACCTTCATCGCCGAGTACGCGCCCGACAAGCGCCGGGGCTACTTCGGCAGCTTCCTGGAGTTCGGCACGCTCGCCGGGTACGTGGGCGCGGCGGGGCTCGTCACCCTCCTGACCGCGGTGCTCGGCGGCGACGGGATGGAGTCCTGGGGCTGGCGGATCCCGTTCCTGGTGGCCGGGCCCATCGGCATCGTCGGCCTCTACCTGCGACTGAGGCTCGACGAGACGCCCGCGTTCCAGAAGCTGGCGGACGAGTCCTCGCACCGGGCGTCCGAGGCGGCGACCGCCGTCGAGACCACCGCCAAGGGCGACCTCGCGGTCATCTTCCGGAACTACTGGCCGACGCTGATCCTGTGCATCTGCCTGGTCGGCGCGTACAACATCACCGACTACATGCTGCTGTCGTACATGCCGACCTACCTGTCGGACGAGATGGGCTACAGCGAGACCCACGGCCTGCTGATCCTCATCGCCACGATGGTGGTCCTGATGCTGGTCATCAGCCAGGTGGGCAGGCTCTCCGACCGCTTCGGCCGCAAGCCGCTGCTGATGTCCGGGATGCTGGGCTTCTTCGTGCTCTCCATCCCCGCGTTCCTGCTGGTCAAGCAGGGCAGCCTGGTCGCCGTCTCGATCGGCATGCTGATGCTCGGCTTCTCCCTGGTCTGCATGCTGGGCACGATGTCCGCGGCGCTCCCGGCCCTCTTCCCCACCCAGGTCCGCTACGGCTCCCTGTCCGTCGGCTACAACCTCTCCGCGTCCCTGTTCGGCGGCACGACCCCGCTGGTCATCACCGCCCTGATCAGCGTCAGCGGCACGGACATGATGCCGGCGTACTACGCGATGACCGCGGCCCTCGTCGGCGTCATCGCCGTCGCCTGCATGAAGGAGACCGCCCAGAAGCCCCTGGCCGGCTCCCCGCCCTCGGTCGGCACCCCCGAGGAAGCGGCGGCGATGGTCGAGGACAAGGCCGCGGTACCGCGGTTCTGACGCCCAGGAATCGGGCGTCGACTGCGGGGCGCTCCTCGGTACACTGAACGCCGCCGGTCGAGTTCGATGACCGCATGCGCGGCCGTGATGGAACTGGCAGTCATGCTGGGTTTAGGTCCCAGTGGGTTCACACCCGTGTGGGTTCGAGTCCCACCGGCCGCACGTCGCAGAGGGGCCGTCCGATCGGGCGGCCCCTCTCGCGGTCTCCGGGGAGTGTTCAGCCCAGGAGTTCCCGGATCACCGGCACCAGGGCGCGGAAGGCCTTGCCTCGGTGGCTGATCGCGTTCTTCTCCGCGGGGGTGAGTTCCGCGCAGGTGCGGGTCTCGTCGGTGGGCTGGAGGATCGGGTCGTAGCCGAAGCCGTTGGTGCCGGCGGGGGTGTGGCGGAGGGTGCCGGCAAGGCGGCCCTCGACGACCCGCTCGGTGCCGTCCGGGAGGGCGAGCGCGGCGGCGCAGGCGAAGTGGGCGGCGCGGTGGGGGGCGTCGATGTCGGAGAGCTGGGCGAGGAGCAGGTCCAGGTTGGCCTGGTCGTCGCCGTGCCGGCCCGACCAGCGGGCGGAGAAGATGCCGGGGGCACCGCCGAGGACGTCGACGCACAGGCCGGAGTCGTCGGCGACCGCGGGGAGGCCGGTCGCGCGGGCCAGGGCGTGGGCCTTGAGCAGGGCGTTCTCGGCGAACGTGACGCCGGTTTCCTTGACGTCGGGGATGTCGGGGTAGGCGTCCGCGCCGACGAGGTCGTGGGTGAGACCGGCGTCGGCGAGGATCGCCTTCAGCTCGGTGAGCTTTCCGGCGTTGCGGGTGGCGAGGATCAGGCGGGTCACGGGCCCAGTATCCCGGTCCCGGAGGACGGGCCGGGGCCTCGCCGTCACCGGGCCCGCCGTCGGCGGGCCGGCCCGGACGGGCTACGGCGTGCAGACCTTGGTGAGTTCGCCGGCCGCGTCCGTGACGGGGCTGATGTCGGGGGTCGCGTCGCCGTTGTCGATGGCGGTGCGGACGTTCTTGACGGCGGACTGGAGGTCGTCGACGGCCTTGTTGATGTCCGCGTCGTCCGTCTCGTCGCTGATCTTGCCCAGGTTCTTGTCGATGGAGTCGAGCGCTTCGTCGGCCTGGCCGGGGTCGTCCTTCGCGTTCTCGACGGCCTGCTGGAGGTCGGTGACACTGTCGGCAATGGAGTCGGCGGTCTGGACGCAGTCCAGGGCCTTGTCGACGGCGTCGCAGCCGACGGCCGCCGGGAGGGCGACGAGTACGGCGGCGACGGCGAGAGCGGCGGTACGACTTCGGTGGCGCGCGGCCATGGAACGGTCCTCCCCGTGAACAGCATGTGATCGACGGGCGTCCGGCAAGAGCCGAACGTCCGTACCCCTAAGAACGCCGTGCCACGCTACGCGGTTGCCTCCCGCGGCGCACCCGTCCGCGAGGAGTGCGCGCGGGAGACCCTGCCGGTGTCAGGAGAGCGTCGCCTCCAGCGCGGCGCGCTGGGCCGCGGCGAGTTCGTCGCAGCCCGCGACGGCCAGGTCGAGGAGGGCGCCCAGTTCCTTGCGGTCGAAGGGCTCGGCCTCCGCGGTGCCCTGGACCTCGACGAAGCGGCCGTCGCCGGTGCAGACGACGTTCATGTCGGTGTCGGCCCGCACGTCCTCCTCGTAGCAGAGGTCGAGGAGCGGGACGCCGCCGACGATGCCGACGGAGACGGCGCTGACGGTGCCGGTCAGCGGCTTGCGGCCGGCCTTGACGAGCTTGCGGCCCTGCGCCCAGGCGACGGCGTCGGCGAGGGCGACGTACGCGCCGGTGATGGCGGCGGTGCGGGTGCCGCCGTCGGCCTGGAGGACGTCGCAGTCGAGGACGACGGTGTTCTCGCCGAGCGCCTTGTAGTCGATGACGGCGCGCAGGGAGCGGCCGATGAGGCGGCTGATCTCGTGGGTGCGGCCGCCGATCCTGCCGCGTACGGACTCGCGGTCGCCGCGGGTGTTGGTGGAGCGGGGCAGCATGGAGTACTCGGCGGTCACCCAGCCCTCGCCGCTGCCCTTGCGCCAGCGCGGGACGCCCTCGGTGACGGAGGCGGTGCAGAGGACCTTGGTGTCGCCGAAGGAGACGAGGACGGAGCCCTCGGCGTGCTTGCTCCATCCCCGCTCGATGCTGATGGGACGGAGCTGTTCGGGGGTACGGCCGTCGATGCGAGACATGGCGACGAGCCTAGGGCCTGTCCGGCGGACCATGCCGCAGATGCGGGGACTGGCACCGCTGGTTCACTGCGACTTGATCCACCGGACAGACCCTAGCCGCACACACGAGAGGGGTCCGTCCCGTGGTGGGAAGGACCCCTGTCGGGTGAACCTCTGGAGGTCAGCGGTTCACATCATGTCTTCGATGTCCGTCGCGATCGGGTCGGCGTCCGTGCCGATGACCACCTGGATCGCGGTGCCCATCTTGACGACGCCGTGGGCGCCGGCGGCCTTCAGAGCGGCCTCGTCGACCTTGGAGGGGTCGACGACCTCGGTGCGGAGGCGGGTGATGCAGCCCTCGACCTCTTCGATGTTCTCGATGCCGCCGAGCCCGGCAACGATCTTCTCAGCCTTGCTGGCCATGTCCTTCTCCCCTGATCCGAACCGCTTTGTCGCAGTAACCCACAGTTGGCCCATCTTCGCGAGCGGTCCCGCGTCCCGTACCGAATGATGTCGGTCACGGGACACCGGCCGCCCGCCACGCTTCCGCAACTGGTCTACACCAGTTTTCGACGGCCGCCAAACCCGGCTCGGCTCCCGGAGGACGCCCATGAGTGCCGACAGTGCGGCGCCCCCGCTGCGGGCCCGGTGGAACACCCTCTTCCAGGGCCTGCAGAAGATGGGGCGCAGTCTGCAGCTGCCGATCGCCGTCCTGCCGGCCGCGGGCATCCTGAACCGGCTCGGCCAGCCCGACGTGTTCGGCGACCAGGGGCTCGGCTGGACCGATGTGTCCAAGGTGATGGCGGGCGCGGGCGGCGCCCTGCTCGACGGCTCGCTGGGGCTGCCGATGCTGTTCTGCGTCGGCGTGGCGATCGGGATGGCGAAGAAGTCGGACGGTTCCACGGCGCTCGCGGCGGTCGTCGGGTTCCTCGTCTACTACACGGTGCTGCACGAGTTCCCCGAGCGGTGCGCGGACGGGTCCGAGGCGCTGGAGAAGATCGGCTGCCAAGCGGCGGACCATTCGGTGACCGCGTTCACGTACCAGAATCCCGGGGTGTTCGGCGGGATCGTCCTGGGTCTGCTGACCGCGTACCTCTGGCAGCGTTTCCACCGTACGAGGCTGGTCGACTGGCTCGGCTTCTTCAACGGGCGGCGGCTGGTGCCGATCATCATGTCGTTCGTCGCCATCGCGTTCGCCGCGCTGTGCCTGTGGGTCTGGCCGCCGATCGGTGACGCGCTGGAGAGCTTCAGCGACTGGCTGGTGAGCCTGGGCGCCTGGGGCGCCGGGGTGTTCGGCCTGACCAACCGGGCGCTGCTCGTCATCGGTCTGCACCAGTTCCTGAACGTGCCCATCTGGTTCCAGTTCGGCAGCTTCACCGCGCCGGACGGGGACGTGGTCCACGGCGACATCAACATGTTCCTGGCGGGCGATCCGAACGCGGGCCAGTTCACGTCGGGGTTCTTCCCGATCATGATGTTCGCGCTGCCGGCGGCCGCGCTGGCCATCACGCACTGTGCGAAACCGCACCGCCGCAAGGAGGTCGGCGGCCTGATGCTGTCGGTGGCGCTGACGTCGTTCGTCACCGGGATCACCGAGCCGATCGAGTACTCGTTCCTGTTCATCGCGCCCTTGCTGTACGCGGTGCACGCGGTGCTCACGGGGGTGTCGATGGCGGTGACCTGGGGGCTCGGGGTGCATGACGGGTTCAGCTTCTCGGCGGGCCTGATCGACTACGTCATCAACTGGAACCTGGCCACGAGGCCCTGGGCGATCATCCCGATCGGGCTGTGCTTCGCGGCGGTGTACTACGTGGTCTTCCGGTTCGCGATCACCCGGTTCGATCTGAAGACGCCGGGGCGGGAGCCGGAGGAGGAGGTCGAGGACACGACGCGGGCGTAGCCGACGCGGGGTCGTTCCCGGTGTTCGCGAGGGTCCCGGACAGACCGGTCCGGGGCCCTTCGGCGTGCGCGACCCCGGCGCCCTTCGGGGCGGTTGAACCGGGGTGTTCCGGTATGTCCAGGGCCACAGGAACTGTGGGTTCCTTATCCAGCCTTCACCGTGCTACAACAGGTCTACACCACTGAGTGGTGTAGACCACGCGGTGCTGCCCCACCCCGTTTCCCCCTTCCCGTCCCCGGCAGCGCCAGCACATGGAGGAACTATGAGCACCGCCAGCGCAACGGCGGCTCCCGCAAAGAAGCGGGGATCCGGTCTGTTCCAGGGCCTGCAGAAGGTCGGTCGCAGCCTACAGCTGCCGATCGCCGTGCTTCCGGCGGCGGGCATCATGGTCCGGCTCGGTCAGGACGACATCTTCGGCAAGGACGGTCTCGGCTGGGACAAGGTCGCCGCCGTCTTCAACAACGCCGGCGGCGCGCTGACCGGCTCGCTGCCACTGCTGTTCTGCATAGGCGTGGCCATCGGCTTCGCCAAGAAGGCCGACGGCTCCACCGCGCTGGCCGCCGTGGTCGGCTTCCTCGTCTACAGCAAGGTGCTCCAGGCCTTCCCGGTCACCGAGGCGGTGGTCAAGAAGGGCCCGGACGTCGCCGCGACGTACAACGACCCCGGCGTGCTCGGCGGCATCATCATGGGCCTGCTCGCCGCCGTGCTGTGGCGGCGCTTCCACCGTACGAAGCTGGTGGACTGGCTCGGCTTCTTCAACGGCCGCCGCCTGGTCCCGATCATCATGGCGTTCGTCGGCCTCGTCATGGGCGTCTTCTTCGGCCTGATCTGGGAGCCCATCGGCGAGGGCATCTCGAACTTCGGCGAGTGGATGACCGGGTTGGGCTCGGGCGGTGCCGCCCTGTTCGGCGCCGTGAACCGCGGTCTGATCCCTATCGGTATGCACCAGTTCGTCAACACCGTGGCGTGGTTCCAGATCGGCGACTTCACGGACGCCTCCGGCCAGGTCTTCAACGGCGACTACAACCGCTTCCTGCACGGTGACCCGAGCGCCGGTATGTTCATGTCCGGCTTCTTCCCGATCATGATGTTCGGTCTGCCGGCCGCGGCTCTCGCCATGGCGCACACCGCTCGCCCCGAGCGCCGCAAGGCTGTCCTCGGCATGATGGTCTCGCTGGCGCTGACCTCGTTCGTCACCGGCGTGACCGAGCCCATCGAGTTCTCGTTCATGTTCATCGCGCCACTGCTGTACGTGCTGCACGCGGTACTGACCGCCGTCTCGATGGCGGTGACGTGGGCCCTCGGTGTGCACGCCGGGTTCAACTTCTCCGCCGGGGCCATCGACTACGTGCTCAACTGGCACCTGGCGACCAAGCCCTGGCTGATCATCCCGATCGGACTGGTCTTCGCGGCGATCTACTACGTGACCTTCCGCTGGGCGATCGTCAAGTTCAACCTCATGACCCCGGGCCGCGAGCCCGAGGAGGAGGTCGAGGACCTCACCAAGGCGTGAGCCTCACCCGCGACAACGCCCGAGGGCCCCGGAACCGTCTGGTTCCGGGGCCCTCGGGCGTTCGCTTGCCCGCCGCTCAGATCTCGTACGTCGCGCCGGGCTTCGCCTGGTCGACCGGGCCGTCGTAGACCGCCCGGGCGTCGGCGAGGTTGGTGCGGGGATCCGTCCACGGGGGGATGTGGGTGAGGACCAGGCGGCGGGCGCCGGCGCGGGCCGCGGACTCGCCGGCCTCGCGGCCGTTCAGGTGGAGGTCCGGGATGTTCTCCTTGCCGTGCGTGAACGCGGCCTCGCAGAGGAACAGGTCGGTGTCCCGGGCGAGTTCGTCCAGCACCCCGGTCACGCCCGTGTCCCCGGAGTACGTCAGCGACGTACCGCCGTGCTCGACGCGGATGGCGTACGCCTCCACGGGGTGGCGCACCTTCTCCGTGTGGACGGTGAAGGGACCGATGTCGAACGTGCTCGGCTTCACCGTGTGGAAGTCGAAGACCTCGCTCATGGACGAGGCGGAGGGGGTGTCGGCGTAGGCCGTCGTCAGGCGCTGCTCGGTGCCCTCGGGTCCGTAGACCGGGATCGGGGCGCAGCGGCCGCCGTCGTGCCGGTAGTACCGCGCCACGAAGTACGCGCACATGTCGATGCAGTGATCGGCGTGCAGATGGCTGAGGAAGATCGCGTCGAGGTCGTACAGACCGCAGTGGCGCTGCAGCTCGCCGAGGGCACCGTTGCCCATGTCGAGGAGCAGCCGGAAGCCGTCGGCCTCTACGAGGTAGCTCGAGCAGGCCGATTCCGCGGACGGGAACGACCCCGAGCAGCCGACGACGGTGAGCTTCATGGAGCCGCAACCTCCGACGGGGGTGGGGAACGGGATGAGGGTCGTGCGGTCCGTCGAGCGTAAGGCGCGAGAGCGCGGGTCGCTCCTCCGCCAGGGGCCGTTGTGGGCGAACTCACCTGCGCTGTCACCGGTTCGGCTGGACGTGGGGCGCACGGGGCGTGCGGGAGGGCGCGTGCGGGGCACGCGCGCTGATGCCGCCGGTACCGTCTACGTATGGACAGGTCCTGGTGGCTCGCGCTCGTGGCGGTGGTACTGCTCGCGCTCGTCGCGACGTTGGTCGACGGGTGGGGGCGGGGCCATCGGCGGCGCTCGGAGCGGAGGCGGCCGGGCGGTCCGGGGCGGCCTCCGGGACGGCCGCGCGGGCGTCGCGCCGGTGAGCGTCCCGGTACGGCCGGTGCGCGGGAGGCCGGGCCCCGGCCCGCGGAGATCTGGTGGGCGAACGTCCCCTACGAGGACGGGCCCGGGGGCAAGGACCGGCCGTGCCTGGTGCTGTCGGTGCGGGGCGGGCGGGCCCGGGTCGCGAAGATCACCAGCAAGTACCACGAGGAGCGCGGCGGGGTGATTCCGCTGCCGCCGGGGTCCGTGGGGGACGCGCGCGGGCGGACGAGCTACCTGGAGACGGACGAGGTGCGGGTGGTGCCGGTGGGGGAGTTCCGGCGGCGGGTGGGGGTTGTGGACGCGGGGGTCTGGGAGCGGGTGCGGGGCCTCACGGGGTGATGCCGGGAGTGATGCCGGGGGTGCCCCGGGCGCTCCCGGGGTTCCCCCTCCGGGGGCGGGGTCCCCGGCGCGCCCCGCCGGGCGGCATTGCCGGTGGGCGGTGGGGGTGTGGATCTCGCCCCCTCCGCCCCTTCCCTTCCCGACCTCCGGGGCTCCGCCCCGGGCCCCGCTCCTCAAGCGCCGGAGGGGCTGAAACGCCCTGAGGTGCTCTAGGCCCAGAGTTGGCCGTGGAGGGTTTCGATGGCTTCCTCTGTGGTGGGGGCCGTGTAGACGCCGGTGGAGAGGTACTTCCAGCCGCCGTCGGCCACCACGAAGACGATGTCGGCCTGCTCGCCCGCCTTGACCGCCTTCCTGCCGACGCCGATCGCGGCGTGCAGGGCCGCGCCGGTGGAGACGCCGGCGAAGATGCCCTCCTGCTGGAGCAGCTCGCGGGTGCGGGTGACCGCGTCGGCGGAGCCGACGGAGAAGCGGGTGGTGAGGACCGAGGCGTCGTACAGCTCGGGGACGAAGCCCTCGTCGAGGTTGCGCAGCCCGTAGACGAGGTCGTCGTAGCGCGGCTCGGCGGCGACGATCTTCACGTCCGGCTTGTTCTCGCGCAGGAAGCGGCCGACGCCCATGAGGGTGCCGGTGGTGCCGAGACCGGCGACGAAGTGGGTGACCGAGGGCAGGTCGGCGAGGATCTCGGGGCCGGTCGTCGCGTAGTGGGCGCCCGCGTTGTCCGGGTTGCCGTACTGGTAGAGCATCACCCAGTCCGGGTGCTCGGCGGAGAGCTCCTTGGCGACGCGTACGGCGGTGTTGGAGCCGCCCGCCGCCGGGGACGAGACGATCTCGGCGCCCCACATGGCGAGCAGGTCGCGGCGCTCCTGCGAGGTGTTCTCGGGCATCACGCAGACGATGCGGTAGCCCTTGAGCTTCGCCGCCATCGCGAGGGAGATGCCCGTGTTGCCGGACGTCGGTTCCAGGATCGTGCAGCCGGGGGTGAGACGGCCGTCCTTCTCCGCCTGCTCGATCATGTGCAGGGCGGGGCGGTCCTTGACCGAGCCGGTGGGGTTGCGGTCCTCGAGCTTCGCCCAGATACGGACGTCCTCGGACGGCGACAGCCGCGGCAGGCGCACCAGAGGGGTGTTGCCCACCGCGGCCAGCGGGGAGTCGTACCGCATGCCGATCAGGCCATACCGCCGGCGACGGCCGGCAGGATCGTGATGTTGTCGCCGTCGGCGAGCTTCGTGTTGATGCCGTCGAGGAAGCGGACGTCCTCGTCGTTCAGGTACACGTTCACGAAGCGGCGCAGTTCGCCGTTGTCGACGATGCGCGCCTGGATGCCCGTGTGGCGGGTCTCGAGGTCGGCGAAGAGCTCGGCGAGGGTGTCCCCGCCGCCCTCGACGGCCTTCTGGCCGTCGGTGTAGGTGCGGAGGATGGTGGGGATGCGGACCTCGATGGCCATGGTTGCGGGCTCCTGTCGGGAGGGAGTCGGGTCGGTGGGCGCGCGGTGCGGGGCCCCGGGGCCGTCGGCTGCTGGGCCTCGGGTCCGGGAGCGTCATGCGTGGCTCGCGGGGTGGCACGGCTTGCTCGGGTGCGGCGCCGCGGCTCACGAGCCGGACGGCGCAGGGGTCAGCGCCTACACAGGGCGCTGTTCAGCCTGCACAGGTCGACGTGCAGCCGCGCCACGAGCAGCATGCCCGGCGTCTTCTCGCTCACGTCATGGGAAACCATGGGGTCATCGTATCGATTCCCGGTCGCGGTCCCGGTATGTAATCTCGCATGCCGGACGGTCTGCGACCGGTGAGTGAGATCGGTGGGGCGGGGAGGTGCCGGGACGGTGGCCGTGGGGCGGGGCCGGGTGCGTGCCCCGTGGTGGTCACGGCGGCTGCCCCGCGGGCGTTCGGCCCGGTCAGTAGGCCTCCACGATCGTGACCTCCTCCTCCTTCACCTCGCCGTCCAGGATGCGGTACGAGCGGAACTGGAAGGGGCCGGCGTCGTCGGCGTCCGCCGTGGACACCAGGACGTAGTGGGCGCCGGGCTCGTTGGCGTACGAGATGTCGGTGCGGGACGGGTACGCCTCGGTCGCCGTGTGCGAGTGGTAGATGACCACGGGCTCCTCGTCGCGGTCGTCCATCTCGCGGTACAGCTTCAGCAGGTCGCCGGAGTCGAACTCGTAGAAGGTGGGCGAGCGGGCGGCGTTGAGCATCGGGATGAACCGCTCGGGGCGGCCGGAGCCGGCAGGCCCCGCGACGACGCCGCACGCCTCGTCGGGGTGGTCCTGGCGCGCGTGCGCGACGATCTGGTCGACGAGGGCCTGGGTGATGGTCAGCATGCCGGTCAGGATAAGCAGAAGGCCGCCCCGTACCGAAGGGTGGTACGGGGCGGCCCGGATGCCGGACGGGGGTGGCCCGTCCCGGGGAGTGCGGCGGTCCGGCGCGCCGGTCAGCCGACCTTCTCGAGGGCCGGCTCGCGGCGCTCGGTGACCTGCGGGTTACGGGCCTTCAGCGCGAACCAGCCGATGCCGAGGGCGGCGGCCCAGCCGGCCATCACGTACAGGCAGATGCGGGAGTCGGCGTCGTACGCGATGAGGCCGGTCACGAACAGCAGGAACGCGACGGCGACCCAGCTGAACTTCGCGCCGCCCGGGGCGGGGAAGGAGGACTGGGGCAGGCGTCCCGCCACGACCGCGCGGCGGTACAGGATGTGGCTGATCAGGATCATCAGCCAGGTCCAGATGCCGGCCGCGGTCGCCACCGAGGTGACGTAGCCGAAGGCCTTCTCCGGGACGACGTAGTTGAGGACCACGCCGATGCCCATGAAGAGCACGGAGACGGTGATGCCGAAGGCGGGGGTCCGCGAGCCGGACAGCCGGGAGAACACCTTGGGCGCCTCGCCGTTGTCGGCCAGCACGCGCAGCATCCGGCCGGTGGAGTACATGCCGGAGTTGCAGGACGACAGGGCGGCCGTGAGCACCACGAAGTTGACGATGCCGGCGCCGGCCGGGATGCCGATCTGCGCGAACGCCTCGACGAAGGGGCTGACCCCCGGCGCGAACTCGGTCCACTTCACGACGCAGAGGATGACGGTGAGGGCACCGACGTAGAAGAGCGCGATCCGCCAGGGCAGGGTGTTGATCGCCTTGGGGAGCGTCTTCTCCGGGTCCTCGGACTCGCCCGCGGTGACGCCGACGAGCTCGACGGCCAGGTAGGCGAACATGACGCCCTGGAGGGTCATCAGCGACGAGCCGACGCCCTTCGGGAAGATGCCGTCGAACTCCCAGAGGTTGGAGACGGCGGCGGTGTCACCCGCGGAGCTGAAGCCGAAGGTGAGGACGCCCAGGCCGATCACGATCATGCCGATCAGCGCGGTGACCTTGACCATCGAGAACCAGAACTCGATCTCGCCGAAGAGCTTCACCGAGATCAGGTTGGCCACGAAGAGGACCACCAGGAACACCAGCGCGGTGACCCACTGCGGGATGTCCGGGAACCAGTAGTGGACGTAGATCGCGGCGGCGGTGAGTTCCGCCATGCCCGTGACCACCCACATCAGCCAGTACGTCCAGGCCGTGAAGTAGCCGAAGAACGGGCCGAGGAACTCGCGGGAGTACTCCGCGAAGGAGCCCGAGACCGGGCGGTAGAGCAGGAGCTCGCCGAGCGCCCGCATGATGAAGAAGATGATCACGCCCGCGAGGGCGTACATGAAGATGAGACTGGGGCCGGCCTTGGCGATGTTCGCCCCGGCTCCCAGGAAGAGGCCGACGCCGATGGCGCCGCCGATCGCGATCATCTGGACCTGACGGCTGCCGAGCCCGCGCTCGTACCCCTCCTCGGGGGTCTCGCCGCCCACGGCCTCACTGCCGTCGTTCTCCTTGGCGACCTGCGATGAGGTCATGTGTGGTGCGCCTTCCTCCATGCCGATCCGAGCCGTCTGCGTGGCCTCGGGTCGGGTTCCGATCCCCCCGGATTGATGGAGCTGTGCCGTGCCGGCGGTCCGCCGGCGTGCTGGCGCACCCGACCGGACATGGGTGGTGTCCTGTCGGGCGGTCGTGAAGATTTATCACGGCCGCGGCACTGATCGACTGAGGAACATGTGGCGCACACCACAGGGAGAAGCGGACAAAGGTTCCCTAGCGGGCCATAGGCGCCCACAGCGGTGACGCGATCGTTATCCGGATTTGAGTGTCCGTTGAGCGAACACAAAACCCGCACAAACCATCGCGATCAGGTCATGAGTGTGGAGACCAGGGACTCCTGGAGACCGCCGAGCCAGAGGTACGCCATGACCATCGGCTTGCGCGGGTCCTCGTCCGGGAGCCGGTACAGGAGGTCGGTGTCCTCCTCGTCGGCGACCTCCAGCCGGGAGCCGATCGCCAGCC
This sequence comes from Streptomyces sp. NPDC008313, assembly GCF_042956125.1. Classification (NCBI taxonomy): domain Bacteria; kingdom Bacillati; phylum Actinomycetota; class Actinomycetes; order Kitasatosporales; family Streptomycetaceae; genus Streptomyces; species Streptomyces sp. NPDC008313. The sequence continues at coordinate 76,539 of NZ_JBIBFR010000022.1, forward strand.
GCAGGTCGTTGAGGGCGCGCAGCCACTCCTCGGACTGCTCCCGGGAGAGCTCGAGGACCGCTCCCCCGTCACCCCCGGGGCTGAGCGCGTCCAGCGAACGGATGACGGTGAGCGCGGTCTCCCGCTTGCCGGCCCGCAGGTCGTTCTCGGTGAAGCGGCGGAACTCGGACGAGTACGCGCGCCGCTCCTCCGCCTGCTCCGGCGGGCCGGACTCCGCGTCGGGGCCGCCGTAGGCGTCGGGGAACAGGCGCTGCAGGACGGGGTCGGACGGCGGTTCGCTCGGCCCCTCCGCGAAGAGCTCGGCGAGCGGGTCGTCGGGGGCGTTCTCCGCCGGACCGGGACCGATGAGCTCCAGGAGCTGCACGGCGAGGGAGCGGATGATGGAGATCTCGACCTCGTCGAGCGCGACGGCCGCGCCGCCGCCGGTGAGCGGTTCGAAGATTCCGGGCATGGAGTGAGTTCGCTACTTCCGGTGGTGTCCGGGGGCTGCCTACTTGCGGTCCTGCTGGAGGGTGGCCCACAGGCCGTAGCCGTGCATGGCCTGCACGTCGCGCTCCATCTCCTCGCGGGTCCCGCTGGACACGACCGCCCTGCCCTTGTGGTGGACGTCGAGCATGAGCTTGGTGGCCTTGTCCTTCGTGTAGCCGAAGTACGACTGGAAGACGTAGGTCACGTAGCTCATCAGGTTGACCGGGTCGTTGTGGACGATCGTCACCCAGGGGACGTCCGGCTCGGGTACGGCGAAGACCTCCTCCGCCGACTCGGTCTTCTCGATCTCTAGGGGTGCGGGAGCCGTCACACGGCCCATGCTGCCACCACAGGGGGCCACTCGCACAAACGCGCCGCACGGACGGGTGGCCGGACGGGCACGGAGGGGCGGCCCACCGATGCGGGCACCTAAATCGTCAAACTGACGAGATGGGGGTAGGATCCCGCTCCATGAACACAGCGGACCTTGGCCTGCCGGTGGATGTCCCGTCGACGGCGCTCTTCACGGACCACTACGAGTTGACGATGCTGCAGGCCGCCCTCGCCGGCGGGACCGCGGACCGGCGTTCGGTCTTCGAGGTCTTCACCCGCCGCCTGCCGGAGGGGCGCCGCTACGGCGTCGTGGCGGGCACCGGCCGCGTCCTGGACGCCGTGGAGAACTTCCGCTTCGACGCGGACGTCCTCGGCTTCCTGCGGGAGCGGCGGGTCGTGGACGAGCCGACGCTGGAGTGGCTCGCCTCGTACCGCTTCGGCGGGGACGTCTGGGGCTACCCGGAGGGCGAGGTCTACTTCCCGGGGTCGCCGATCCTGCGCGTCGAGGGGTCCTTCGCGGAGTGCGTGCTCCTGGAGACCGTGATCCTCTCGATCCTGAACCACGACTCGGCGATCGCCGCGGCGGCCTCCCGGATGTCCTCGGCGGCCGGCGACCGGCCGCTGATCGAGATGGGCGCCCGCCGGACCCACGAGCTGGCCGCCGTCGCCGCCTCCCGTGCCGCGTACGTCGGCGGTTTCGCGACCACCTCCGACCTGGCCGCCGGTTTCCGCTACGGCATCCCGACCGTCGGCACCAGCGCCCACGCGTTCACGCTGGTCCACGACCGGGAGCGGGACGCCTTCCAGGCCCAGGTGACCTCACTGGGCCGGGACACCACCCTGCTGGTCGACACGTACGACGTCGAGGAGGCCGTCCGCACGGCCGTCGAGATCGCCGGACCGGAGCTCGGCGCCGTCCGCATCGACTCCGGGGACCTGCTCCTGGTCGCGCACCGGGTGCGGCAGCAGCTGGACGAGCTGGGCGCCACCGCCACGAAGATCGTCGTGACCTCGGACCTGGACGAGTACGCGATCGCCTCGCTGCGGGCGGCGCCCGTGGACGCCTACGGCGTGGGCACCCAGCTGGTGACGGGATCCGGCCATCCGACGTGTTCGATGGTCTACAAGCTGGTCGCCCGTGCCACGTCGGCGGACCCGGAGGCTCCGCTGGAGCCCGTGGCCAAGCGGTCGAGCGGCGGGAAGACGTCCGTCGGCGGCCGCAAGTGGGCCGCGCGGCGCCTCGACGGGCACGGCACGGCCGAGGCCGAGGTGATCGGAACGGGACCCGTGCCCGCCACGCTGGAGGACCGGCTGCTGCTGGTCCGGCTGATAGAGGGCGGCCGGGTCGTCTCCCGCGAGCCCCTCGACGTGGTCCGTGACCGGCACGCGGCCGCCCGCGCCGGCCTGCCGCTGTCGGCGACCCAGCTCTCCCGAGGGGAAGCGGTCATTCCGACCGAATACGTCTGATCCCCGGACGTGACGCCGGGCGGGCGGGGGCGGGGCAGGGCCGTGGGCCGGCTCCGGCCACGCCCGGCCCGCCGCGAATGAACGCCCGGCGGGCGGGAAGGCAACGGCAACGGGCCTTCCGTCCGTGCGCACCCCCTCCCGGTGGGCCCGCGAAGTCTCTAGGCTCGGTCCATCGGCCGGGCACCGACACCGATCCCCGTACCGCCGATCCCAGAGTCGAAGGACACCGACCATGCGCCGCGCCTTGATCGTCGTAGACGTGCAGAACGACTTCTGCCAAGGAGGCAGCCTCCCGGTGGCCGGGGGCGGCGACGTGGCCGCCGCGATCACCGAGCTGATCGGCCAGTCGGCCCCCGGCTACCGCCATGTCGTGGCGACCCGCGACCACCACATCGCGCCCGGCGGCCACTTCGCCGACAACCCGGACTTCGTCCACTCCTGGCCCGCGCACTGCGTGGCCGGCACCGAGGGCGTCGGCTTCCATCCGAACTTCGCCCCGGCCGTCGCCTCCGGCGCCATCGACGCCGTGTTCGACAAGGGTGCGTACGCGGCGGCGTACAGCGGATTCGAGGGCGCCGACGAGAACGGCGTCGGGCTCGCCGACTGGCTGCGCGAGCGCGGGATCGACGAGGTCGACGTCGTCGGCATCGCCACGGACCACTGCGTACGGGCGACCGCGCTGGACGCCGCCCGCGAGGGCTTCCGCACGCAGGTGCTGCTCGACCTGACCGCGGGCGTCGCCGAGGGCACCACCGAACGCGCGCTGGAGGAACTGCGCGCGGCGGGGGTGGAGCTCACCGGCAAGCCGGTGGTCTGACGACCGCGGACCCGGCCGTCCCCCTTCCGCGGCCCTGACGGAGGGGCGGAGTCACAGCCCCTGGGGTGCCGTCGGCCGTCGGAGCAGCGCGCGGATGGGGTGCCACAGCTCCTGCGCGCGCTCCGGCCCCGCGAGGCTCCCGGCGGTCACACCGGTGTCCGGCGCCGTGCGCCAGACCAGGCCGTCCGGGTGGTGCAGCACGGCGGTGACCTCGTCGGGGCTGGGCGGCTGGGCGTTGCCGCGGAGGTAGACGGCGCGCAGGCCCAGGTTGCGCAGCCGGGTCAGCGCGCGGGCGCGGTTGCGCGCGTGCACGAGCACGCGCACGGACGCCGTACGGCCGCCGGCGCCGGAGGGGACGGGCAGGTTCAACGCCACCACCACGTCGCCGTTCGGCAGCTTGCAGAAACCTCCTGCGGCCATCAGGTCACACCCCCGTACGCGTCGGTGTCAATAAGGAAGTCACAGCACGCACCTAAACACGATCGGCCGCAACCCGCCAGGGGGTTGCGGCCGATCATGCTCTGACCTGCGGAGATGTCAGTTACTTCTTGGAGGCACCGACCTCGATCTCGATCGTCGAACCGCTGTGCGGCTCCTTGACGATCTTGATCTTGGTGTTGGTGTCAGCGACCTGAACGCTTCCGGTCGGGTTCGCCGGGTCGTAGTACGAGCCCCGGTGGTCGTCGAAGGCCGAGACGCCCTTCTGCGACCGGACCTTCAGCGCGACGTCGGCCTTGTGCAGCGTGAAGGCGTCGGTGCTGTAGCGGCTGAAGGTGGAGTCGAAGGTCTGGATCTTGTTGCGGACGAGCGTGCCGTCCTTCCACTTCATGGCCTTCGCGTGCGCGTCCACCGGCAGGATCAGACCGGAGCCCGGGTGCACGCTGGTGTTGTTGTCGGCCTGGGAGGTGTCCCACTGCCAGATCAGCAGACCGTTCTGGTAGGGGTAGTGCTCGACCCAGTCCGGACGGGTCGTCGAGAAGCCGAAGTTGTACGGGCCGACCTTGAGGGTCTTGTCGTACGAGACGTACTGGCGGTTCTCGGCGATGTAGTACTGCGCGTAGTCCTTGGTGAAGGACGCGCCGATCCGGGAGAAGCCGTTCGCCTTCCAGGCGGCGTCGGCGGTCTCGGCGTTGTCCGTGAAGAGGGCCGAGCCGTCGGCGGTCACGGAGATCTCGTCGGCCGCGAAGCCCTTCTGGGCCACTCCGCCGTCGGTGGCGTAGCGGAAGCGCACGTCGATCTTCTTGCCCGCGTAGGCGTCGAGCGGGAAGGACAGCTTCTCGTACGCGGCCGTGGTGCCGGTCAGCGCCGGCTTGTCGCTGCCGTCGCGCGGGATGGCCGCGCCGTCGGCCGTGCCGTCGAGGGCGGTCCAGTTGGCGCCGCCGTCGGTGGACACCTCGGTGTAGAGGTAGTCGTAACCCTCCTCGATGTCCCACCAGCCGTCGAGGGTCAGCGCGGCCTTCGACTTGCCGGTCAGGTCGACCGAACGGGTCAGCGTGTTCTTGAGGTTGTCACCGCTGCCGCTCCACCACTGGTTGGCACCCTGCGCCGGGGTGACGACCTCGGTGGTGACCGCCTTGCTGGGCAGCGTGACGACCAGCGCCTGCTTGTACTTGGTGTTGTACTCGGCCACACCCAGCTTGTGCCAGGACTTCACCGCGGCCTTGGCGGTGTCGTAGTTCAGCCAGCCCAGCTGCAGCTTGTCCCAGGCGTTCATGTCGCCGGGCATGTCGCCGATCGCTTCCTTGCCCGTGCCGAGCCAGGAACCGGCCGACATCAGCGTCCAGAAGCCGGTGGCGTTGTCGCCGCCCGCGGTGTCGTACTCGTCCGGCAGGCCCAGGTCGTGGCCGTACTCGTGCGCGTAGACGCCGAGTCCGCCGTTCTCGGGCTGGATCGTGTAGTCGCCGACCCAGATGCCGGTGTCGCCGATCTGCGCGCCGCCGAGCTTGTTCTCCGACGGGCCCGTGGCGCCCGCGTCGGTGCCGAACGCGTACCAGCGGTGCGCCCAGATCGCGTTCTCGCCCTGGACGCCGCCACCGGCGGACTCGTCCTCACCGGCGTGCACGATCTGGAAGTGGTCGATGTAGCCGTCCGGCTCGTTGAAGTCGCCGTCGCCGTCGTAGTCGTACCTGTCCCACTTGTCGTAGTTGGCCAGGTCCGCCTTGATGTCGGCGTCGGACGCGCCGGCCGCCTTCTGCTGCTCGACCCAGGCGGTGACGCCGTCGCTGACGACGTTCCAGACGCTGGAGCAGTTGGTGGAACCGCAGTAGTTCGAGCCGTAACGGGCCTCGTTGTACGGGACCTTGACCCAGTTGGAGACCTCGCCGTCGACCGAGTAGCGGCCCGAGGACTGCTTCTCGTAGAACTTCTTCAGCGACTCGGTCTTGCTGCCGGTGCCGAAGTAGAGGTCCTGGAAGTGCTTCTGGTTGTAGTCCTTCTGCCAGGCCGTGCTGTTGTCCTTCTTGCGGTCCGGCGCGGCTATCTCGTTGTGCTTGGGGCCGGCCTCGCCGCCGTACCTGCTGTCGACCTTGTCGCCGAACTCGACCAGGATGGTGAAGATCTTGTCGGTCTTCTCCCGGCCCAGCTCGACGTACTTGTCCTTGCCCTTGAGCTTGACGACCTTGGAACCGTCGCGGTTCTTGGCCTTCGCGTCGCCGGATATGACCTGGTTCAGGGCTTCCTGGCGCTGAGCGTCCTGCGTCTTGCTGAGGGGGCCGTCGAGGTCGTGTTCGACCTGCTTGCCGACCTCCAGCGGGTCGTGGCGGTCCACCTTCGCCGACGACGGTGCGTCATCGGCCTGCGCCACGGCGAACGTCGAGAACCCGGCGGTGGCCGTCGCCAGGGCGACACCCACGGCTGCCGCTCTGAACGTCCATGGTCTGCTGATCACTTGATGTCCTCCCCCGCGCCCGTTCGCGCGGATGGGGGTCCGAGTGATTGGAGGTCCGCGCGCGGTGTACGCGTGTCAAGTGACGTCATTTGACCGGAGTTACCGAAGAAAAGACAGACCTTGACTTGAACAGGCCAAGTGCACTATGCAGGGACGCTTGTTCGGATTCCGGACGGCATATGACCGACATGTGGACACCCAAACGTTGCCGGACGGACACCGGGGCGGGAACGGCGGGTGTCCGGCGAGCCGCCCGTGCGCCGCACAACAGGCGCGTTCACCACCGGAGTCGGCGGAGGCCGTGACTCCGTGCGCCCCCTGTGCACCGGCACTGTGGGTTAGGTCATGCTTACCGCATGTTCCACTCGGGCATGCAGCGGAATAGAGTCGATGGGCGAAGCGTCGGAAGTCGGCGGAAAGTCCAGTCGACACCGTTGTCTCACCCCAGATTCTGTCCGCCCCCTCCCCCATCGCGAGAGGCCCCGGGGGGAGACCCCCACCCCGAGGAATGGCCATGCCTCGTCCGACCGCCGCACAGCTCGCCTACGGTTCCTGCACCGTGATCTTCTCCACTCTCGCCATGCTGCTGCTGTCACAGACGAGTTCGGGACTGGGGATCACCGTGATCACCCTCGCCGCTCTCGCCCTCGGTCTGCTCGTCGCCCGGACGGTCCCGCTGCCGTCGAAACCGGCGTCGGCGGGTGCCGTCCGGACCGCTGCGCCCGGCGCGACGAGCGCCTCGCCCACGGCCGGTGGTCCGCCCGCCGGCCCGAGCGCCGCGCCTGCCCCGTCCCCGGCCGCCTCCACCGCATCCACCACCTCCGCCAAGTCGACGCGTTCCACGATCGGTTCGGCCGCCGCCTCGGCGGCGACGGTCGGCTCCCGGGAGGGGCGCCTGTCGGTGTGACGACGTGGCCCGGCCGGTGCCTTCTCGTCCGGTGCCTCAGTCGGTGCTGACCACCACCGTCTTGGCCGCCTTGTCGTGCAGGCCCTGCTTGAAGGGCTTGTCGAAGAAGCTCCAGCCGCCCGCGATCGCCGTCCAGACGCAGAAGCAGCAGAACGCGAACGGGATCCACAGCACGGCCGCGCGGATCAGCGAGGTCTGCACGGAGGGCGTGGAGCCGTTGTCCAGGTCGGCGACGCGCAGGTGCATCAGCCTCTTGCCGAGGGTCTGCCCCCTCTTGGCGGTCATGTAGGTGTCGTACGCGATGTACAGCACGGCGGCGACCGCCTCGCGCCCGAACGACGCGCCGTACTGGATCCGGTCCGCGTCCACCGTGTACTGGCTGAACCCGAAGGCCCACGACAGCAGACCCACCACGATGCCCACCAGGATCATGTCGAGGATCCTGGCCAGCACCCGCTTGCCGCTGTCGGCCAGCGGAGGCATCCCGGCGAGCGGATCGGCCCCGAACGGACCACCGCCGTACGGGCCGCCGCCCCCGCCGTAGGGACCGCCAGCACCGCCGTACGGGCTGCCGCCTCCCGTGCCGTAGGGGCTGCCTCCGCCCGGGGGCGGGGGCTGGTCGTAGGGGGAACCGCTGCCCTCGCCCGACGACGGCGGCTGCTTCCTGAACGGGTCGTCGTCCGGTGGCTGACCGGAGCCGGGGGGCGGCGGTTCGGTGCTCATGGCCCGAGTCGATACCGAACCCTCCCCGTCCGCATCCGGCGAGCGGCCGTCCGGAGTAAAGGATCACGCACCCGGGCAGGGGCCCTGCCGCTCGGCCCGTGCTCAGCCCGCCACGAAGGTGTGCGCCGCCTTGTCGTGCCAGCACTGGCGCCAGGGTTTGTCGAACACGCACCACACGACGCCCACGATCCCCACGACCAGCAGCCCCGGCACGCTGTAGACGAGCCAGCGGCGCAGCGCCGAGCCGAACGACGGCGGCTCGTGGGCCTCGATGTCCCACACCTCGATGCCGCACAGCTTCTTGCCGAGCGTGCGGCCCCACCGGGCGGTGGGCAGCGCCTCGTAGACGACGCCGACCGCCAGCAGTACGGCCAGGACGATGCCGAGGCAGCTCGCGGTCCTGCCGTCGAGCAGCCAGACCGTGACGGTGCGGCCGGAGAGCTTGGCCGCGTCGATCTTGTCGTTCACGTGGTCGACGGCCTTGGTGCCCAGCGGTACGGCGGCCACCGCGGTGACCGCTGCCAGGACCGCCGTGTCCACCACTCGCGCCGCCAGCCGCCGGCCGAGGCCCGCCGGGCGGGCCGCCGCCTGGGCTCGCGCCGCCGCCTGGAAGACGTCGTCGACGGGCGGCTTCCACGGCGTGACGGGCTGCTCGCCGCCGTCCCCCGCCAGCCGGTGCACCTGCTGCGCCCACGAGGGCTGGCCGCCTCCGGACCCGCTGGTCACGGGCGCCGCGCCGGCTCCCGGACCGGCCGCGGGTCCCGGGGCGGCCCCGGCCGCGCCGCCGGTCTGCGCGGGGACGGAGGGTGCGGTGGGCGCGGCCGGAGCCGCGGCCTGCTGCGGGAGCGAGGGCGCCGCCTGCCGCTGCGGGCCCGGGGGCCGCGCCGCGGGCGCGGCGCCCGGGCCGAGACCCAGGGCCTGCTGAGCGGCGGCCTGCGCGCCCGACGGCCGCGCCGGACCCGCCTGACCCGCCTGCCCCGCCGCGGGCTCCTCCGCGCGTGCCGGGGCCGTACCGAAGGTCATCGTGCCGTCGGAGCGCCCCGTGCCCGGGGCGGCCGTCTCCGGCCTGCCCTGACCCGGCGTCTGACGACGGAACACCACGGTCCCGTCGGAGGCGGGCGGCTGCGAGCCGTCCGGCTCGACCGGGGGGATCGACGCCGTCCCGTCGGTGCGGGCCGAGCGGCCCGTGGGCCGGGCGGGCCCGTCGGCCGGCTCCGCCGCGCGCGGCACCCGGGGGTCGGCTCCGGCGGGCGCGCCCCAGGAGACGCGCCGGTCCTGGTCGCCGCCGAAGCCGGACTGCCGGGACCGGTCGGCGCCCCAGGCGGAGGCGGGCTCGGGACGGCTGCCGTGCTGGGCGTCGGCCGGGCCGGGGCCGCGGGGGGCGGCGGCGGGCCCGGGGTCCTCGTCGAAGAAGTGCGGGCCCGTCTCCTCCGTCGCGGCGGGGCCGTGGGGAGCGGCGGGCGCGGGTGCCGGGCGCGCGCCGGGCGGCGGTGCGAGCGGTTCGCCGTCGGACGGGGCCGGACGGCTGGTGCCCGGCACCCAGGCGGCGCCGTTCCAGTACCGGACGTATCCAGGAATGGACGGGTCCGGGTAGTACCCGTCGCGGGGTCTGTCGTCACCGGGGGCCGGGGTTGGGGCGCTCATGTCCGTCGTCCCGTATCTGCTCGGGGGTCTGTTGGGGGATCCACATCTATCAGACCCACGCGCGCGTGAGGGCCCCTCCCGCCGTACCCACTCCTTTCGGGCACGGTTCCGCTCGGGGTTACGGCACGAGTTCCCTGGCTTGTTCCGGGAAAGGACGGGAACCGGTCGAAAAGAAACCCAGAAAACGCGTAGTGGTCCGGACCTGCGCACCTGCCACACGTACGGGACCAACACGTACGGGACCGACGCCCGGGGCCCGTGCGGCGAAAGGAAGCACACCGACATGCACACCGTTGTGGAACGCGAGCTCGAACTCAAACTCGTCCTGTCTCCGGAACGCAGCATCCCGGTCCCGGCACGGCTGAGTTACCGCACCACCGATCCGTACGCCGTCCACGTCGCCTTCCACATCGGCTCGGAGCACCCCGTCAACTGGACGTTCGCCCGTGAGCTGCTGGTGGAGGGGGTGTTCAGGCCGTCGGGCCACGGCGACGTGCGGGTGTGGCCGACGAAGGTGGCGGCGCGCAGCGTCGTCCTGATCGCGCTGAGCTCGCCGGACGGCGACGCGCTCCTGGAGGCACCCTCCGCGCAGGTGTCCGCCTGGCTCGAGCGCACGCTGCGGGTGGTCCCGCCGGGTACGGAGGCCGGCCGGCTCGGCATCGACGACGGCCTCGCCGGCCTGCTGGCCCCGCCCCCGGAGCTGTCCCCCTCCCTGGACCCGCAGGGCGCCGGACCGTCCGACGACCCGTGGCCGTCGGACGAGCCGGTGGACGGGGAGTGAGCGGAGCGGCGGAAGAGGGGACGGCGGACGGAGAAGGCGAACGGGGTGAGGTGTTCCGGTGTGAGGATCAGAAGAGTTTGCCGGGGTTGAGCAGGCCGAGCGGGTCGAAGGCCGCCTTGACGGCACGCTGCATCTCGACGCCGACCGGGCCGATCTCGCGGGCCAGCCACTCCTTCTTCAGCACGCCCACGCCGTGCTCGCCGGTGATCGTGCCGCCGAGTTCGAGACCGAGCGCCATGATCTCGTCGAAGGACTCCCGGGCGCGGCGGGACTCGTCGGGGCTGGCCGCGTCGAAGCAGACCGTGGGGTGGGTGTTGCCGTCCCCCGCGTGGGCGCAGACCCCGATGGTCAGGGCGTACTTCTCGGCGATCCGCTCGACGCCTTCGAGCATGTCCCCGAGCCGTGAACGGGGTACGCACACGTCGTCGATCATCGTGGTGCCCTTGACCGCCTCCAGCGCGGTCAGCGACAGCCGCCGGGCCTGGAGCAGCAGTTCGGACTCGGCCGTGTCGTCGGCGGGGACGACCTGGGTGGCGCCCGCGGCCTCGCACAGCGCGCCCACCGCCGCGAGGTCGGCGGCGGGGTCGGGGGTGTCGAAGGCGGCGAGCAGCAGGGCCTCGGTGGTCTCGGGCAGGCCCATGTTCGCCAGGGCGTTGACGGCCTTGACCGTCGTACGGTCCATCAGTTCCAGCAGGGACGGCACGTGGCCGCCCGCCATGATCCGGCACACGGCGTCGCAGGCGGCCGCCGACGAGGCGAACTCCGCGGCCAGCACGAGCTGCCGGGGCGGCTTCGGCTTGAGGGCCAGGACGGCCCGTACGACGATGCCGAGCGAGCCCTCCGAGCCGACGAAGAGCCGGGTCAGGTCGTATCCGGCGACGCCCTTGGCGGTGCGCCGGCCGGTGCGCATCAGGCGGCCGTCGGCGAGGACGACGTCCAGGCCGAGGACGTACTCGGCCGTCACCCCGTACTTGACGCAGCACAGGCCGCCGGAGGCCGTGCCGATGTTGCCGCCGATGGTGCACGTCTCCCAGCTGGAGGGGTCCGGCGGGTAGTACAGCCCGTGTTCGCCGACGGCGCGGGAGAGCACGGCGTTGACGACGCCCGGCTCGACGACGGCGACGCGGTCGACCGGGCTGATCTCCAGGACGCGGTCCATGCGGACCAGGGACAGCACGACGCAGCCGTCGGAGGCGTTGGCCCCGCCGGACAGGCCGGTGCGGGCGCCCTGGGGGACGACGGGGACGCGCAGCGCGGTCGCGGTGCGCATGACGTGCTGGACCTGTTCGACGGTGCGCGGCAGGACGACGACGGCGGGGCTGCCCGCGTCGCAGAAGCTCGCCATGTCGTTCGCGTACGAGGCCGTGACGTCCGGGTCGGTGAGGACCGCCTCGGCCGGCAGGCCCGCCAGCAGAAGGTCGACGAGGTCGCCCGTCGCTTCGTCGCGCGGGGCTTCGATGCGGCTCATGATCACAGCCTCGCACCCGGGGCCATGCGTGTGAACCCCGTCCGCGGCGGTGTTCACACGCCGGGACCCGTTCGTCGTATTGACGCACAGTGACGCCATGGAGAACGAACCCTGCCCGAGCCCTCCTGGACCGCTGCGGCCCCGGCGTCGCCTCCCGCGTCTCTCCCCCGTCGCGCGGCGCGCGCTGATCGGCGCGGTCGCGTCGGGCGCCGTACTAGGCGGTGTGCTGGTGCTGCTGCCGCCGGAGCGGCGGGCCGTGCCGCCGTCGCCCGGTCCGATGGCCCGGACGAGGACGGCGGTGGGCGCCGGGGTGCCGGTCACGCTGTCGCGGCTGGAGGCGCTCATCGCCGAGCGGGAGGCCCGGGTGCGGGACCGTCCGGGTGACGCGCGCGCGTGGGCGGTGCTCGGCACGGCCTATGTGGAGCGGGGGCGGCGGACCGCGAGGCCGGTGTACTACCCGAGGGCGGAGAAGGCGCTGCGGACGTCGTTGCGGGTCGGGCCGAAGGGCAATGTGGCGGCGTTCGAGGGGCTGGCCGCGCTCGCTGACGCGCGCGGCGACTTCCGGGAGGCGAGGGAGTGGGCCGAGAAGGCGGTGGAGAAGGCGCCGAAGCGGTGGACGGCGTATCCGGCGCTGCTCGACGCCTACGCCGGCCTGGGTGACGACGGCGCCGCCGCGCGTGCGCTGGACGCCCTCCTCACGCTGCCGCCGTCGCCGTCGGTGCGGGCGCTGACCGCGCGGGTCTACCGGGACCAGGGACGGCGGGAGGACGCGGCGGCGGCCGCCGGGGACGCGGCGGCCGCGGCGACGGCGCCCGCCGAGCGGGCCCTGTGCCTGGAGCTGGTGGGCGAGCTGGCGTGGGAGAGCGGCGACCTCGGCCGGTCCCTGCGCTTCTACGAGGCCGCTCTGCGTGCCACCCCCGACGAGCCGGGCGCGCTGGCCGGGCGTGCGCGGGCGCTGGCGGCGCTCGGCCGCACCTCGGAGGCGCTGCGCGCGTACCGCGCGGCGCTCGGGAAGCGACCCGAGCCGGCGTACGCGCTGGAGCTGGGCGAGCTGTACGAGTCGCTGGGCCTCGACCGGGAGGCGCGGGTCCGCTACGACCTGGTGCGCACCCGGGTACCTGAGGCGTCGGCGCAGGGGGTGGACGACGCTCTGGTCCTCGGGCTGTTCGAGGCCGACCACGGCGATCCGGGCACCGCGGTGGACGTGCTGCGCGACGCGTGGGAGCGGCATCCCGGCGTCGCCGTCGCTGACGCGCTGGGCTGGGCGCTGCACCGGGCCGGGGACGACCGGGAGGCGCTGACGTTCGCGACGCGGGCGACGGACGAGGAGCACGGGGGCGGGGTGCGCAGCGCCCTGTACGCCTATCACCGGGGGCGGATCGAGCGGGAGCTGGGCCGCTCCGGTCCGGCACGCCGCCATCTCGCGGAGGCGCTGCGGATCAATCCGTACTTCTCGCCGCTGCTCGCGCGCTCGGCCCGGCGGACGCTGGCGGAGCTGGGCGAGCCGTCGGCGGAGGGGCCGCCCGGGTGAGGGCCGTGGGGGGTGTGGGCGGGGCGTGTGGGCGGGCTCACGCGGGCGGGCCGCCCCAGGAACGTCCGGGGCGGCCCGCCCACGGGGTCCGTCAGAGGGCCGCCGTCCCGATCAGGGCGTTGCGGGTGACCAGTGCGGCGAGTTCCTCCTCGGTCAGGGACTCGGTGCCGGAGGGCCGGCGCGGCAGGACCATGTAGCGGGTCTCCGCGCTGGAGTCCCAGACGGTGATCTCGGTGCCGTCGGGCAGGCTGAGGCCGAACTCGCCGAGCACCACGCGGGGTTCGCGGACCACGCGGGAGCGGTAGGACTCGGACTTGTACCAGCTCGGGGAGGGTCCCAGGAGGCGCAGGGGGTAGCAGGAGCAGAGGGTGCAGACGATGACGTTGTGGAGAGTCTCCGTGTTCTCCACGACCCGCAGACGCTGGTAGGAGCCCTCCATGAAGCCGAGTTCCCGTACGGCCTCGGTGCCGTCGGCCAGGAGCCGGGACCGGAAACCGGGGTCGGTCCAGGCGCGGGCGACCACGCGGGCGCCGTTCGCCGGGGACGCGCCCGCCATGAAGGCGTCGATCACCTCGTCCAGCGCTCCGCCGGACAGGACGCCCTTCTCCTCCAGCAGGGTCTCCAGCCGCCGTACCCGGCGGGAGATCAGCGCGTCGTCGTGGTCACCGCTCATCGGCCGCAGCCCCTTCGTGTGCGTCCCCGCGCGTCGCGGGCGCGGGTTCCAAATAGCTTTCCCACAGGTCGAGTACGACGTGGTGGTCGCCCTCGCCCCAGAGGTCGCGGGCGGCGAACCGGACCGCGTAGATCTGCTCGACGGGCGCGTCCCCGCGGCCCAGGGCGCTGACGTCCGCGAGGGCGGCCCGGCCCTCCGGCTCGACGACGACGCCGCGCTTGCCGCGCGCGTACCGCGGAAGGCGGGTGTGGTGCGGCGGGTCGTGGCGGAAGGTGCGTACACGCGCTCCCGGCGCGAAGCGGTCAGTCATCGAGCTCACCGGGCGCGAGGACGCCCTTGCGCTCCAGCAGCACGCAGACGGCCCGGAACCACCGCTCGTAGTACGGGGTCGCCAGGTACTCCGCGGGCGGCATCGACTCGATCACGTCCCGGAACTCGTCGGTGGTGAAGAGCCCCTGTGCGCGCAGGGCGTTGAAGAGACCGACGACCCTGGCCTCCCAGTCCGCGTGGAAGGGCTCGGTGTCGTCGGTGGTGTCCACGGGCCCGAAGCCCTGCATGCCACCCACATCGTTGATCCTGGCCATGGTCCGAGCGTATGGCCTGGGTCCGGCGCGCGTCCGTCGAACACGCGCCCGCCGCCCCAACGCGCCGCGGCCCCACGGAGAGGATCCGTGGGGCCGCGGGCGAAGGCCGCCGGGACGGCTCAGAGGTTGCCGCGCTTCTCCTGCTCGCGCTCGATCGCCTCGAAGAGGGCCTTGAAGTTGCCCTTGCCGAAGCCCATGGATCCGTGGCGCTCGATCATCTCGAAGAAGACGGTCGGACGGTCCTGGACCGGCTTGGTGAAGATCTGCAGCAGGTAGCCGTCCTCGTCGCGGTCGACGAGGATCTTCAGCTCGCGCAGGGTCTCGACGGGCACCCGGGTCTCGCCGGCCCACTCGCCGAGGGTGTCGTAGTACGAGTCGGGGGTGTCCAGGAACTCGACGCCGGCCGCCCGCATCGCGCGGACGGTCGCCACGATGTCGTTGGTGTTCAGCGCGATGTGCTGGCAGCCGGGGCCGTCGTAGAACTCCAGGTACTCGTCGATCTGGGACTTCTTCTTGGCGATGGCCGGCTCGTTGAGGGGGAACTTCACCTTCAGCGTGCCGTCGGCCACGACCTTCGACATCAGCGCCGAGTACTCGGTCGCGATGTCGTCGCCCACGAACTCCTTCATGTTCGTGAAGCCCATGACGTTGTTGTAGAAGGCCACCCACTCGTTCATCTTGCCGAGCTCGACGTTGCCGACGCAGTGGTCGACGGCCTGGAAGGTGCGCTGGGCCGGCGGCTCGACGATCGGCGCGGCGGCGGTGTACCCGGGGAGGTAGGGGCCGTCGTAGCCGGAGCGCTCGACCAGGGTGTGGCGGGTCTTGCCGTAGGTGGCGATCGCCGCGAGGACGACCGTGCCGTGCTCGTCCTTCACCTCGTACGGCTCGGCGACCGAGCGGGCGCCGTGCTCCACGGCGTACGCGTGCGCGGCCCGCGCGTCCGGGACCTCGATGGCGAGGTCCACGACCCCGTCGCCGTGCGCGGCGACGTGCTCGGCCAGGAAGTGGCCCCAGGGGGTGGAGGCCTTGATGACGGAGGTGAACACGAAGCGGGCGGAGCCGTTCTCCAGGACGTAGCTCGCGGTCTCGCGGCTGCCGTTCTCCGGTCCGGAGTACGCCACGAGCTTCATGCCGAAGGCGGTGGAGTAGTAGTGCGCGGCCTGCTTGGCGTTGCCCACGGCGAAGACGACCGCGTCCATTCCCTTGACCGGGAAGGGGTCTGCCTCGCGCGCGGTGCCGGGAGTGTGGTGGGTGGTCTGAGTCATGGCCGCAGGCTCTCTCCGTTCCGCAAGGTGCGCAATAGTTTGCGCTTCGGCTGGGCAATATGCTCAGCGGCACGCCCGCTTCGCCGGGCGTTCTGTACAGGATGACCACCGGGGAGGCCGGCATGGCGATCGATCATCTGGACGGCAGACTCATCGTGCTGCTCGCCGAGGAACCGCGCATCGGGGTGCTGGAGATGTCCCGGCGCCTGGGCGTCGCCCGGGGCACCGTGCAGGCGCGCCTCGACCGGCTTCAGTCGAACGGAGTCATCCGCGGCTTCGGCCCCCAGGTGGACCCGGCGGCGCTCGGATACCCGGTGACCGCGTTCGCGACGCTGGAGATCCGGCAGGGGCAAGGAGCCGACGTACGGGCCCACTTGACGACGGTCCCCGAGGTGCTGGAGCTGCACACCACGACCGGCGGCGGGGACATGCTGTGCCGGCTGGTGGCCCGCTCCAACGCGGATCTCCAGCGGGTGATCGACCGCGTCGTCGGTTTTGATGGGATCGTCCGGGCCTCCACGGCGATCGTCATGGAGAACCCCGTACCGCTGCGGATCATCCCGCTGGTGGAGCAGGCGTCACGGGACACCTGACCCGCCCGCTCCGGCGCCGGGCCCGTGCCCGCGTCCGGGAGGCTCCCGGCGAGGCACCGGCCCGCGTCGGAGGTGGAAGCGTGAACTTCTGGGAGTACCTGGGCAGCCGCCACCAGCAGCTGCTCACGGACGCCTACCAGCACGCCAGCGCCGTCTTCCAGTGCATGGTCGTCGCCACCGTCATCGGCGTGCTCATCGGTGTCGTCACCTACCGCAGCGAGTGGGCGGGCGGCCTCGCCACGCTCACCACGTCCACGATCCTGACCGTCCCCTCCCTCGCCATGATCGGCCTGCTGATCCCGGTCGTGGGCCTGGGCGTCCCGCCGACGGTCGTCGCGCTGACCCTCTACGGTCTGCTGCCGATCGTGCGCAACTCGATCGTCGGCCTGCGCGGCGTCGACCCCTCCCTGGTGGACGCGGCGAAGGGCATCGGGATGTCCCGCACGGCCCGGCTGCTGCGCGTCGAGCTGCCGCTGGCCTGGCCGCCGATCCTCACCGGCATCCGGGTCTCGACCCAGATGCTGATGGGCATCGCGGCCATCGCGGCGTACGCGTCCGGGCCGGGCCTGGGCAACGAGATCTTCCGCGGCATCGGCTCCCTGGGCAGCAGGAACGCGCTCAACCAGGTGCTCGCGGGCACGCTCGGGATCATCGTCCTCGCCCTGCTGTTCGACGCCGCCTACGTCCTCGTCGGACGGCTGACCATCCCGAGGGGGATCCGTGCCTGAGACCTCCGCGGCCGGCACCGGCGACGGCGGCACCACCACGGCCGGCGCCGCCTCCCCGGCCGACGGCACCTCCACGACCGGTGCGCCCATCGAGCTGGAGAACCTGACCAAGCACTACCCCGGCAGCCGCGACGCCGCCGTGGACAGCGTGAACATGGAGATCCGGGCGGGCGAACTCGTCGTCTTCGTCGGCCCGTCGGGCTGCGGGAAGTCCACCACCCTGAAGATGATCAACCGGCTGATCGAGCCGACCGGCGGGCGCATCCGCATCGGCGGCGAGGACGTCACCCACATGGACCCGGTGAAGCTGCGCCGCAAGGTGGGCTACGCGATCCAGTCCTCCGGGCTGTTCCCGCACATGACGGTCGCCCAGAACATCGGCCTGGTGCCCAGGATGACCGGCTGGTCCAAGGCCCGGATCAGGGCACGGGTGGAGGAGATGCTGGACCTCGTCGGCCTCGACCCCGGCGAGTTCCAGGGCCGCTATCCGCGCCAGCTCTCCGGCGGCCAGCAGCAGCGGGTGGGCGTGGCGCGGGCGCTGGCCGCCGATCCCCCCGTCCTGCTGATGGACGAGCCGTTCGGCGCGGTCGACCCGATCACCCGCGACCACCTCCAGGACGAGCTGATCCGGCTCCAGTACGAGCTGCACAAGACGATCGTGTTCGTGACGCACGACTTCGACGAGGCCATCAAGCTCGGTGACCGGATCGCGGTGCTGCGCGAGCACTCGCACATCGCCCAGTTCGACACACCGGAGGCGATCCTCACCAACCCGGCCGACGACTTCGTGTCCGGGTTCGTCGGGGCGGGCGCCGCCCTCAAGCGGCTCAACCTCACCCGGGTGCGGGACGTCGGGATCACCGACTACCCGACGGCCACCGTGAACGACCCGCTCCAGAGCATCTTCAACAAGCTGCGCGCCGGCGGCACCAACGAGATCCTGCTGCTCGACAAGCGCGGCCGCCCCTACAAGTGGCTGCGCCGCGGCGACCTGATGCGGGCCAGGGGCTCGCTGGCGCGGGCGGGCACGCTGGTCCACGACACGGTGACCAGGGACGCCACGGTGCGCGACGCCCTGGAGGCGGTGCTCACCGACAACGCGGGCCGGGTCGCGGTCACCGGACGGCGCGGCGAGTACACGGGCGTCGTCGACATGGAGACGCTGATGAACTCCGTGCACGAACTGCTGGAGGCCGACCGGCTCGACGCGATGGAGCACCAGCACGACCTGGAGGAGGCGCGCTCCCAGCAGACCCATACGGAGCAGGAGGGCGCCCAGGGCGGGGAGGCGAAGGCGTGAGCGATCCGCGGACGCCGGCCGGCAAGGGCGGTTCACGGCCCCAGCGGCCCCCGGGCGAGCACGAGGTGAAAGGCCTCGCGTTCCGGGACGAGGGCGAGCACGGCTACGAGGAGGACACCGAGGCGGCCTACGGGGTGGAGGGCGAGGCCGGCACCCGGGCCCCCGGACCGTCGGCCGCGCCGAAGCGCCGGATCACCTGGCAGAAGCTGACCTTCCTGCCGCTGGCGCTCGCGCTGCTGCTGCTCGCCACCTGGCTCTGGTTCCGGCAGGCCGAGCTGGACTTCGTCTCCGAGAGCGCCCTGTCGGACGGGCAGGTGTCCAAGTTGCTGTGGCAGCACATCCGGCTGACGGTGATCTCCACGTTCTTCGTGCTGATCATCGCCATCCCGCTGGGCATCCTGCTGACCCGCCGGGCCTTCCGGAAGGCGACGCCGGTGGCCATGGCGTTCGCCAACATGGGGCAGGCGACCCCGGCGATCGGCCTGCTGGCCCTGCTGGTCATCTGGCTCGGCACGGGACAGCGGGCCGCGCTGATCGGCATCACCGTCTACGCCGTCCTGCCGGTCCTCTCCAACACGATCGCCGGGCTGAAGGCCAACGACCCGACGCTGCTGGAGGCGGCGCGCGGCATCGGCATGTCACCCATGGGCGTCCTCACCCGCGTCGAACTCCCGCTGGCGGTACCGCTGATCCTCGCCGGTGTCCGCACCGCGCTCGTCCTGAACGTCGGCACGGCGACGCTCGCCACGTTCGGCGGGGGCGGCGGGCTCGGCGTCCTGATCACCACGGGGATCACCAGCCAGCGGATGCCCGTCCTGGTCCTCGGATCGATCCTGACGATCGCGCTCGCCCTCCTCGTGGACTGGCTCGCCTCCCTGGCCGAACTGCTGCTGCGGCCGCACGGGCTGGAGACGGGCACATGAGGCGCGCCCACGGGACGGGCGGGCGGCGCGCGGCGGCGCGGCGGCGGCGTACGTGCCTCGTGCTGGCCGGGGCGCTGCTGCTGGCCACCGCGCCGGGGTGCGGGCTGACGAGCGGCTCCCCCATGGCCGACGACGTCCGGCCCGGCTCGATCGGCAAGGGGCGTCCGCTGGAGGGCGTCGACCTGACCGTGACGTCGAAGGAGTTCACCGAGCAGCTGATCCTCGGCGCCATCATGGGCATCGCCTTCGAGGCGGCCGGCGCGGACGTCCTGGACCGCACCGGCATCCAGGGCTCCATCGGCTCCCGCGAGGCCGTCAAGAACGGGGACGCGGACGCCGCCTACGAGTACACGGGCACCGCGTGGATCACGTACCTCGGCAACAGCAAGCCGATCACCGACCCGCGGCGGCAGTGGGAGGCGGTCCGGGACGCGGACGCGAAGAACGGCCTGACCTGGCTGGCACCGTCCGCCCTCGACAACACGTACGCGCTCGCCATGAACCGTGCCAACTCCGAGAAGTACCGCACGAAGACGCTCTCCGCCGTCGCCGCGCTGTCGAAGTCGGACCCCGGGGCGGTCACCCTCTGCGTGGAGAGCGAGTTCGCCAACCGCGCGGACGGACTGCCGGGCATGGAGAAGGCGTACGGCATGGACGTACCCGCCGCGAACATCACCCAGATGGACACCGGGATCATCTACACCCAGGCGGCGAAGGGGAGTTGCACCTACGGGGAGGTGTTCACCACCGACGGCCGCATCAAGTCGATGCACCTGGTGGTGATGGAGGACGACAAACAGTTCTTCCCCCACTACAACGCCGCCCCCGAGATCAACACCGAGACCCTGAAGAAGCACCCGGAGATCGCCGGCATCCTCGACCCGATCACGAAGAAGCTCGACAACTCGGTCGCCCAGGACCTGAACGCCAAGGTGGACGTCGACGGCCAGGACCCGCACCAGGTCGCCCTGGACTGGATGAAGCGGGAGGGGTTCGTGAAGGAGGGCTGAGCACCACGGCACGGGACCGGCCCGGGGGCTCGGGACGGGCCCGGGGCTCGGCTCCGGCGGCTCGGCTCGGCTCGGGCGGCGTGGCTCCTGGGCTAACAGCTCGGTACGGAGCCGCTGCCCTTCCGCAGAGCGATCAGCGCGTCGACCGTCTTCGCGAGGGTCGTCACCGGGACGAGCCGAAGGCCCTTCGGCAGCTCCGACTGGGCGTCCGCGCACTCCGCCTTCGGCACCAGGAACACCGTCGCGCCGTCGCGGCGGGCCGCCTGGGTCTTGAGGGCGACCCCGCCGACCGCGCCGACCTTGCCGTCGGCGTCGATCGTCCCCGTACCGGCGATGACGCGGCCGCCGGTGAGGTCACCGCCGCTGCCGTCGCCGTCCAGCTTGTCGACGATGCCCAGGGAGAACAGGAGCCCGGCGCTCGGGCCCCCGACGTCGGCCAGCTCGAGGGAGACCTTGACGCCCTTCTTGTGGAGGTAGGACAGCGCGGCCTCGGTCGCCGTGTCCTGCGACTCCTTCATCTGCGCCGCGTTGTGCTGCTCGATCTCCTTGACGTTGTCCCCGCTCGGATAGACCGAGTCACGCGGCATGACGGCCTGGTCGGTACGGAACCAGCCGTCGAGGACGTCACCGAGACCGACGTCCGCGTCCGGGCCCGTCGCCTCGATCGTCGTCATCCGGAGCTGACCGCTGGTGTCCCGGGTGGGCGCCCCGCTGATGGTGATCACGGGCTCGCCCTTGTTCTCGCCGAGCACGTTCGCCGTCATACCGGGCTGCGCCACGGAGAACGGCAGCGGCGCGAACGCCGCCGTGGCGAGCAGTGCCACGACGGGCAGGGCGCAGACGGCGACGGCCTTGGGGCGCGTGAGGCGAGAGAGCACGGGATCAATCTAACGCGAGGGCCGGCCGCGCCCGGGAGCGGCCGGGAGGCACCGGTGGGGCCGGGAGGTCACCGCAAGGCGTCCGCGACCTCCCGGGCCGCGTCGACCACGCGGGGGCCCACGCGCTCCGGCACGGAGTCCGCGAGCATGACCACTCCCACGCTGCCCTCGACGCCGGTGACCCCCACGAGCGGCGCCGCCGCACCGCACGCGCCCGCCTCCAGCTCGCCCGCGGTGAGCGTGTACGCCGGTTCCGAGGCCTGGGCCCGGCGGGCGGCGAGGATCGCGCGGCCCGCGGCCCCCCGGTCCAGCGGGTGCCGGAATCCGGCGCGGTAGGCCACGTGGTAGTCGGTCCACGTCGGCTCGACGACGGCCACGGCCAGCGCCTCCGACCCGTCGACGAGCGTGAGGTGGGCCGTCGCCCCGATGTCCTCGGCGAGCGCGCGCAGCGCGGGCAGCGCGGCCTCCCGTACGAGCGGATGCACCTGGCGGCCCAGGCGCAGCACCCCCAGTCCGACCCGGGCGCGGCCGCCGAGGTCGCGGCGGACAAGGGCGTGCTGCTCCAGCGTGGCGAGCAACCGGTACACAACGGTCCGGTTGACGCCCAGTTTGTTCGAGAGCTCAGTGACGGTCAGCCCGTGGTCCGTGTCGGCGAGCAGCTTGAGGACGCGCAGTCCTCGGTCGAGCGTCTGGGAGGTCTCCGCGGTCACGACGCCCACTCCTTAGTGGTGAGGTCGGCGGCCCTCTCGCGGCAGATGCGTCCCCCCATCCCGTGGGCGACGCGCTTCAGAGGCCGCCGATCGGCGGACGGCCCGGCTTGTCCCGGGCCCAGTCGCTTCACGGCTGCGCTCCGCGGCGGCGCTGCCACGGGGCGTGTGCGTAGCGGGACAGTAGCGACCCGGTCCGCTGAGCGGAAGGCTCCGTCCAGAATCCGGGCATCCGCTGGTACGGAGTGCCGGCGTTCGTCCCGATACGTACGGGCGCCAGCTTCTGTCACGCACCGCCCCGCGCACGCCGCCCGGCGTGCGCGGCGCACGCGCCCTGGGCGCGCGGCGGCAGGACCTCAGCGCATCCGGGTGGCCCACTCCTGGACCTTGGCGATGCGCTGCCGCAGCTGTCCCGCCGTGGCCTCCGCGCTCGGCGGACCGCCGCAGACGCGGCGCAGCTCGGTGTGGATGACGCCGTGCGGTTTGCCGCTCTGGTGGACGTAGGCGCCGACCATCGTGTTGAGCTGCTTGCGCAGTTCCAGCATCTCCTTGTGGGAGACCACGGGCCGCCGCTCGGCGGGGAGTTCGAGGAGGTCCGCCTCCTCGTCGGGCTTCTTGCGGCTGTGCGCGATCTGCCGGGCCTGCCGCTTCTGGAGCAGCAGCTGGACCTGGTCGGGTTCGAGCAGCCCCGGGATCCCGAGGTAGTCCTGCTCCTCCTCGCTCCCCGGGTGGGCCTGCATGCCGAACTCGGCGCCGTCGTAGAGCACCCGGTCGAAGACGGCCTCGGACTCCAGCGCCTCGAAGGAGAACTGCTCCTGCTCGCCGGTGTCCTCGTCCTGCTCCTTGTTCGCCTCGTCCATCTCCTTCTCGGACTCGGCGTACGGGTCCTCCTCGCCCTCCTTCTTCGGCTTGTCGAGGACGTGGTCGCGCTCCACCTCCATCTCGTTGGCGAAGCCGAGGAGGTCGGGGACCGTGGGCAGGAAGACGGAGGCGGTCTCGCCGCGCCGCCGGGAGCGCACGAAACGTCCGACGGCCTGGGCGAAGAAGAGCGGCGTCGAGATCGTCGTCGCGTACACGCCGACCGCGAGCCGGGGCACGTCGACGCCCTCGGAGACCATGCGGACGGCGACCATCCAGCGGTCGTCGCTCCGGCTGAACTCGTCGATGCGGCCGGAGGCACCCGTGTCGTCGGACAGGACGAGGGTCGCCTTGTTCCCGGTGATCTCGCGGATCAGCTTCGCGTAGGCGCGGGCGGAGTCCTGGTCGGAGGCGATGACGAGGGCACCGGCGTCCGGGATGCCCTTCCTGACCTCGGTGAGCCGCTGGTCGGCGGCGCGCAGCACGCTGGGCATCCACTCGCCGCGCGGGTCGAGGGCGGTGCGCCAGGCCTGGCTGATCGCGTCCTTGGTCATCGGCTCGCCGAGCCGCGCGGCGATCTCGTCACCGGCCTTCGTGCGCCACCGCATGTTGCCGCTGTAGGACAGGAAGATCACGGGTCGCACGACGCCGTCGCCGAGCGCGGAGCCGTACCCGTACGTGTAGTCGGCGGCGGACCGCCGGATCCCGTCGTTGCCCTCCTCGTACGCCACGAACGGGATGGGGTTGGTGTCCGACCGGAAGGGCGTACCGGTGAGCGCGAGCCGGCGGGTGGCGGGCTCGAACGCCTCCAGGCATGCCTCGCCCCACGACTTGCTGTCACCGGCGTGGTGGATCTCGTCGAGGATGACGAGGGTCTTGCGCTGCTCGACGCGGTTGCGGTGCAGCATGGGCCGCACACCCACGCCCGCGTACGTCACGGCGATGCCCTGGTAGTCCTTGCCGAGCGGGCCCGCGCTGTACTCCGGGTCGAGCTTGATGCCTATCCGGGCGGCCGCCTCGGCCCACTGCTTCTTCAGGTGCTCGGTCGGCGCGACCACCGTCACCTGCTGCACGACGTGGTGGTGCAGCAGCCAGGACGCCAGCGTCAGGGCGAACGTCGTCTTGCCCGCGCCGGGCGTCGCGACGGCCAGGAAGTCGCGCGGCTGCTCCTGGAGGTACCGCTCCATCGCCCCCTGCTGCCAGGCACGCAGCTTGCCCGCCGTGCCCCAGGGGGCGCGGCCGGGGAAGGCGGGCGAGAGGTGGTGCGAGGAGTGCGAGGAGGAGGTGGCGGTGGTAGTCACGGTCTCCGGTGGGGGTGGTCGGTGGCGCGGCTCGGTCACGCACGGCGACCGGTCCATCGGGGCCCGGCTCGGTCCGCGTATGACAACCGGGCCACCCTACCGGCGCCCGGGACGCGCCCCCGCGTGAACGACGCGGGGACGGGGGCGGATGGGACTGAGGTCACACCGCCTCGTGCATCGTCCTCAGCCGCAGGGCGATCATCCCCACATCGTCCAGGTCGCCGGCCGCCACCTCAATGACGAGCTTGTACGCCTCGTCCTGATCGACGCCGAGCATCTCGGTGCCGTCGAAGTCGAGGAACACGACCGTACACATCCACGCCATGCGCTTGTTGCCGTCCACCAGGGGGTGGTTGACTGCCAGCGACTGGAGCAGCGCAGCGGCCTTCTCGAAGAGATCCGTGTACGCCTCGATGCCGAACATCTGCGACTGCGGGCGATGGACGGCCGAGCTGAGCAGACCCAGGTCACGCACAGCGACCTGAGTCCGCTCCCCGCACGCCAGCTCCGCCAGGTCCAGGACCTCCTGGACCGTGAGGTACTTCATCTACTCCCCCAGCCTCCGCAACAGGTCCGCGTGACCCGCCGCGTACTTGGCCCCCAGGCGGCGGACCTCGGCCCGGTCCGCTTCCTGCTCCAGATACCGGTCGATCGCCTGAAGCACTATGGCGTGCATACTCCGACCCTCCTCCTCGGCACGAAGCTTGAGCGCCTCTTGCTGATCGTCGCGCAGACGAAGGTTCATAGCCATACCACAAAGGTACCACTATCGGGGTCAAAGTGGTACCACCTCAGTCATGGGCCGTCCGCACCCGCGTGGCCACCCACGCCCCCGCCAGCGCCACCGCCGCCATCGGCAGGAACACCGCCGCGAACGCGCCCGGGTGGGACGCGTCCGCGGCCCGGCCGGCCGTGTGGGCCGCCGTGCCCCCGCCCAGCGCGGCGAAGGCGGCGCCTCCCACGGCGAGCAGCACGACGTTGGAGAGGCCGTCGGAGATCTGCAGCGCGGCGGAGTTCGCGCCGGCCTCCTCGGGGGCGGACAGGCGCAGCAGGAGCACGCTGGTGGAGGAGATGACCAGGCCCATGCCCAAGCAGCCGAAGCCCCAGGCGACGGCCACCGTCCACACGGGCACCGCGTGGATCAGCACGCTCGGCGCCGCCGCGATCGCGGCGGCGACCAGCACCATGCCGAAGGTCATCAGCCGCTCCCGGTGCGGCTCCGTCCGCGGCCGGGACTGCACGTACGAGCCCAGCGCCCAGGTCCCGCCGCCCGCGGCGAGGGAGAACCCGGCGAGCGTCGGCGACAGCCCGCGCTGGGTGACCAGCATCAGCGGGACGAAGGACTCGGCGGCGATGAAGGAACCCGCCGCGACCCCGCGCAGCAGCACCACGGACGGCAGTCCGCGCGCGGCCCGGTAGGTGCCGCGCGGCAGCAGTCCCAGCACCGCGGGCACCAGCAGCACGGCGCCCGCCACGGCCGGGACGGCCGACGTCCAGGTCAGGTCCTGGGCCGCGTACTGGAGGAGCCCGGCGCCGAGCGAGATGCCGAGGGCCAGCCGGATGCGGCGCCGGTCGAAGGGCACCCGGGCGGCGTCCCCGGCGGGGCCCGCGGCCCGGCGCCGGATCTGCGGGAGCGCCAGCGCGAGCGGAAGGCCGACCAGGACCGGTATCCCGATGAACACCCAGCGCCAGCCCAGGTGTTCGGTCACGGCCCCGGCGGCGAGCGGGCCGACCACGGACGGGACCACCCAGCTCGCCGCGAACGCCGCCATGATCGAGGGGCGCAGCCGCTCCGGGTAGGCGTGGCCGACGACCACGTACAGGGCGACGATCACCAGGCCGCCGCCGAGCCCCTGAACCGCCCGGCCGAGGATGAAGGGCCACATCGAGCCGGCCGTCCCGGACAGCAGCAGCCCCGCCGCGAAGGCGCCGATCCCGGTGGTCAGTGAGCCGAGCGGCCCGCCGCGGTCGGACCACTGTCCCGCGAGCACCATCCCGAACAGGCTCGTCGTGAAGTACCCGGAGAAGGCGAACGCGTACAGAGCGACCCCGTCGAGCTCGCGTGCCGCGACGGGCATGGCCGTCCCGACGGCCGTCGCCTCGAAGGCGATCAGCAGCACGACCGAGACGATGCCGATGCTGAGCGCCCGGTACGACCGGCTCAGTACGCCGTCGAGGGTGCCGGGCTCCGCGTCCGTGACCGGCCCGGCGGGGGGTACGGCTGCGGTCGCGGTCTCACGCGGTGTCGGGCTGCTCATGCCCGTCAGGGTAAGGGGCGTGGCTGACAATGACCCCTGTCCGGAGACGGTGATCCACTGCGACCTTGGTCGTACGTCCTCCGGCGCGGTGCCCCGCCGTGCGCGCCCCGTTCGTGAACGCGGCATGGCAGTCGTGTTGCGCGGCGCCCCGCTCCCTTGAGCCCCGTCCCGGCCCGGCCCTACGGTCGTTCCATCGAGTCCGGAACGTGTGCGCCGTCCCGGCCTCGGTCAACGGCCGTGTGCCCGAGTGGCTCAGGGACTCGTCTGCAAAGCGAGGTACGCGGGTTCGATCCCCGCCACGGCCTCCTCAGGGATCGGCCGTCTCCAGGACACGGAGGCGGCCGATTCGCGGTGCAGGAGCCACAGGGTGAACGTCAGCGTGGACAGGTCGGCGGCGAGCGGGCGCAGGGCCGTGTCCGGCTCGCTCCAGGCGAGGACCGCGCCCGTGGCCCCGTCGGCCACCAGGCTGATGTCCTCGGTCAGCCGGCCCAGCCACACGAGGTCCTCGGCGCCCGCCGGAAGGCCGTCCCCAGCGAGGGCGTCCGCGTGCCCGGCGTCGGCGTGGTACTCGGCGAGCGTCGGCAGCGCGAGCTCCGTCTCCGGCCGTGCCAGGAAGCCGCCGTCCACCAGGCCCGTCTCCCGCAGGAAGCGCCGGGTCGGCTCGTGGGTGAGCGCGGACGGGAAGTCGACGTCCTCGAAGCGCAGGACCCGGCCGCCGCCGAACTCCTCCTCCAGCAGCCGTCCCGGCAGGGCCAGCACCAGCCCCGCGCCGGGGTCCATGGCCGCGATGCGGGTCAGCGGGCGTATCAGCGCGGCGGCCCCCGCGGGAGATCCGTACGCGCCGTACGGCGGCAGCGGCTCGTACGGCGTCACACCGTCGCAGTCCACGCCCAGTTCCTCCGCCGCCGCCATGAAGCCGAGCAGCGCCTCCAGGGCGGGTGCGAGCGGCTCCCGGCCCAGCAGGGCGCAGTCGCGGTGGACGTACGGCGTGCGGGCCGCGCCGGCCAGCGTGCGCAGCGCGCCGGTGACCACCAGGTCCCGCAGCTCCTCGACGAGGCCGTCCGCGACGCGGACCAGCTCCACCGGCCCCGCACCGCCGGGCGCACCCGGAAGCGGGCGCGAAGGCGGGTGCGGATCGGACGCGGCGCGGGCCGGCGTGGTCGCGCCGGCCCCGGCGCGGGCATAGGTCGTGCTCATGGCTCCCCCGTGCGTGTCAACGCATCGTGCTTCCCCCGTCGGGAGACGCCCCGTCCCGGCGGCCGTCTCCCACTGACCCAGAACGATACGCCGCGGGACTGACAACGCGGCCGGCGCGACACCCCGCTCAGGGAGCCGACGTCACCACCGCCGCCTGCGGCCGGATCGGCAGCCGGTTGACGGGCCGTCCGGTCGCCGCGCGCACGGCCGAGGCGACGGCCGCCGGGGACGTGACGACCGGCACCGCGCTGACCGCCTTCGCACCGAACGGGGCGACCACGTCGCGTTCCTCGACGAGCTTGACGATGCGGATGTCGGGGGCGTCGAGAGCGGTCGGCAGGGCGTACCCGGTGAGGTCGGGATGGCGGACGAGCCCGCGGGCCGTGCGCAGGTTCTCGGTGAGCGCGGCGCCCACGCCCTGGGTGACGCCCGCCTCGATCCGGGCGGTGAGCTGCGCGGGGTTGAGGACGCGCCCCACGTCCTGGGCGAGCGCGAGTTCCACGACCCGTACGGAGCCCAGTTCGATGTCGACGTCGACGACCGCGCGGATCGCGCAGAAGGCGAGGCCCACGAAGGCGTCGCCCTGGCCGGTGGCGTCCAGCGGCTCGGTCGGGTGCGGGCGGCACTGGGCGGTGGCCCACAGTTCCTTGCCGTCCATCGCCTCGGTGACGGTCGTCGACAGGACGCCGTCGTACGAGGTGATCTTGCCGTCGGTGATCTGCAGCAGCTCCGTGGACATGCCGAACTTGTGGGCCAGCGGCTGCAGGAGCTGGGTGCGGACCATCTTGGCCGCGCGTTCGACCGCGCCGCCCGAGACCCAGGTGTGCCGGCCGCGGCAGCTCGGCCCGGCGGGCGGCTGGTCGGTGTCGACGGGGGCCACGTGAATCTCGTCGATGCCGAGGGTCTCCTGGACGATCTGGCGGGCGAGGGTGGTGAAGCCCTGGCCGGTCTCCACGGCCGCGCAGAGCACGGTGGCGACGCCGTCGTGAACCTTCACGGTGGCCGTGGACACCTCGTCCGTGCCCTCCGCGCCGAGCATGTGGACCATGCCCAGGCCGTAGCCGACGCCCCGGCGCACCGCGCCCGGCTCGCCCGCGCCCTCGGGGCCGCCGGGCAGCAGCCACTCGTCCTCGGAGGTGTCCTTGGGCAGCGCGGGCAGCGGGAAGTCGCGTACGGCCTGGAGGAGTTCGGCGACGGGGGCGGGGCAGGTCACCGTCTGGCCGGTGGGCAGCACGTCGCCGGTGGCCATGACGTTGCGCAGGCGCAGCTCCGCCGGGTCGACGCCGAGCTTCTTGGCCAGCTTGTCCATCTGCGCCTCGTAGGCGGCGCACACCTGCATGGCGCCCTCGCCGCGTACGTGGCCGGAGGGCGGGTTGTTGGTGCGGACGGCCCAGCCCTCGATGAAGGCGTTCGGCACGACGTACGGACCGCAGGCGAAGGAGACGGCGGCGGCCAGCGACTCCGCGGAGGTGTCCGCGTAGGCGCCCGCGTCGAGCAGGATCTGGGCCTCGACCTTGACCAGCCTGCCCTCGGCGTCGGCGTGGTGGCGGTAGCGCAGCAGGGTGGGGTGGCGGTGCGCGTGGCCGAGGAAGGACTCCTCGCGGGTGGCGGTGAGCTTCACCGGGCAGCCGGTCTTGAGGGCGAGCAGGCCGAGCGGCAGCTGGAAGCCCTGGTCCTCCCGGTCGGCGGTGGCGCCGGGCACCCCGGTGACGACGACCTTCACGCGGTCGGGTTCGAGGCCGTAGCAGGCGGCGGCCGCGTCGCGGTCGGCGTGCGGGTCGGTGGAGGCGGTGTACAGCTCCACGCCGCCGTCGGGGCGCGGCACGGCGAGGCCCGCCTCGGCGCCGATGGGGGCGGGGTCCTGGCGGCCGATGCGGTACTGGCCCTCGACGACGATCTCGCCGGCCGCCTCCGGGTCGCCGTGGCGCAGCGGGATGTGCCGGATCAGGTTGCCGTCGGGGTGCAGGGGCTCGGCCTCGAAGGACCGCTCCGGGTCGGTCACCGCGTCCAGTACCTCGTACTCGACGATGACGGCGGCGGCGGCCATCCGGGCGGTGTCCGGGTGGTCGGCGGCGACCGCGGCGATGGGCTCACCGTGGTGGCGCACGACCTCGGAGGCGAACACGGGGCGGTCGGCCCTGCCGCGGCCGTGCAGCGCGACGCCGGGCACGTCCTCGTGGGTGACGACCGCCCGTACGCCGGGCATGTCGCGCGCGTGGCTGGTGTCGATGGACACGATGCGCGCGTGCGGGTGCGGTGATCTGAGGACGGCGGCCCACAGCAGGCCCTCGGCCCAGAGGTCGGCCGCGTACGGGAAGGTGCCCTCGGTCTTGGCGCGGGCCTCGGCGGAGGGCAGGGAGGTGCCCAGGCCGTGCGGCGGCGGTTCGGGGGCGGGCGCGGGCGGGGCGGCGGGTGCCGGGGTCGCGGTGGCGGTCTCGTTGCTCACGCCTGGCCTCCGTCCTGGCCGTACGACTGCTCATGGGCTTCCGCCCGGTGCGGGGTGTGCGGTCCGCCCGTGTCGTCGGCGGGCCCCGCGGAGGCGGCGGGGTCGCCGCTCTCGGTGCCGGAGTGCGCCTCGCGTCCGGCGACGACCTCGCGGACGGCGTCCAGGACGCCGCGGTAGCCGGAGCAGCGGCACAGGTTGCCGCAGAGGGCCTGGCGGGCCTCCAGCTCGGTCGGCGCCGGGTTGCCCTCCAGCAGGTCGTGCACGGTCATGGCCATGCCGGGGACGCAGAAACCGCACTGGACCGCGCCGCACCGGGCGAGCGCCTGCTGCACGTCCGAGGGCCGGCCGTCGGTGGCGAGGCCTTCGACGGTGCGCACCTCGCTGCCGGCGGAGGTGACGGCGGGCACCAGGCAGGACGCCACGAGACGTCCGTCGACCTGCACGTTGCACGCTCCGCACTCGCCCTGCGAGCAGCCGTCCTTGGCGCCCGCGAGGCCGAGCCGCTCCCGCAGGACGTAGAGCAGCGACTCGCCGATCCAGGCGTCGGTGACGGGCCGGTCGGTGCCGTTCACCCGCAGGACGTAGGAGGCGAGGGGGTGCTCGTCGCCGTGGGGGGCGGAGACGGCCTCGGCGGCGGGGTCGGCGCCGGCCGCCGGGCCGGCGGCTTCGGTGGCGTCGTCGTCACCGGAGGCGCCCTCGGAGGCCGCCTCGGGGGCGCCCTCGTGGGCGTCGTGAGCGTCGTGAACGGTCCCGGGTGCGGCGGGCGCCCCGGGGTGCTCCTCGGCGGCCGGTGCGGCCACCGGGGTCCCCGCGCCGGGACCCGCGCCCTCGTGAGCGGGCTCGACGGCCTCCTGGGGGGCCTCGCCGGGCGCGTCCGGGCGGGCGTCCGCCGGGAACTCCCCAGGAGTCTCGCCGGGCCGTCTCGGCCGCTCGGCGGTCCAGGGCTCCCCGATGCTCTCCCCGTGCTCCGCGTGGCCCGTGTGCTCCACGTGCCCCGTGTGCCCGGCGTGCGGCTCCTGCCCGTGCGGTACGTGCCCGGCGTGCGGTACGTGTTCGGCGGGCTGGGTGTGCTCGGTGGGCTGGGTGTGCTCCGTCGGCTCCGTCGCCCAGGGTGCGGAGGCTCCGCCGGGGAGCGTGGCGGGAGGCGTGCCGCCCCACTGCTCGACCAGGGCCGACGTGGTGAACTCTCCCGATTCGTCCGGAAGGTCGCCCCCGGCCACGGGGATCGACCACTGCCCGGTCACGTCGTGACCCGCACCGGCCCCCGCGCCCGTGGCGGGCCCCTCCTGGGAGGCGTCCCCGAACTCCCAGTGACCGGTGGCCACCGGGTCGTAGGAGAACCCGCCGCCGTGCGTGTCGCCCTGGGGCGCCGTGTTCGGGTCGGGCCACTGGACGGCGTCGGCGGGCACCGCCCAGGTGCCCGTGGCGGCCGGGTCGGCCGCCTGGGGCGGGGCGGGCGCGACGGTGATCTGCGGCGGCACGTACCCGTGGCCGGGCGCGGCCAGCGGGCTGGCGTCCCGCTCCGCGAGGAGGGCGTCGATGCCGCCCTCGGGAAGCTGTACGAAGGTGGTGGCGCCGTCGTCGTAGTCGCCCTGCGGCAGCGGCTCCCAGGCACCGTGGGTGACACCGGGGGTGCCCCTGGGGGGAGTGTGCTCCCCGTGCTGGTCGTCGGTCACGACAGTGCCCTCCCCAGTGCTCGTCGGGCCAGCGCGGCGACGGTGCGCCGCAGGTGCAGTACGCCGGCCGGGAGCGGCTGCACGGAGCCGTCCTCGCCCGGTACGGGGTCCGGGATGCAGGCCGCGGCCACGTACTCGCCGAAGGCGCTGAGGGCCTCGGGCACGAGGGCGCGGTTGTTGTCCCAGTCGATCAGCCGGGCGACCCACTCCTCGGCGTCCAGGGGCCGCAGCGGCATCGGCGCGATGGCGCCGACTGCGCAGCGCACCCCGCGCCGGGCGGGGTCGAGGACCAGCGCCACGGAGGCGGTCGCGCGGCCGGGTCCGGTCCGCCCCGTCGCCTTCAGGAAGACCTGCGGGGCGTGCAGCAGCGGCACGCGCACGTAGCCGATGAGCTCGCCGCCGCGGAGCATCTCCACGCCCGCGAGCAGATGCGAGACGGGGACCTCGCGGCGGGCTCCGCCCGGCCCCGCGACGATCACCGTGGCCTCCAGGGCGGCCAGCACGGGCAGCGCGTCCCCGGTGGGCGCGGCCGAGGCGATGTTCCCGCCGAGCGTGCCCGCGTTGCGGATCTGCGGCGGGCCCGCGGCGCGCGCGGCGGCGGCGAGCGCCGGGATGAGCGCCGCGAAGTCGGGACGCCCCATGCGCGCGTGGGTGAGGCCGGCGCCCAGCAGGGCGTGGCCGTCCTGGTACTGCCAGCCGCGGATCTCGCTGATGCGGCCGAGGCCGACGAGCGCGGCGGGCCTGAGCTGCCCGGAGTTGACGGCGGCCATGAGATCGGTGCCGCCCGCCACGGGGACGGCGGCCGGCATGGCGGCGAGTGCCGCCACGGCCTCGTCCAGTGAGCCGGGCAGCGTGACGGCCTGCGCCGCCTGCGGTGCGTGCGTGGTCAAAACCGGCTGCCCCTTCCCGCTGCCCCACCTGGTCCCGCCTGTGCTGCCGTACGGTACGTGCTGACAGGGCGGACGTGGCAACTCTGGCACATCTTCCCCGCCCCCCGACGCGGGGGTCCGCTAGGAGGCATTCGCCCCCCTCACCAGGGAGATGGTCCGTTTTCGCACGGCATCACCGGTGAATCCCCCTTACCCCTCCTCCGTGCGCCTCTGCGGGCCTTTTGCCTGACAGGGGCGCGGTGGGGCCACGGTCCCAGGGCCCGCACCCCGGGACACGCCACTCCCGGGCCGCCTCACACGTTCGGGGGCGGTCCCTCGATCGGGCGTCCGAGCACACCGGGCCGCCGCTGCCACGGACGGGGCCCCGCGGGCGGACGGTAGGCCACGCCCAGGGCGTCGAGCCGCGCGTAGTGGGAGCCCATCCGGCGCTCGAAGTCCGCGAAGTCCCGCGCCGCGGGCGGCGGCAGGGTGCTCCAGGCGACCTCGGCGAAGGCGGCGAGCCGGGGGAACGTCTGGTAGTCGACGCGGCCCTGGTCCTCCATCACCTCGGTCCAGACGTTGGCCTGGGCGCCCAGGACATGCCGCGCCTCCTCGGGGGTCAGCTCGGGCGGAACCGGTTCGAAGCGGTAGACGTCCTCCAGGGTGCGGACGAACCCGATGGGGACCGGTTCGTCCTCGCCCGCGTGCTGCCGGTGGTCCAGATACACCTGCTGCTCGGGGCACATGACGACGTCGTGGCCCGCCCGCGCGGCGGTGATGCCGCCCCGGTAGCCGCGCCACGACGACACGGCGGCGCCCTCGGCGAGCCCGCCCTCCAGGATCTCGTCCCAGCCGATCAGCCGGCGGCCGCGCGCGGTCAGCCAGGTGTCGAAGTGCCGGACGAACCAGGCCTGGAGCGCGTCCTCGCCGTCGAGCCCGAGTTCCGCGATGCGCGCCTGCGCGACGGCCGACGCCCGCCACTGGTCCTTGGCGCATTCGTCGCCGCCGATGTGCACGAACACCGAGGGGAAGAGGCCGAGGATCTCCTCGAACACCCCCTCGTAGAAACGCAGGGTGTCCTCGGTGGGGGCGAGTACGTTGCGGGAGACGCCCCAGGTGTCCCAGACCGAGAGCGCGGCGGTGTCGACGACATCGGTGTTGCCCAGGTGGGGATAGGCGGCGATGGCGGCCTGCGAGTGACCGGGGACGTCGATCTCCGGGACGACGGTGATTTGCCGTGAGGCGGCGTAGGCGACGATCTCGCGGATGTCGTCCTGCGTGTAGAAACCGCCGTGCGGTTTCTCCTCCCACAACGGTGAGGCGCGGTGGCCGAATTTCGTGCGCGCCCGCCACGATCCGGTCTCCGTCAGCTTCGGGTAGCGCTTGATCTCGACGCGCCAGCCCTGGTCGTCGGAGAGGTGGAAGTGGAGGACGTTGAGTTTGTGCGCCGCCAGCAGGTCGATACAGCGCAGGACCCCGTCCTTGGGCGTGAAGTGCCGTGCCACGTCGAGCATCAGGCCGCGCCAGGGAAATCGGGGGGCGTCCTCGATGACCTGCTGTGCGATCACGTACGTGGCGTCAGGCCGCACCGGGGCCCGCCGGAAGGCGTCCGGGCCGAGCAGCTGACGCAGGGTCTGCGCGCCCCAGAAGACGCCGGCCGGGCCGCCTCCCCGGATCTCCACCCCCCGGCCCCGGGAGGCGTCGAGCCGGTACGCCTCGGGTTCCAGCGTCTCGTCCAGGTACAGCCGTACGGCGTCGGAGGCGTCCTCGGGTCCGGCGCGGAGCGGCAGGCCGAGGGCCGCGCCGAGGGTGGATCGCAGCCAGCGCTCCGTGGCTCCGGTGCCCTCGGCGGCCCACAGGGTGGTGTCGTGCCCGAGCGGGACGGTGCGCCCCGGGAGGCCCTCGGCGGCCCGCGGCGCGGGAATCACGTCGGTCATGCCGGCCACGCCGGCCGGATCGGTCGGGTCGGTCACGTCAGTCCTTCACCGCGCCGCCCAGTCCCGAGACCAGACGCCGCTGTACGAGTACGAAGAAGACCAGCACCGGGATCGTCATCACCGTGGACGCGGCCATCACGCCGCCCCAGTCGGGATCGTCCGGCTTGTAGAAGACGAGCAGGGCCATCGGGAGAGTGGACTGCGAGGTGTCGCTGATGATGAACGACTTGGCGAACAGGAAGTCGTTCCAGGTGGAGATGAAGGAGAAGACACTCGTGGCCACCAGCCCGGGGAAGACGAGCGGGAAGAGGATCTGCCAGAGGAATCGCGCACGGCTCGCCCCGTCGATGTGGGCGGCCTCCTCCAGCGCGTCCGGAACGGCCTTCACGAAACCGCGCAGCATCCAGATCGCGAACGGAAGCGAGAAGGCGATGTGCGGCAGGATCAGCGATCCCAGAGTGTTCAGCTGCCCGAAGTCCCGCATGAGGAAGAACAGCGGAATCGTCAGCGCTTCCACGGGCACCATCTGGGCCACCAGGAACATGATCAGCAGGGTCGTGCGGAACCGGAAGCGGAACCGTGTCACGGCGGTCGCCGCGAGAAACGCGATGAGCGCCGAGACGATCACCACGGACCCCGCGACGACGAGGCTGTTGACGAAGTAACGGCCGAATTCCTGTTGCTGGAAGACGCGCCGGAAGGAATCCAGGGAGGGCGAGAGCGTCCACGGGCGGGGCTCGGTGGACTCGATCTCCCCCGCCGGTTTGAAGGCGCTCAGCACCATCCAGTAGAGGGGGAAGGCGACGACGACCGCGATCAGCAGCGCCGACGCCTCCGCCGCCAGCCGCCACGGACGGCGCACACGCGCGCGTGGAAGATTCACAGTTCCTCCCCCTGCCGGCGCAGCAGCCGCAGGTAGACGAGGGTGACGGCGAGCAGGATCAGCAGCATGACGACGCCGATCGCCGAGCCGAGCCCGTACTGCGAGGCGGAGAACGCCTTCTGGTAGGCGTACACGTTGAGCACCATGTTCTGTCCGGCGATGCCGCCGCCGCCCGTCATCACGTAGATCTGCGTGAACACCTTGAAGTCCCAGATCACCGACTGGATGGTGACGACCACCAGGATCGGGCGGAGCATCGGCGCGAGGACCGAGCGCCAGGTCCGCCACTGCGAGGCACCGTCCAGGGACGCGGCCTCCAGCACCTCGGCCGGTACGGCGCGGATGCCCGCGTAGACGGTGACCATCACGAACGGGAAGGAGCACCAGACCACTTCGAGCAGGACGAGGGCGAAGGCGCTGTACCGCCCGTACGTCCAGGAGTGGTCGCCGAGGCCGAGGACGCGGTTGGCGGGTCCGAAGTCCGGGTCGAACAGCAGCAGCCAGACCGTGGATCCGGTGACCGCCGGGGTCGCCCAGGCGCCGAGCGCGGCCAGCATCAGGGCGAGCCGCGGCACCGCCCGTACGCGGGTCAGCAGCACGGCGAGGGCGCAGCCGACCGCGAGGGTCGACACGACGCAGGCCGCCGCGAAGACCAGGGTGGCGAGCAGGACCTGCCAGAACTGGTCGTCGGCGAAGAGGTCCGTGTAGTTCCCGAACCCCTGGAAGGTGACCGGTTCGCCGCCGCTGACCTGGGCCTGGGTGTACTCCAGGAAGGAGATCAGGCCGAGCTGGTAGACGGGGTAGACCAGCAGTCCGGCCAGGACGACGAGGGCGGGGGCCAGGTACAGCCAGGGGGTCGCGGCCCGGCCCCGTACCGGTGCCGGGGTGCGGCGGCCCCGGCCGCCGCGGCGGGGCCCGTGCGGCCCCGCCGGTGCCTTGCCCACCGCGCCCTCCGGCCCGGTGCGTCCGGGGGCGGCCGCGGTGTCGTGCGTGGTCATCGGCTCAGCCCGCGGACGCGAAGGCGTCGTTCATCTTCTTGGCCGCGTCCCTGGAGGCGGCCTTCACGTCCTTCTTGCCGCTGACGACCTCCTGGAACATGGTCGGCAGCACCTGCGAGGCGTCGATCTGCGCCCAGGCGGGCGAGGCGGGGACGAACTTGGCGCCCGCGGCGAGCGTCTTGACGAAGGGCGCGACGAAGGGCTCCTTCTCGGCGACGTCGTCGCGCACGTCGGTGTAGGTGGGCAGGAAGCCCATGGCGTCGAAGAGTTCGGCCTGGGTCTTCTTGCCGGCCAGCCGCTCGACGAGGTCGACGGCGAGGGTGCGGTGCGAGGTGCTCTTCAGGACGCCGATGTTGTTGCCGCCCGCGAACGCCGGGGCGATGTCGCCCTCCTTCATGCCCGGCAGCGGCACGACGGCGTACTTGCCCTTCACCTTGCCCGCCTCGACGGCCTGGTGGCTGAAGTCGCCGCCGATGGCCATGGCCGCCTTGCCGGAGGCGAAGGCGGTGACGGTGTCGTTGCCGCCCATCCCGGCGCACTTGGCGGCGGGGCAGTTGTCGTCGCCGAAGAGCGAGGTGTACGCCTTGATGCCCTTCCGGGCCGCGGCGCTGTCGATGGTGGAGGCGTACGATCCGCCCTTGCCCTCGGCGAGTTCACCGCCGTTGGCCCAGATGAACGGCATCGCCCCGTACGTGTAGGCGCCGCCGACCGCGATCCCGTACAGGTCCGGCTTGGCCTCGTGGACCTTGTGGGCCGCCTCGATCAGCTCGGCCTGTGTCTTCGGGGCGTCGATGCCGACCTCCTCGAAGACGTCGGTGCGGTAGTAGAGGGCACGGACGCCGACGAAGTACGGGGCGCCGTAGATCTTGCCGTCGACGGTGACGGACTGCCGGGCGGTCGGGTCGGTGTCCTTGGACTCCTTCCAGTCCGTGAACTCCTCGGTGATGTCGGCGAGTCCGCCGTCCTTCACGTACCCGGCGGTGTCGGTGTTGCCGAACTCGATGACGTCCGGGGCGCTCTTCGGGTCGTTGAAGGCGGCCTTGACCCGCTGGGCGCGGGTCTCGACGGGGATGTACTCGACCTTGACGTCCGTGCCGTCGTGGGCCTTCTCGAAGGCGGCCACGGCCGCGTCCACGACCTTCTGCTTCGGCTTGTTGTTGACCTCCTGGAAGAGCCAGACGCGCAGGGTGCCGCTCTTCTCGTCCTTGCCGGAGGAGGTGTCCGAGGACTGGGGGGCGCAGGCGGTGGCGGTCAGGCCGGCCAGGGCCAGGGCCGCCAGCGGAGCGGTCATTCGGGCAGAGAGCTTCATCGAGCATCCTCCGAGGCGTTGCAACATATGCAATAGGGGTTTCGCTCTGCACAACACCCCGGAGGCTATGGAGTACATGAACATGCCCACAAGAGGTCTCAACCACTCTGTGACCCCAGGGCGCGCGCCGACGCACTCCGTGCAACGCTCGGCGTTTCGGCCACCCGGAAGACAACCGGCGAGCCGGGCATTTACCGGCCGTCCGGGCATACGCGCCCGCCGGGACCGGCCCGCGCTCCCCGCGTCCGCGCACGACAAAGCCGCGGCACCCCGTCCGAGATGCCGCGGCGAAGCCCAGGGGCTACTTCTTGCCGTCCTTGCCCTTGTCCTTGTCCCCGCCGGAGCTCATCGACTCGTAGATCTCCTTGCACATCGGGCACACGGGGTACTTCTTGGGATCGCGGCCGGGGACCCACACCTTGCCGCAGAGGGCCACGACGGGCGTGCCGTCGAGGGCGCTCGCCATGATCTTGTCCTTCTGGACGTAGTGCGCGAAGCGCTCGTGGTCGCCGTCGCCGTGCGACGTCTTCGGCGTCGGCTCCACGAGGGTTCCCGTCCCGGTACCTCGCTCGGGCTGGGTCTCAGGCTCAAGAGTGCTCATAACCGCAAGGGTACTGAAGCGCGCGGCCGTCGGGCACGGCAGCCGGACGCCGCCGCGGAGCACGGGCGGGGGCGCGGGCGGGGCGCCGCCCGGGGGACGGTGCCGTCAGTTGAGGGAGGCGTCGTCCGGGTACGTGGCCACCATCGCCAGTTCGCTGCGCTGGCGGCGCAGCACCTCCCGCCACAGCCGCTCCGGGGCCGGGCAGGACACGTCCCCGGGCTCCGACTCGACGACGTACCAGGCGCCCTCGGCCAGTTCGTCCTCCAGCTGGCCCGGCCCCCAGCCCGCGTATCCCGCGAAGATCCGCAGCGAGCCGAGCGACGCGGCGAGCAGCTCCGGCGGCGCCTCCAGGTCGACGAGGCCGATCGCGCCGTGCACCCGGCGCCAGCCGAGCGGGGCGCGCTCACCGGCGGTGGTGCCTCCCGGGACCACCGCGACGCCGAGCGCCGAGTCGAGGGAGACCGGGCCGCCCTGGAAGACGACGCCGGGCTCACCGGCGAGCTCGGCCCAGCCCCGCAGGATGTCACCGACGTCGACCGGTGTCGGACGGTTCAGGACGACGCCGAGAGAGCCCTCCTCGTCGTGGTCGAGGAGCAGCACCACCGCGCGGTCGAAGTTCGGATCCGCCAGGGCGGGCGTGGCCACGAGCAGCCGCCCTGTGAGCGAGGACACCTCGGTCATGCCAGACATGATCCCGCATCTTCCGCGCGGCCGGGGTGCCAATGGGCGCAGCCGGGGGCCCGCGGACACGAATTCCACGAGTCGCCTGGCGGGGCCGCGTACGGAGGTGACGGCGGGAGGCGGGCGGGCTCGGTGGGGCGGCACGGGCGCGGCGGCGCCGGCGGTGACCCGGTGTGTCCGGTGACGCACCGTTCGTGTTGTGGCCGGCCTATGACATGACTGGGTGGTCCCTGGGCTTACTCCAGGAGGGTGTACGGCCATTACCCTTGCTTTTCGGCTCCCGCAGAACTTGCCTGCCGATGCACACGCCTGCCCAGGGCACAGCCCTGCGGCCGGCGGCACGACTGCGCGAGGCGAAACGACTGCGCGACACACACGACAGCGCAGGACACAGCAGCGCAGGACACACAACTGCCCGACTCACCGGAACGCGAGATACATGACCGTCAACGGCTCTGATGACGTACTGCTTGTCCACGGCGGCACCCCGCTCGAGGGCGAGATCCGGGTTCGCGGTGCGAAGAACCTCGTGCCGAAGGCCATGGTCGCCGCGCTGCTCGGCAGCGCTCCGAGCCGGCTGAGCAATGTTCCGGACATCCGTGACGTGAGAGTCGTCCGCGGGCTGCTGCAGCTGCACGGCGTGACGGTGCGGCCCGGCGAGGAGCCCGGCGAGCTGGTGCTCGACCCCTCGCACGTGGAGAGCGCCAACGTCGCTGACATCGATGCCCACGCCGGTTCCTCGCGGATCCCGATCCTGTTCTGCGGCCCGCTGCTGCACCGCCTCGGGCACGCGTTCATCCCCGGCCTGGGCGGCTGCGACATCGGCGGCCGGCCGATCGACTTCCACTTCGAGGTGCTGCGGCAGTTCGGCGCGCGGATCGAGAAGCGCGCGGACGGC
Organism: Streptomyces sp. NPDC008313; assembly: GCF_042956125.1. Lineage (NCBI taxonomy): Bacteria > Bacillati > Actinomycetota > Actinomycetes > Kitasatosporales > Streptomycetaceae > Streptomyces > Streptomyces sp. NPDC008313. Next base: position 116,138 of record NZ_JBIBFR010000022.1, read on the forward strand.
CAGTACCTGGAGGCCCCGCAGCGGCTGCGCGGCACCAAGATCGCCCTGCCGTACCCGTCGGTGGGCGCGACCGAGCAGGTGCTGCTGACCGCCGTCCTGGCGGAAGGCGTCACCGAGCTGTCCAACGCGGCCGTGGAGCCCGAGATCGAGGACCTCATCTGCGTGCTGCAGAAGATGGGCGCGATCATCGCGATGGACACCGACCGCACGATCCGGATCACCGGTGTCGACTCGCTCGGCGGCTACACCCACGCGGCGCTCCCGGACCGTCTGGAGGCCGCCTCCTGGGCGTCCGCCGCGCTGGCGACCGAGGGCAACATCTACGTGCGCGGCGCGCAGCAGCGCTCGATGATGACGTTCCTCAACACCTACCGGAAGGTGGGCGGCGCCTTCGAGATCGACGACGAGGGCATCCGCTTCTGGCACCAGGGCGGCCAGTTGAAGTCCATCGCGCTGGAGACGGACGTCCACCCGGGCTTCCAGACCGACTGGCAGCAGCCGCTGGTCGTCGCGCTCACGCAGGCCACGGGCCTGTCGATCATCCACGAGACGGTGTACGAGTCGCGGCTCGGCTTCACCTCCGCGCTCAACCAGATGGGCGCGCACATCCAGCTCTACCGCGAGTGCCTGGGCGGCTCGGACTGCCGCTTCGGCCAGCGCAACTTCCTGCACTCCGCGGTGGTCTCGGGCCCGACCCGGCTCCAGGGCGCCGACCTGGTCATCCCCGACCTGCGCGGCGGCTTCTCGTACCTGATCGCCGCGCTCGCGGCACAGGGCACGTCCCGGGTGCACGGCATCGACCTGATCAACCGCGGCTACGAGAACTTCATGGAGAAGCTGGTCGAGCTGGGCGCGAAGGTCGAGCTGCCGGGCAAGGCGCTGGGCTGACCCGGCCGGCCCGGACCGCGTCCGAGGCCGTCCCGCACCGCGTACGACGACGGGGCGGCCCCCTGGTGAGAGGGGGCCGCCCCGTCGCGTTGCCGGGCCTGGTGCGCCGTCCGGCGGCGCACCGGCACGAGGCGTGGGCCTACTTGCCCTTGGCGGCTTCCTTGAGCTTGCTGCCCGCCGAGACCTTGACGCTGTAGCCCGCCGGGATCTGGATCGGGTCGCCGGTCTGCGGGTTGCGCGCCGTGCGAGCGGCACGGTGGGTGCGCTCGAAGGTCAGGAAGCCGGGGATGGTGACCTTCTCGTCGCCCTTGGCGACGATCTCGCCGACGGTCTCGGCGAACGCGGCCAGAACGGCGTCGGCGTCCTTGCGGGTCACCTCGGCGCGGTCGGCCAGCGCGGCCACCAGCTCACTGCGGTTCATGTTGTTACTCCCGTGTTCTTCTTGCCGTTGAGGCGTGCCACGCGGCAGAGCCGCACGTTGGATGCGGCGAAGCCGATGTTGCCAGGGCCCTCGGTCGGTCCCGGACCCGGGTCCGTCGCCGGACCCTCGCGCCCGAAGAGGCATCCTGCCCCCACCTGCGGCGGTAAAGCCAATCCGGCACCCTTGAGGGTCACACGAACACCCCTGGGAGTCATACGAACACCCGGGGGAGTCGCCGGACGCCCGGAGGGGTCGCGCGGAGACCGGTGGGAGTTACACGGAAAGCGCCACTGCCTCGGTGGTGACGCTCCGTCCGCTCCCGCGGCGGGACAGCGAGGCCTGAGCCTGGCCGCCACCCTAGAGGGCGGCCGAGGACCCCACGGCCCGCGACGCGCCGTGCGCGGGCCGCCGTGGCGGCTGTCACAACCGGCGCGCCGGGCGGTACCGCACAGCCCTGCGAACGCTTCCGGTACCCGCGACGGCCGGTCCCACACCTCGGCCGCCGCCGGCCGGACGCGTCTCACACGGAGGTGGCGGACGCCGCGCTCCCGGACTCGGTGACCCCGGCCGCCTTCGCGGCGGTGCGGACCGCTCCCGCCACGGCGCCGGCGACCTTGTCGTTGAAGACGCTCGGGATGATGTAGTTCGGGTTCAGCTCGTCCTCGGTCACCACGTCCGCGAGGGCGGTCGCGGCGGCCAGCATCATCTCCGTGTTCACCGTGCGCGACTGGGCGTCCAGGAGGCCGCGGAAGACGCCCGGGAAGACCAGCACGTTGTTGATCTGGTTCGGGAAGTCCGAGCGGCCGGTGGCCACGACCGCCGCGGTCTGGCGGGCGACCGCCGGGTCGACCTCGGGGTCCGGGTTCGCGAGCGCGAACACGATGGCGCCGTCGGCCATCGCGGCCACGTCGTCGCCGTCGATGACGTTCGGCGCCGAGACGCCGATGAACACGTCGGCGCCGCGCACGGCCTGCTTCAGCGTCCCGGTGAGGCTCTCGGGGTTGGTGTTGTCGGCGATCCAGCGCAGCGGCGAGTCCGGCGCGGCGTCGACGAGGTCCTCACGGTCGCAGTGGACGACGCCGTGGATGTCGGCGACGACCGCGTTCTTCACTCCGGCGGCGAGCAGCAGCTTGAGGATGGCGGTGCCGGCGGCGCCCGCGCCGGACATGACGACGCGGATGTCGCCGATCGCCTTCCCGGCCACCCGCAGGGCGTTCGTCAGGGCGGCGAGGACGACGATGGCGGTGCCGTGCTGGTCGTCGTGGAAGACGGGGATGTCGAGGGCCTCGCGCAGCCGGGCCTCGATCTCGAAGCAGCGCGGCGCGGAGATGTCCTCCAGGTTGATGCCGGCGAAGCCCGGGGCGATGGCCTTGACGATCTCCACGATCGCGTCGGTGTCCTGGGTGTCCAGGCACAGCGGCCAGGCGTCGATGCCCGCGAACCGCTTGAAGAGGGCCGCCTTGCCCTCCATGACCGGCAGCGCGGCCTTCGGGCCGATGTTGCCGAGGCCGAGGACGGCGGAGCCGTCCGTCACGACCGCGACGGAGTTGCGCTTGATGGTGAGGCGGCGGGCGTCCTCGGGGTTCTCGGCGATGGCCATGCACACGCGGGCCACACCCGGCGTGTAGATCATCGAGAGGTCGTCACGGTTGCGGATGGGGTGCTTGGACGCCATCTCGATCTTGCCGCCGAGGTGCATGAGGAACGTACGGTCGGAGACCTTGCCGAGCGTGACGCCCTCGATGCCGCGCAGCTGCTCGACGATCTCGTCGGCGTGCGAGGTGGAGGTGGCCGCGATGGTGACGTCGATGCGGAGCTTCTCGTGGCCGGACGCCGTGACGTCGAGGCCGGTGACCGAGCCTCCGTTGGACTCGACGGCCCCGGTGAGCTGGGAGACCGCGGTTCCGCTCGCGGGCACCTCCAGCCGGACCGTCATCGAGTAGGAGACGCTGGGCGCCGTTGCCATGGCCGACTTCCTCTGCTTTCACCGTGTGTCGCTGGTACGCCGTGGCACGCCGTAGCGCGCCCCTGGCGTCGTCCGATCGTCGCACCTACCGCGCAGTACGCGGTAGCCGCCCCGGATTGCGAACGTTTTGTTCGCGGCCCGGCGGCCCGCACGTGACCGCGATTTCGGAAAACATATTCCACCATGCGAGAAGGGACCGCAAGGCGGGCGGAAACCGGGGCGGAACGGGGGCGGAACGGGCCGGGACCGGGGGCGCGGGGGACCGTGCGAGCACCGGAGCGGCGGGCACGCGGAAGAGGCCCACGTCACGTGTGACGTGGGCCTCTTCCGTAGGTCAAGTGACACCGACCCGCCATGCTCGCCTCGCGGCAAGTGGTCGCTCGTAGCGACGAAGGTTGGGCCCGGGGGCTTGGATCGGGCCGGTGTCACGTCCAAGGTAACAAACGATCCCGCTAAGGCAATTCCCGCGCCGCAAGTTCATTTCTCCCGTCCGGCGGACGGCGGGGGGCGGGCCGGGAGCACCGGCAGGACCCGGCCGGGCGGGGCGCCCGGCCGACGGGGCGGGGCGCCCTCGGCGCGGCCTCAGTCGCGCAGCAGGTCGGGCACCCCGTCCGCGTCCGGTGCGTCGCGGTCCGCCGAGACGACCGTGAGCTGCTGGGTCGCCCGGGTCAGCGCCACGTACAGGACGCGCAGGCCGGCCGGTGACTCGTCGGCGATCTCCGCGGGCGAGACGACGACCGTCGCGTCGTACTCCAGGCCCTTGGCCTCCAGGCTGCCCAGCGCGACCACGCGCTCCCCGAGCCCGGCGAGCCAGCGCGCCGCCTCGTCCCGCCGGTTCATGGCGACGACCACGCCCACCGTGCCGTCGACCCGGTCGAGCAGCCGCGCGGCCTCCGCGCGGACCGTCCGGGCCAGGGAGTCCCGTACGACGGTGAAGCGCGGCTCGACCCCGGTGGAGCGGACCGCCGACGGGGACGTGGAGCCCGGCATGGCGAGGGCCAGCACCTTGGCCGCCAGCTCGGCGATCTCGGCCGGGTTGCGGTAGTTGACGGTCAGGGTGAAGCGGCGGCGCGGGCGGGTGCCGAGCGCCTCGTCGCGTGCCTCGGCGGCCTCGTCCGGGTCGGACCAGGACGACTGCGCCGGGTCGCCGACGACGGTCCACGTCGCGTGCCGTCCCCTGCGGCCCACCATCCGCCACTGCATCGGCGTGAGGTCCTGCGCCTCGTCGACGATGACGTGCGCGTACTCGGTGCGCTCCTGGGCCAGCCGCTCGGCCCGCTCGCGCTGCGACTCCTCGCGCACGGGCATCAGCTCCTCCAGCCCGGTGAGCTGGTCCAGCGGGTCGAGCTCGCGGCGCTTCCTGGGGCGGGCCGGGCTGCCCAGCAGCGCGTTCAGCTCGTCGAGCAGGGCCACGTCGTGCACGGAGAGCCCGTCCCGGCGCAGCGAGCGCGCGACCCGGCGCACCTCCCCGGGGTTCAGCACGCGGCGCGCCCACCGGCCAAGACGCTTCTCGTCGGCCATCGCGGCCAGCACGCCCCGCGGGGTCAGCTCGGGCCACCAGGCGTTCAGGAAGTCGATGAAGGAGTCCTCCGAGGTGATGTCCTCGTCGAACGACGACCGCAGTTCGGCGGCCAGCTCCGGATCGCTGTGCCGGGTGCCCGCCCCGGACCGCTCCCACAGGGCGTCCAGCAGCAGTTTGCGGGCGCGGGGACGAAGCAGGTTGACGGGCGCGGTGCCGCCGAGCGCGGTGTGCCGGACGCGGTCGAGCTCGGCGGCCTCCAGCTCCAGCCGCCGCCCGAAGGCGACGACGCGCAGCCGGGTGGGGGTGCCGGTCACGCTGCCCGCCCCGCCCTCCCCCGCGTCCTCGCCGAACGCGAGCTGCCGTGCCCGTCCGGCACCGCCGCCGCGGGGAGCGGCCGCGGAGCCCGACTCCAGCGCGCCGCGCGCCGCCTTCCGCAGCACCTTCAGCATCCGGTACGAGCCCTTCGCGCGGGCCACCGCCGGGGAGTCGTACAGGGTGGCCTCCGCGCCGTCGACCAGGGAGCCGATCGCGCGGATGGCGACCTGGCCCTCCTCGCCGAGCGAGGGCAGGACGCCCTCGGTGTAGGCGACCAGCAGCGGGGTCGGCGAGACGATGAGGATGCCGCCCGCGTACCGGCGCCGGTCCTGGTAGAGCAGGTACGCGGCCCGGTGCAGCGCGACCGCCGTCTTCCCGGTGCCGGGCCCGCCCTCGACGTGCGTCACGGACGCGGCGGGCGCCCGGATCACCTGGTCCTGCTCGGCCTGGATGGAGGAGACGATGTCCCGCATGGTGTGGCTGCGGGCCTGCCCGAGCGCGGCCATCAGCGCGCCGTCGCCGATGACGGCCAGCTCGTCGCCGTCGAGGGACGCCTTCAGCTCGGGCCGCATCAGGTCGTCCTCGACGCCGAGGACCTTGCGCCCCTTGGAACGGATGACCCGGCGGCGCACCACCCGGCCTGGGTCGACCGGGGTCGCCCGGTAGAACGGCGCGGCGGCGGGCGCCCGCCAGTCGATCACCAGCGGCGCGTAGTCCGCGTCGAGGACGCCGATGCGGCCGATGTGCAGGGTCTCGGCGATGTCCGCCGTGTTGTCGTCCCGGACGGCTCCCTGAGCCGGTTCCACCGCCGTGTACGCGCCGTCCGGGCCCTTCTCGCCGTCCTTGCCCGCGAGCAGGTCGACGCGGCCGAAGAGGAAGTCCTCGAACTCGTTGTTGAGGCGGTTGAGGTGGACCCCCGCCCGGAACACCTGGGCGTCGCGCTCCGCGAGCGCGCCCGGTGTACCGACGTGACCGCGCTGGGCGGCGTCGTGCATCAGGAACTCCGCCTCGTGGATCTTCTCCTCGAGGCGCCGGTAGACCCGGTCCAGATGTTTCTGCTCGCCGCGGATCTCTCGGTCTCGTACGGAGTCGTGGACCGAGCCCCCCGCGGTTTCCTGCTGAACCTGAGCGGCCACCGGGCCCCCTTCTGACGTGCTGGGCAGCCGTCAACCGTACGCGAAGGGAGCCCCGTGAGGCTACGCGCTCGCGGAGGCTGTGCTCCCGGGCACACCACCGGACCGCACGCACGCGTGTCCCGGACCGGGCCCGGTCCGTCCCGGGGCGGGCCCGGTCCGGGCACGACTCCGCCCCGGTCCGGGCATACCTGCACCTCGGGCCGGGCGCGCTCCCACGGCGGGCGGGCTCAGACGTCGACCTCCACCAGCCGCTTGCCCTCGAAGGTCATGACCTCGAAGTGGTCGATCTGGTTCGGCTTGAAGGCGGCGCCGCCGTTGACGTAGAGGGGGTTCTTCGCCTCCTCCCTCGTGGCGTTGTCGACGCCGTACCCCCAGTCCGGGACGGACCAGGAGGTCAGCGTCTCGCGCACGCCGTTCTTGCCGACGGCGATCAGGGAGCACTTCAGCGGGCCCTTGACGTTCTTCAGCTCCAGGACGGCGCTGGTGCCCCAGGCCTTGGGCTCCATGGCGACCACGGCGTGCACCTTGGTGCCCGCGTCCGTGGCCCGCACCTTGTCCGTCATCGTCTCGAAGGCGGCCTTGGCGGGGCTCTCCGTCCGCGCCTGCTCGACCTTCCCGCCGCCGCCGTCGTCCCCGCCGTTCACCGCGAGCACGGTCGTCGGACCGCCGATGATCAGCGCGGCGGCGGCCGCGACCAGGTAGAAGCCCCGCCTGCGCTTCTTGGCGCGGCGCTCCGCGATCTCGTCGACCAGGCGGTCCGCGAGCCCCGGGCGGGGCCGGGCCGACAGCGACTCCCCGATGGCAGGGGTGCCCTGGGAGTTCGGCAGGTCCGCGAGCGCGGACAGCATCGGCTCCATGCCCGCCAGCTCGTCGAGCTGCTGCGCGCACCACTCGCACCCGGCGAGGTGCGCCTCGAACGCGGTCGCCTCGGCATCGTCGAGGATGCCCAGGGCGTAGGCGCCGACCGTCTCGTGTTCGTTCGGACCCTGTGATCCCTGCATTCCCTGCATGGAACCAGGACTACCCGTTCCGAATCCCCCGTACGTACTCATGCCGTCACCCCCCGCTCCTCCAGAGCAAGCTTCATCGACCGCAGTGCGTAGAACACCCGTGAGCGCACCGTGCCGCTGGGGATGCCGAGCGTCTCGGCCGCCTCATTGACCGTACGCCCCTTGAAATACGTCTCGACCAGAACCTCCCGGTGAGCAGGGGTCAGGTCGTCCAGCGCGTCCGACAGTGTCATCAGCCACAACGCCTTGTCGATCTCGTCCTCCGCGGGGATGACCTCCAGCGGCGACGGGTCGACCTCCTGCGGCCGGGCCTGCCGGCTGCGGTGGCCGTCGATGACGATGCGCCGGGCGACCGTCACCAGCCAGGGGCGTACCGAACCGGTCGCACGGTTGAGCTGACCGGCGTTCTTCCAGGCACGGATGAGTGTTTCCTGAACGACGTCCTCGGCGCGCTGCCGGTCCCCCGCGACCAGGCGCAGCACGTAGGCGAGCAAGGGTCCGGCGTGTTCCCGGTACAGGGCGCGCATCAGCTCCTCGTCCGGTTCCGAGGGCTGGGACGCACGATGTCGGGCCCTTGGCGGGCGTTCATCAGCCACGGCGGAATCCTTGCGCACGCCTACCTCCGGTGTCCCCGATTCGACCGGGGTCCCCCAGTCGGTCGCTCCCCCCGTGATACGTCCGTGATCCTGTGCGTGTTCAAAGAGGCTCGAAATATTTCCGGAGGAGGTGAGGCGCGGCGGGTTTAGGGGCGGTGTTCAGGTGTTATCGCCGGTTATTCGCTGGGGCCGTCGGGTTCAGGGGTGGGCCAGGGCCGCTCTGCGCCGGTGCCGGGCGACCCTCTCGCGGTTGCCGCAGACCTCGCTCGAGCACCAGCGGCGACGGCGCCCACGGGAGGTGTCCAGGTAGACGAGGGGACAGTTGTCTCCCTCGCACTGCCGCAGACGGGCCCGGGCGGCCGGGTCGGTGAGCAGTTCCACGGCGTCCCGGGCGACGGCACAGAGCAGTGCCGCGCAGCCGGGCGGCGTGTGCAGCCGCCGCCGCAGCGAACCGTCGTCCGCGCGCTCGGCCCACGGGGCGGGCGGCGCGCCCAGCGCCACCGCGTTGATGCGCGCGAGCGCCGTGTCGGCGGTCCGCCCCGCCAGCTCCGCGCGCACCAACCGGTCGAGGTCCGCGCGCAGTTCACGGAAGGCGGCCGGCCAGGTGGGACCGGCCGCGGCGAGCGGTGTCCCCGCGGGCACGAGCCCGGACCCGGCGATCCAGGCGCGCAACGCCTCGACGGAGCCGAGCCGTTCCCCGGGATGGGCGGTCGCCAGGAGGTCGAGGCAGACGCGGCCCGCGTCGAAGCGCGGTTCGTACGGTGGTGGAGGTGCGGCCGGGGAGGGGGAGGTCCGTGCGCCTGTGCTCGCGTCGGCCGTGCGGGGGGTGCCGACTGTGCCCAGTGCCATGTTCCTGTCACCGCCTTGGGTGCCGTGGAAGGGGCCGGTGAGGGTGGTGCCGCCGGGGTGGTGGGGCCGGTGAGGAGCCCGTACCCCCTACAGTGCCGCTCCTCGCCGTCTGCGGGAACCCCCGCGCCGGACGCACCCGCCGCGCCCGCCCGCCGTGAACCCGGCGGACGCCCGCCGGACACCCCTGGACGTCCGCTTATGCGGGTGCGCGTCTCGGCCATGTCCCCTGCCACGCCGCCCCGGTTGACTGATGGGCATGACGGACAGCAGCGGGAAGCGGCGGGGCGCCGCCGGGAGTGTTCTGGTCGCGGCCACGGTCGCCATGGGTCTGATCGCGGGAGCCTTCTACGTGTTCGCGTGCGCCGTGATGCCGGCGCTGGCGCGCAGCGGGGACCGGGTCTTCATCGAGGTGATGCGGAACATCAACGAGGTGATCGAGAACCCCGTGTTCTTCGCGGCGTTCTTCGGCGCGCTGGTGCTCACGGCGCTGGCCGCCTGGCAGGCGCGCGCCACGGAGTACCGCTGGTGGGTGTGGGTGGCGCTGGCGGCGTACGTGCTCGCGTTCCTGCTCACCTCGGGCGTGAACGTCCCCCTCAACAACGAGCTCGCGGACGCCGGTTCCCCGGCACGCGTCGCCGACCCGGCGGCGGTGCGCGAGCGGTTCGAGGACGCGTGGGTGGCCTGGAACGTCGTACGGGCGCTGCTGTGCACGGTGGCGCTGGGCTGCCTGGCCCGCGCGCTGGCCGGGTACGGACGGGCCGGGCGCGGAGAGGCCGGACGCGGAGAGGCCGGACGCGGAGAGGCCGGACGCGGGGAGGCCGGGCGCGGGGAGGCCGGGCGCGGACGGGACGGGTTCGGTGCGACCGGGTACGGGGAAACGGGGTCCGGGCGGGCCGGGTACGGGGAGGCCGGGTACGGGCGGGCCGGGTACGGGGAGGCCGCGTCCGGGGAGGCCGGGCGGGGGCCGGGCGGCGCGGGTCAGGCGTCCGCGTACTTGTCGTCCGCCGCCGGGTCGAGGGCGAGCCGGTAACCGCGCTTGACCACCGTCTGGATCAGCTTGGGCGCGCCGAGGGCGGTGCGCAGCCGCGCCATCGCGGTCTCCACCGCGTGCTCGTCGCGGCCCGCGCCGGGCAGCGCCCGCAGCAGGTCGGCGCGCGGCACGACCCACCCGGGCCGCCGGCTCAGGGCGCGCAGCAGGGACATCCCGGCGGGCGGCACGGGGCGCAGCGCGTCGTCGACGACCACCGCGTGCCCCCGGATCTGCAGGCGGTGGCCCGCCACCGGCAACGTACGGGCGCGGGTGGGCAGTTCCTGGCAGAGCAACTGGACGAGCGGGCCGAGCCGGAACCGTTCGGGCTGGACGGTGTCGACGCACCGTTCCTGGAGCGGCAGCGCGGTGACGGGGCCGACGCAGGCGGACAGCACGTCGTGGCCGAGGGCGTCGAGGAGGCCGGGCAGCATCCCGCGCTCCTCGGCCCGGTTCAGCAGCGACACGGCGGCGGGCGCGCTGGTGAAGGTGACCGCGTCCAGGCTCCGGGCGACGGCGGCGTCCAGCAGCCGGTCCACGGGGCCGAGGTCCTCCGGCGGCATCCACCGGTACACGGGGACGCCGATCACCTCCGCTCCCCCGGCCCGCAGCGACTCCACGAAGCCGGGAAGCGGGTCGCCGTGCAGCTGGATGGCGATACGGCGCCCGTCGACACCCTCCTCCAGGAGCCGGTCGAGCACCTCGGCCATGGACTCCGACGACGGCGACCACGTCTCGGTCAGCCCCTGCGCCCTGATGGCCCCCTTGACCTTGGGCCCCCGGGCGAGGAGTTCGACGCCGCGCAGCCGGGAGAGCAGGGCGTCGCCGAACCCCCAGCCGTCGGCGGCCTCGACCCATCCCCGGAACCCGATCGCGGTGGTCGCCACGACCACGTCGGGAGCCTTGCCGATCAGCTCCTCGGTGGCCGCGAGCAGTTCGCTGTCGTCGGCGAGCGGCACGATCCGCAGGGCGGGGGCGTGCAGGACGGCGGCGCCGCGCCGCTGGAGCAGCGCGCCGAGCTCGTCGGCACGGCGCGCCGCGGTCACCCCGACGGTGAACCCGGCGAGGGGCCCGTGGGCTGCCCGCGGCTGGGCCTCCGCGTCCGGTTCCGGCCGGTCCGGTCGCTGCTGTTCGTCGTCGTACATGGGTTGGCTCTCGTCCCGCTCGGGTGGTGGCGACGGTGGTGGTGACGGTGCTGGTGACGTGATCGTGAGGGTCGTGGCGACGGGTCGCGTTGGGGCGTCGTGGTGGGGGCGTGGTGGGGCGTCGTGGTGGACGTCGTGGCAGTGGACCGAGCCTGCCAACGGCTCGTGACAGGCTCGGTTCCGCTCGATGTCGCCCGTGTTACGTCACACCTCGGCATAGCTGAGCTGCGGCTTCGCCTCGGCGGCGGCCGTTTCCAGCGTATCGGCGGCGGTGGGGCGGCGAAGGTATACGGCGTAGGTGACGACGAGGCAGACGGCGTAGAAGGCGAGGAAGGCGACGAAGGCCCCGGTGCCGGAGCCGGCGCTGAGGAACGACTGCCGCAGGGCGAGGTTGATGCCGACGCCGCCGAGCGCGCCCACGGCCCCGATGAGTCCCATGGCCGCCCCGGACAGCCGGCGCCCGTACGCGGCGGCCTCCTCTCCCGTGAGCCCCCGGGCGAGCGCCTTCGCGTGGAAGATGCCGGGGATCATCTTGAACGCGGAGCCGTTGCCGAGCCCGGTGAGCACGAACAGCGCGACGAACGCGACCGTGAACAGCGGCAGCGACTCCCGGACGGACGCGACGACGATGACGGCGGTCGCGGCGGCCATGGCGACGAAGTTCCCCAGGGTGATCCTGGCCCCGCCGTACCGGTCGGCGAGCCTGCCGCCGACGGGCCGGATCAGCGAGCCGAGCAGCGGGCCGAGGAAGGTGACGTACGCGGCCTCCAGCGGCGTACGCCCGAACTGGCTCTGCAGGACCTGCCCGAAGGCGAAGCCGTAGCCGATGAACGAGCCGAAGGTGCCGACGTAGAGGAAGGCCATGATCCAGGTGTGTGCGTCGCGCGCGGCGTCGCGGGCGGCGCCGGTGTCGTTCTTCACCGAGGCGATGTTGTCCATGAACACGGCGGCGAGCACGGCGGCGACGACGATGAGCGGGATGTAGATCCCGAGCAGCACGCGCGGTCCGCCGCTCGCGCCGATGACGGCGAGCGCGGCCAGCTGGATCACCGGGACGCCGATGTTGCCGCCACCGGCGTTGAGCCCGAGCGCCCACCCCTTCTTCCTGAGCGGGAAGAACGCGTTGATGTTGGTCATGGACGAGGCGAAGTTGCCGCCGCCGATACCGGCGGCCATGCCGACCAGCAGGAACGTGGAGTACGAGGTGCCCGGCTCCATCACGGCGAACGCGGCGACGGACGGCACGAGCAGCAGGCTCGCGGAGACGACCGTCCAGTTCCGCCCGCCGAAGAGGGCGACGGCGAAGGTGTACGGGACCCGCACGACGGCGCCGACCAGCGTCACCATCGACGTCAGCAGGAACTTGTCGGCCGGGCTCAGCCCGTACTCGGGCCCCATGAACAGCACCAGCACCGACCAGAGCGTCCAGACCGAGAAGCCGATGTGCTCGCAGACCACGGAGAACAGCAGGTTCCGCCGGGCGACCCTCTCCCCGCTCTCCGCCCAGAAGACCTCGTCCTCCGGGTCCCACTCCTCGATCCACCGCCCGCCGCGGCCACCGCCTCCCCGGCTCGCTGCGGGGCTCGTCTCAGGGCCAGTCATGGACGCCTCCACGGTTCTCCGGTGCTCAGTTCTCGTACGCGGTGGTACGCGCCGACGACCTGAACGTACGGAGCGCGCGTTTCCGGTCCTGTGGCGTCGGGTGACCGGACGGGAACGTCGCTCTCACGCGGGGCCGCGGGCAGCGGTGAGGCCCCCGGCGGGCGTGCATGGGGCCTTGCCGGGGGCCTCGGGGGGTCGCTGCCCGACCCGGGTTCAGCTGCTGGGGCCGGCCCAGGGCAGGGTGTCGCGGCCGCCGTCGTCCCAGACGACCTTCACTGAGTCGCCGTCACGGCTCAGGGTCGCGGCGAGGTAGTCCTTCTCGTCGTTGCTGCCGATGGGCTTGAGGGCGATGCGGAAGACGCCGTCGCTGCGGTCCATCCCGAGGCCGGTGAGGATGCCGTCACCGCCCGGGTCGATGTAGGAGACGGCGTACTTGCCCTTGACGTCACCGGACGTGTACTTGTCGCCGATCGTCAGCGTCTTGTTGTCGTCGTCCTGCCACTGGCCCTTGAAGCCGGTCGCGGGAGCGGAGCCGACGTCGTCGGTGCCGTCGTCGACCGAGGGGTCGGACTCCTCGGCGGTGGGCTCGTCGACGGTCGGTTCGTCGATGTCCTCGGTGCTCTCGGTCGCGGTCGGCTCGGCGGACGCGGAGTGACTCTTGTCGGCCTTCGCCTTGCCGTCGTCGTCCCCTCCGCCGCTGGTCGCGAGATAGACCCCGCCGCCGATGAGCACGACGGCGGCGACGGCGGACCCGATGATGATCCCGAGCCGCTTCCCGCCCCCGTTGCCGGGAGGCGGGGGCGGCGGGTAAGCGCCGTACGGGTCACCGGCGTTGGGCGGCTGCGCGCCGTACGGGTCACCGGCGTGGGGCGGCTGCGCGCCGTACGGGTCACCGGCGTGGGGCGGCTGCGCGCCGTAGGGTGCCTGCGGCTGCCCGTACCCGGGCTGCGGGGCCCCGTAGGCGGGCGGCGCCTGCGGCGGCTGCTGCGCCTGGGGCGGCTGCTGCGCCTGGGGCGGCTGCTGGGGCTGCGCGTACGGGTTGGGCGTCTGTCCGGGCGGGCCCGGGGGCTGCTGCGGAGGCGACGAGTACGGGCCGGGGTAGGGCTGCGGTGTCCCGTAGCCACCGGGAGCGCCTTGCGGCGGATTACCGTGACCGTCCTGCGGCGGCTGCCCGGAAGGGTGCGACATCGGTGGGTGCTCTCCTTGGGTCAAGACAGGCGGGACAGGCGACGCCCGCCTCACCCCACGCAAACACTCTCAAGATTCCCCACGCGCAAATCTCCCGCAAGGGCATTCCTCACGCCGGTACGCCCCGGAGACATGCCTGTGACGAGACGACACGGCTTTCCCACGTTTCGTCCACAACAGTCCCGTTGAGGTGTCACACGTCACCCCCTGCCCCCGCCACGGGCCCCGACCTCGAACCACAGCAACTTCCCGGCTCCGCGCCCGAGGAGCCCGTCCCCGAGCGTCCACCCGCCCCACGAGTCGGCCCACTTCCGCACGAGGAACAGCCCCCGCCCCTCCTCGGCACCCATGTCGACGTACGGCACCGGCTCCCCGGGCGGCTTGTCGAACGGCGCGGGCACGTACGGACTGCTGTCCCACACCCCGACCCGCAACCGCCCACCCCCGAGCGCGGTGAGCCGCAAGGAGGCGGGCCCCTTGGTGTGCCGGTACGCGTTGCTGACCAACTCGGACGTCAACAACTCGACGACATCGACGACTTCACCCATCCCGTGCCCACGGAGCGCGGCCCGCACGGTCATACGTGCGACCCGTGCGGCTCTGGGGTCATGCGGCAGACGAAGGGCATACACCCAGGTGTCGGGCGGGGCTACGGTGACCATGAATTACCTCCGGGAGAGAAGGGATCGGGGCACGCTCAACTACGGCGCCGGACGGTGGCAATGCCAGGGGTGTGGTGCGCTTCCGGCTTATGGGCGCGGGGAGTTGGCGGTACGCCATTACGGTAGAGCAGCTGGTTAGATGTCTCTAACAAATGCCACTGGACACATCCATGCTTCACTCGTGTGAGGGAAGCAGACGCCGCGTTGCGGCCCGAAGGGAGATCCGTGCCGCCCACCAGCAACCCCACGCTGCGGCAGCGGAGACTGGGAGCCGAGCTGCGCAAACTCCGTGAACGGGCGGGACTCACCGCCACCGGCGCCGCTGAGCTCCTGGGCGTCAACCAAGCGCGCATCAGCATGGTCGAGACGGGTCGCACGCCGATCAGCGCCGACCGACTCCGTTCCATGGCTCGTCTGTACGACTGCTCAGACGACCGGCTCGTCGACGCGCTGGCCGCGATGACCGGTCGGCGCGTGCGCGGCTGGTGGGAGGAGTACCGCGAGCACCTGCCCGCGGCCCTGGTCGACCTTGCCGAGTTGGAACATCACGCCGTCGGCGTGCGCGCGGCCCTCATCCTCCACATCCCAGCTCTTTTGCAGACCACGGACCACGCTCGTGCCCTGTTCCAGCAAGTGGCTCCGCCCATCCGCCAGTACGAGGTCGAGCACCGGCTCACGTTCCGCATGAAACGACAGAGCATCCTCCACCGGGAGAAGCCGCTCTCATACTCCGCCACCATTCACGAGGCGGCACTCCGTATGGGCTTCGGGGGCTCTGTAGTGGTGCGCGGTCAGCTCAAGCACCTCCTCGACATGAGCGAGCTGCAGCACGTCACCATCAAGGTGGTCCCCTTCGGCGCGGACCGCTTCCCGAGCACAGGCCAGTCCTTCGACTACGTGGAAGGGCCAATCCCCCAACTGGACACCGTTCAGCTGGACACACATCACGGTGGTTGCGGTTTCCTGGATGCGGAGGCGCAACTGGGCAAGTACCGCTCTGTGTTGGACCACATGGAAACTTGTGCACTCAGCCCCGACGAGTCACGCACCTTCATCCAGACCCTGATCCGGGACATGTGAAAGGACCCATCATGAAGCCCCTCACCTGGCAGAAATCCACCTACAGCGGTGACAGCTCGAACTGCGTCTACATCGCCGCCGACTCCACGGGCACCACCCTCCACCTCCGCGAAAGCGACGCCCCCGACACCATCCTCACCACCACCCCCACCCTCCTGCACTCCCTCATACGCACTCTCAAGGCGAACCAGCGCCACCACTGAGCGCCCATTGAGGAGCCTCGTGCCCCGTGATGTCAGGCAGGAGCCACCGTTGGGTGAGACCAAGCCCCTACCCGCCGCACGTGTACGCGCCTACGCCGCCGTAGGAGCCCAGCTCTCGTTGCTCAGCGACCGCAGGCTCGGCGATGCGGTGGCTGCCGCGCCGGCACTGGGCTCGGGCATCGGTGGCAGGCGGGCCGCGATGGAGGTCGCGGGGATACCTGTTTTCGTCAAGCGGATCCCCCTGACGGACATCGAATTGCGGCCGGAGTACGTGCGCTCGACCGCCAACCTGTTCGAGCTCCCTCTCTACTACCAGTACGGGGTGGGGTCGGCAGGGTTCGGCGCTTGGCGCGAACTGGCCGCGCACGTCATGGCCACCGCCTGGGTTCTGCAGGGCGAATTCCCCGGTTTTCCGCTCATGTATCACTGGCGGGTTCTGCCGGACCGGCCTCCCGCCGACTTCGCCGACGCGTTCGGAGGTGTCGAGGGAGCCGTCGCGCATTGGGAGGGATCGCCTGCCGTGCGTCACCGGCTGGAAGCCATCGGCACGTCCTCCTTCAGCCTGGTGCTCTTCCTGGAGCACGTGCCTCACACACTGGCGGCCTGGATCAGCACCACGGGTGAGGCGGGTGGCACGGAGCCGGGAGGCGACTCCACCTATCTGTGGGCGGAAGACGCGCTGCTGCGGGGGACCGAGTTCATGAGGTCACGCGAACTGGTGCATTTTGACGCGCACTTCGGCAACGTGCTGACTGACGGTCAACAGGTGTACTTCGCGGACTTCGGACTTGCGCTCAGCCGCCATTTCGAGCTCTCGGCCCAGGAAGCAGCCTTCCTCTCCGACCACCTCGTGTACGACCGCTGCTACATGCCGTGGCATCTGCTGCGCCACCACCTGCCCGCGACCGTGCGGGGCGACGCAGAGCTCGGGACTTTCCTGCGCGAGTGGACCGCAGGCCGCCGCCCCGACGGCGTTCCCCCTGGGATCGCGGCGATCATTGACCGCCACGCCCCGCACGCCCTCGTCATGGACGCCTTCGCCCATCGACTTGTTACGGAAAGTAAGCGCACTCCCTTCCCCGCAGCCGAGATTCGCGAGGCCCTGGCCAGTACGTCAGCGCGTGGGTGAAGTGCGTGGGTGAATCGCGGGCCGCAGTCGCGACGCACGGGCCGTCCCTCACACCGCCGCACTGTGGGGATATTGAGCGCCCGCCACGCGTCACGCCGTCCGTCACCGATTAGGCCGAACGTCCCAAGTCACTGGGGCCTTCTTTCCCATACGGTTCCCGCGTGCCCCTCACGACCGGACCTTCGCCCCGGCTGGCCGGCCTGTCACCCGCAGGCCTGTCCCCCGGGTACTTCGCCCTCGTCATGGCCACGGGCATTCTGTCCGTCGGCTGCAATCTGCGCGGCTGGACCCTCTCGGCCCGGGTGCTCCTCGGCATCACCGCCGTCGTGTACGCCCTGCTGGTCGTCCTCACGGCCCGCCGCTTCGTCGCCCACCGCCACGCACTCGCCGCCGACGCCCACGACACCCGCAAGGCGTTCCTCTTCTTCACCTTCGTGGCGGGTACCGACGTCCTCGCCGTCGGACTGACCGGCCAGGGCCGCATCCTTCCGGCCACCGTCCTGCTCGTGATCGCCGCGCTCACCTGGGTGGTCCTCGGCTACACCATTCCGTGGGCGGCGGTCCTGGGCCGCAGCGAACGCCCGGTCGTGGCGGCGGCCAACGGGACCTGGTTCATCTGGGTGGTCGCGAGCCAGTCGGTCGCCACGGCCGCCGCGAGCCTGGAGCCCCACCATCCGAGCGCACACCAGGGCCTGGCCATCGTCGCGGTCTTCTCCTGGTCGGTCGGCTGCGTCCTCTACGCCGCGTCCGCGCTCTTCGTCGCCCTGCGCCTGATGCTCTACCCCCTGGAGCCCCGAGAACTCGACCCGCCGTACTGGGTCTCCATGGGCGCGGTCGCCATCACGGTGGTGGCCGGCTCACGCATCGTGGAGATGGAGAGCACTCCCATGGTCGACGCGGTGCGCGGCCTGGTGGCCGGCCTGTCGGTCGTCTTCTGGTGCTTCGCGACGTGGCTCATCCCGGTCCTGGTCGCGGTCGGCGTCTGGCGCCACTGGGTCCACCGGGTGCCGCTCGCCTACGAGCCGACCTGGTGGAGCATCGTCTTCCCCCTCGGCATGTACGCCGTCGCCGGCATGTACCTGGGCCACGCCGACGACCTCCCCATCGTGGAATGGATCGGCCAGACCTGGCTCTGGGTAGCCCTCGCCACCTGGGCCCTCGTCTTCGCAGCCATGCTCCACGCCCTCATCACCCCCGGCCCCCAGCCCTTCCCCGCCCCCGAAGCGGCCACCGACCCCACCCCGGACCACTGAGACCACTCATCACCCCTCCCCAGGCAATCGGCAGGTTTGGGCCACCCTCGCCCCCGCCAACCCCTGGTCACCGCAGCCGGGCCTGGCCCAAATCTGCCCATCAGGACGTCCTCGGCCTGGTGGCAAATGTCCGACAGCGACTCCCCGGCCAAGAACAGCCATCTGCGTGTCGTCAGTGGCCTCCCGGGGTTTTCAGCCATCGCCTCCGCTCATCTCGCCGCCCTATTTCGCTGACGAATAGTCGGCGCAGCCGAGCACCCCGTGCCACAAATGAACTATTGAGTCATTATGAAGTGCGCCCTCGACGCACACCGGACTACAGCATCCCACAATGGCGACCGAACATAATCGAGGTCTTCCCTCTGTCCACCCTCTCGATCGAACAGGTTTTCTAGAGCGGCAGCCAGGGAAGCCATCACCTCTACCTCTTCTTGACACTTCAGAACTGTACCTAGCGACGCCGCTGGATCATCCAGCACCAACGTGTCATCGAAGAGAATGTGGATATTCATGGAGAAGTCGTCATAATAACCCTCCTGCGGGTAGTCGTGGTCAAGCCAGACGCGTTCCTGGTACGCCTTGTCCGAGAGAGCACGAACCGCAGACAGGACGCTCTTCCGCATCTCGGGAAGCGTGACTGTGATCAATTCGGAGAATTCCACGACTTCCACTTCACCCATTCACTGAGCGGGATATGCGACTGATAGGCGTTGGACTTGATGTCACCCGACACAGGCTCTCCGTCTCGTCCGATTATACGCCCGCCAGAATTGATGACCACGTGATCAACCTGCTGATACTCTTGCGAGTTGTTCAAATTCCCCTTGTCGATGCGGACTCCATTCCCCTTTCCATCGTTCCAGCGCCACCCAACGCCCTTCTTTGTTGCTTTACCCTCGCCAAGGGATTCCGGAACCTTGCTACTCGCCTTCTCAGGAATCCAGGATGGTGTCGCACTTCCCGAAGAACCCGAGGACTCAGCCGCTTTCGCCTCGCGCAGGGCCGTTCCGATGCCGTCGTTGAAGCGGCTTACCCCGTCGCCGGCTGTGAAGCCGCCTCCGACGATGAGTCCGGTTCCCTGGGCTACGGCGGGGATGCCTATCACGCATCCCGCGCCGGTGGTCACACACACGGCACCACCAAGGAAGTCCTCGGTGCCGCCGACTCCCATCATGAAGACGCCGAGTGCAGTCTCTCCGGCTCCCCACCAGATGTCCGGTGTGGTGACGATGGCTGTGCCGTAGTTGACGACTGTGTCGACCGGGCCCTCGATGAAATCGGGAAGCCAGGAGTCGCCTCCGCTGCTCGTGTTTCCCGAGCTGCTCGTGTGGGACGTCCCACCCCCGTTGTAAGACAGGCCCTGTTTCGCGTAACTGGTATTCGCTGAATCCTTCCTCTTCCCCGGTTTATGGCCAGGGGTCGTGTTCTGCTCGCCAGGGCTAGGACGCGTCGGGCAGTCCGCGTACATGCACAGGCCGGTCGGGTCGGAGCTGGTGACCGGTGTGTTGTTCGCGTATGAGTAACCGTTGAGGGACTGCGCATCCTCGACAGCCAGCACCGGGTCGACGCTGATGAACTGGCCGGTGCCCGGGTCGTACTCTCGGGCGCCCACGTGGGTCAGGCCGGTGGATTCGTCGGCCGGCTTGCCCAGGAAGGCCTTGTCGTCGGGCCAGTTGCCGGCCTTTGTGCCGCGGGGGCCGCCGAACGGGGTGGAGTAGCGCTTGGTGACCGCGTAGGTGACGGAGTCGAGGGCGATGCTGGAGGTGCCGTGGTGGTCGGCGGCCAGGAAGGTCAGTTTGGTGCCCGATGTGCCGGAGACCGCCGTGCGAACGGCGATGGTCTGGCCGTTGGCCGTGTAGTAGCGGGTTCCGGTGAGCGTTTTCGTGGTGCCCTTGGCCGTGAGGC